>NZ_AP026708.1:997857-1329642 GCF_026000375.1 Pseudodesulfovibrio portus
AAGCTGCGACATACCTGAAGGCGATTCCTTTTCCCGTCTGGCGACAGTCCCCGCCGGAGCTTCCCAGTGCTGCTGAAATTCCAGGGCGGCATTCTCCACCACGAGCTCCAGCGGGATAATCCGACCCATCAGGCGATCATCGCCTTTACGCAGTTGCGAGGCCGAAACCGTCATGGCCGGGATGTCCGTGTCCCCGGAAAGATTCATGACGGCAACAATATTTTCCCAGAAGGGATGAGGCGGCAACGGCTCTCCACCATCCTGCTCCGGCATCACGAGGACCAGCCGCTTATGGGTATTGCACACGGCCTGTTGCCAGGATGAGAGTTCCAGATTTCGATGCAGATCCATATCATCCATATGGACCCCGGCATTATTCAAGGCCGTCAACTCGGCATTGGTCCATGGCAGACGGCAGGACGGCATCCCTTCCATGGTAAAATCCCACCAGATGACCGTGTCCACCCTGTCTCCTAGCTGTCCCGGATGCGTTAGAACCGCCCAGGGCGAAGCCTCGGCCTTGTCCGCAATGCTGGCACCGCCTCCGATGACCGAATCAAGCATCCGGTCCAATTGTGGCTTGGGGATGGCCTTCCGGCCCGTTTCCCGCACGGCCTCGGCAAGCTCCAAGGCCATGCCCGACACCGCCCCCATCAATCGTCCTTCCAGGGACTGCGCTCCCTTTGCGGCCCAGTCGCTCAAGCGCTGGCAAATGGTGCAGATCGTCTCCACATCCAACCCAACATGCGGCGACACCCGTTTCACTCCGGTCCAAAAACGCAAGTCCTCCAAGAGTGTTTCACCGTCGTCCTGTTTTCGCGCCCATTCTTCACACTTGCCAACAGCCTCAATCCATTTTTTCCCGCCCATACCTGGAGCCTGTTCCAAGACACGAACAAGATGACCTGCCATGGCCGGATGCAGCGGACAAATCGGTGCGGTCAAAAATTCCAGATAGCTTTGCGGATCGAACGGGGCCCAGTGAATTCCTAGCCCCAAAGGCAGCAATTGCAGCGCGGCACGCCATTGTGACCGACTGCCACCACCGGGACGCGGCAGACCGTGTCGGCACATGGCAGCGTCCAGGACTTCCGCCCCGGACTCGACGATAAGCGCAAGGTCACCATCCGAGTCATCCTTTACGGCAAGCCACGCTCCCAAGGCGTCTGCAGCTTCCAGAGCCGTGGCCGAGGACAAACGGACTATCGACCCATCCGCCTGAAATGTTGCTGCAACGTTGCCAGAAGTACACAACCTTTCATGCAGGATATCCAGATCAGTGGACGTCCTTGGGGCAACATCAGGCTGCCACACGCCAAGCGGAATTCCCTTTTCCTCCAGCGCCACAAAAAGCCTGCGCCAACAGGACGGCCACTCTGTCACGTCATGCACATGAAGGACGATTTCGGATATCCCAGAAATTCCATATATGGCGAGTGAACCGAGAATATCCTCAATGCGCTCGGCGAGGCCTGGAAGGACGCGGGCCGACTTCTCCAGCGTGGCCATATCCATCAAGCGGGCCGAAGCTCCCGGATCATGACCATCCCAGCCGGACAATCGAAGCTGATCCCTCAATACAAGTAGACTCCTTGCGGCGGACCAGCCGTCCGCCTCAAAGGACTTTTTGTAAAAAGGCTCGTCGGTCTTGCAACAATCATCCATCGCAGCCAGGTACCGGGCAATGCGGACAGGCTGTCCATGGTGACAAGCGGGGATGCCCAGGCGCGTTTCGAGAATGCTGACCAAACCAAGCGGACCGGTCGTCATCACCCCTTCTGCCGCCTCCGAGTTCCCCAACTCGCCCGGGAAACTTCCTCCGTCAAAAAGATATCCAACATGTATTTTCATGAAACACGTTTCCTTCCGCGTCCTGCGATCTTCCAAGCCAAATAAGCACATTCACATTCCAGATTATGGAACAATATTCGAAGTACTTTGCGGGGAGAGTGCCACAACTCATCGGCACATTACAACATATTCATTTCACGATAAAAACCGCGAAGGAGTCTTTGTGAAAAACCGCGAGCCATACATTGATGAGCATGGAGAACTGATCATTCCTTCGGATTGCCCAGAAAAATACAACTGGTGGAAAAACAAATCGGCTGCAAAAGGCGAAAAGGAATACTGGAGGCAGTCCACGGATAGCCAATACTTGCGAATCGACCAGATCCTGGAGCAGTTGAAAGTCACACAAGAAGTTTGGGAGAAATATACTCACCTGCCATACCGTGGCCCTTGGGAATAGAGTCAGGGATTGGATAAAAAATGATAATTTCAAGACGACAAATGCTCAAGACGTTAGGGATTGGAAGTGCATCTCTACTCTTCCCCGATTGCTTGAATCCTCCCTGGATACAAGACGCTCAAATTCAACTTCGCAACAACGCCCCAAAGATATTCGCGGATCATCTTAAGAATGACATAACGATCCGGGTGACAGCACCTCAAATCGTGGTCAATGACCTAATCAAGAATATACCGCGGCCAGGTGATGTCATATCGCCAACAATCCATAAGAGCCAAAGCCCCGTGCCGGACATTTCATTTATCGCTGGTGCCCCTGCAACCCGAGATATGATTTACACGGCACACAGGCTCTCTGAGTCACTGCTGACCGTGAGCTTGTGCATGGGTGACAACCTATACAGCCAGCAGGCAAAACCCAGACAAAATGAATGCATCATTTGCGACAAAGGCATGTCGAGCCATATGGCAAGCAAAATAATAATGAATGTATCAGAACTGGCTTATCTACGGGGAGTGATCGGATTTGACCTTGCAGATTTGAAATCTTCAGTAGCTGGTAAAACAATACGAGTAAGCTTAACAAAAGTAGTATATGACAAGCACTTCGCCAAAGAAGTCAGAGAAATCATACCGAACGCCCAAATAGACGACTCGCTTGTCTGCTGCGTTAGGATGCCTGATTCCTATCTTGCATCGCATAGAACATTCAGTCTGATCAGTGAACTGGCTGACAATATTTATCCTGCGGCAAAAGATGATGCCTTTGTATTTTTTGCGGACTCATACTCGCCATTCATGAAACCGGATGAAGTGGAAATAACCCTCTTATACACCTCCACTTTTGACCAGTCTCCACCGCAGGTATAGGATGCTGCATGACAGCACAAAATTCAACCTGTGCTCCAACCCAAAGGGGAAAAAATGACCGATAAAGATGAAGAAAAAACAAGTGTTCTCAAAAGAATATTCGATCAAGTGCCTCCCATTATGAAGGGCTGCGAGAAGCTCTACCATAAAAAGACATGGAACAAATTCCTGACCTCCGAGTCAGGATGCCTGCCTTTCGTGCCTGAAGGCCTCAGGACCACTGTGAAAAATCTTGTCGCGATAAAATTTCCCGAATGCAAACGTCGGCTGGAAAAGCGACAGAGATACGAGTTCACCCTTTATGAAAAAGAAGGCAGAGCTCAGGCATACAGGGTTGAGGAAGCTCTGGAGCGGATGATAGTCGCTGCGAATTCCAGCGACATGTACAATCAGATGCCACTGCGTGGAGGCAAGGAATCCTTAGACCTGATGCGACTGACAGGAGAGGAAGCCGTGTTCATTGAGCTCAAACCGTGGGCAACAAACAACTCACCGTTATATGCGCTGATCGAACTCGTCAAAAATCTCGAAGTATATCGAGAAATCTTACGGAATTATTCAGTTGAGTGGGGATATGACTTGAAAAGCCTCATCCTGCTGGCTCCGTACGAATATTACAAATCGTATGGAATAAATGACGACAAGGCATCTCTGGATAAAACGTCTGAACTCCTCAAGGAGCTACACACAACGTTCAACATGCCCATGGCCATGTATGCTCTCGATTATTCCCCCCAGGAATTCGACGAATACATGATCACCCTCCTGCCGAATCGCAACGGTCAGAAAGCAGACGTCGAAAACACACCAAAGGTAGATTCACTCCGTTTCGACAAATGGCAACTTTTGGCGAACTCATGGAAATAACCATTCATCGAGGAACCAATGAGATAGGCGGCTCCTGCGTCGAAATGCGATCAGGAAAACGTCGAATTCTTCTTGATGCAGGCCTGCCCCTGGACGGCTCTGCCACAACGCTTCCGCTCCGAGTTGAGGGCATTGATGCGCTCTTTGTCAGTCACTGCCACCCCGACCATTACGGCCTTGCGAGTCAATTGCCTGAAGACCTACCCGTCTATTTGGGCGAGTTGACCTGGCGGTTCATCCGGGCACGCCACGTGTTCATGAATGAAGATTTACCGAACTTCACCACCCGGTTCATGCATCCATGGGAAACAATCGACATTGGTGAGATAAAGGTCACCCCCTACCTGATGGACCACTCTTCGCCGGAAGCTTTTGCTTTCCTGGTCGAAGCCGATGGGAAACGTCTGTTCTACTCCGGGGATTTCAGGGGACATGGACGAAAAGGGAAATTGCTGAAAAACCTGCTCTCAAATCCTCCAAAAAAAATCGACGCAATGCTGGTGGAAGGCACCACCCTTGGCCGCAAGGATCAGCATCAGCTTTCAGAGGCGGACGTTGAGCAGGAACTCCTTTCCATCGCACAAAATGAATCCGGACCTGTATTCATCGTGTGCTCCGGGCAAAACATCGATCGCATAGTCAGTATATTCCGCGCTGCCAAAAAAGCCGGAAGAACATTGGTTATCGACATCTATACAGCATGGATATTGGAAGAGATGCGCTGCGTCACTCAAAATACTCCCGCCATGGATTGGGGAGGCATAAAAGTGCTGGCACACGGTTGGCCAGCGAGTCGACAATATGCCACAGCCAAAAGCCAGCCAGATATCTTCGGGGGATTCCTGAGACGAATTTACTCCCTGAATGCGGACATCAACCTCGACACGATCCGCAGTAATCCTGGAGATTACATGATCAAGGCCAATCTCTGGCCCATCAAACGAATGTTGCAGGAAACCGGAACGAGCAAAGCTACTATCATCTACTCCTTATGGCCTGGATATATGTCCTCCGAGCCGGGCTCCAGAGACATGGAAATCTTTGAATGGATCAATGACGCCCCAAGCCTCACCTTCAAGCAAGTTCATGCAAGTGGCCACGCAGACCTAGAGAGCCTTCAAGCATTGGTAAAAACGATAGCCCCGGCCAAAGTCATCCCGATACATACGGAGATGAAAAATGCGTACGACAAACATTTCCAACAGGTCTGCCTTCTGGATGACGGCCAGTCCTTAACCTTGAAAAATATGGAAAACAGTAAACGAAAATAACTTTTTATCCATTAACGTAGAGAAGAAGGCACGGGGTAAGGCTTTTATAACCAATGTTTCACCAGTCACTTGTAATAGGACTACCGATAAGATACTACTTTTTTGTTTTCAAAACGCTACGAGGGAAGCGTAAACATTCAAAAAGGAGCGCCCATGAGTTGCGGTAGATTAAAACGCGACAACCTCTGGAAGATTGGAATGCTCACACTCTTGCTAGTGATCAACATGCTTGTTGTCGGTTGCTCAAATGAAAAGGATCCAGCGGAACAATCACCCGGCAAGGTTTCAACAAGCCCTGTTTTTAGTTCACAGACACATTCCGATCCGGACGAAGCTCAGGTTTTAGTCAGTCCAGCCCCTTCCCCCGGCTTAACCCTTCCCCTCATTATCATCTCATGCCTCGCATGTGCATTATTTGGCTCGACGATCTACCTGTTCAGATGGAGAAGATCGGTTGACGGAGGGCAACAGTCAATAGTTCCCGAAGTGCTGCTTGAAAAGATTGCAAAACAGACCAATGAGTATGCCGCTCTGCGCTCGCTTCTTGAGCAGTATGCTCAATTGGTGAATGCAACCTATGAGTCGACACATGAGAAAGTATCAGACATACGGCAGTCTTATCAAATATTCCAAGGTTCGTTGGCCGAAAAAGACAACGAGATATCAACCCTCAAAAAAGGCTATGAGGCCAATGTATTTAACAAATTCATTTTAAGATTCATCGATATACACGCAAACATCGCTGTAGAACTGAAGCAACTTGAAGAGGAAAGTGAGGCCAAGGACATTCTGCAAGATATGCTTGAACTCCTTGAAGACGCACTGGAAGAATGTGGTGTTGAACCCTTTTCTCCGCCCCTTGGAAATGATTTCACTGAAACGTTTGGAGTGAGCGAGCGGTGTGTCGTAATTGAAACGGAATATCTAGAAAAACATCAACAAATAGCAAACGTATTGGCTCCTGGTTATTTATTAAATACTCCCGGTGGGAAGGAATGCCTCCGCCCCTCACGAGTTGAAGTCTTCAAGATTAAGGAAGGTTAACAATGGGCAATATAGTCGGAATTGATCTTGGCACAACCTATTCTGCGATTGGTGTCTTGGATGAAACAGGGCGTCCCTCAATCATGAGTATTGAAAGCGAAAATTCAAATATTATGCCGTCGATCGTCCTTTTCGAAGGACAAGATAAGGTTGTCACAGGGGTTGAAGCACAGTCCATGTTTGGCTTTGGTAATACGAATGTATTCGGACGATTCAAAAGAGAAATGGGGAATGATGTATCTTATCAAGTCAACGGCCAAACCATCACCCCGACCTCACTAAGCTCTTTCATTCTCAAACGCCTCAAAGACGAAGCGGAGGCTAAGATCGGACCAATTGACGAGGCTGTGGTAACGATCCCAGCAAACTTCTCAAACGAAGCCCGCGAGGCCACTTTGGAAGCAGCAAGGTTAGCCGGGCTCAATGTCAAAAACATTATCAATGAACCGACCGCTGCGGCAATGTACTACGCCTTTCACCAAGGCGAAGAACTAGCTGGTACTTACGCAGTTTACGACTTGGGCGGCGGCACCTTTGATGTCTCGATTATTCGCGTCAAAGGGCAGGACACGGAAGTGTTGGCCTCTGAAGGCGTGAACCGGTTAGGCGGGGACGACTTTGACAAAAAACTTATGGAACTCGTCAGAAGTAAAGTTCTTGAAACAACCGGTGAAAGTCCAGATGAAGAAAACTTCACATCCATTGTTGCTGAAGAGATGAAAAAATCTCTTTCACGAAAAGAACAAACCAGACGGCGAGTATGGAACTCAGTTGGAAAGGCTGTGAATATTGAAATTTCGCGTGATGAATTTCAAAAGTCGATCAGTTCTCTTGTGGCCCAAACAGAAATGCTGTGTGAGTCTGTATTGGAACAAGCGGGACTCTCCTCCACAGATTTGGCAGGAGTCTTTCTGGTTGGAGGCAGCACGCGAGTCCCGATAATCAAGGAGAGTGCCAAGAGAGTATTCGGAATGGATCCCACAAGCATTGTCAACCCTGACGAGGCCGTTGCACTTGGAGCAGCACTCTATGCTGGGTACCGTGCAGACATTGCAAACTTGAATCCTGTACAAAAGCAATCTGTAGATCAGATCAAATTGCAAGAGATATCAAACCACTATTTTGGTTGCATCTCTATAGCATATGACCCTGAACGAGACCAGGAACGATTAAATAACACTATTATTCTCGAAAAGGGCCAAAAGCTACCCTGCTCACAGACGCATCCATTTTACACCATTGGCGACGGACAGACATCCGTCCATTGTCAGGTAACCCAAAGTGCCACACCCGAGACGGATCCCAGATTCGTTAAAATCATATGGGAGGGAAACCTTGATTTGCCTGAAGGTCGCCCAGCGGGCCAAGAGGTGCAAGTCACCTTCTCATATGACCTCAACCAGGTGATGAAATGCTCTTTCAAAGATGCAGCAACAGGGCATCAACAAAATGTCGAACTGAGTACAGCCAAGAATTCTACGTCAGGCGTCGATATTAACGCTTTTCTCGTGGAGTAGCCAAAATGGAAGCCATATTAAGTTTGGTTGGTTTAGTTATTTTTCTAGTTGTCGTAAACTTGGTCTTCCGTGGGCTTGCTTCATCTGGAAAAGCCGCATTCAATGCCGCCCGAGGCAGAGGAAGCTTCAAGGAAAATTTTGAATACCAATTTAGCGGCATGGGCGACTTCCAAATACAAGCTAAACAAAAGACCGTGGGCGAAGACGACAACCCTTTTGAAATTGTCGAAATACAAGGTAAGGGTTTGCTGCCAGTCTCCCAGAGAACAACCATCGGCTGCATTGTGTCTGTCTTTGACAAGCGAGATGGCGACTTAGTGCCAGTCCTATCTATCCTGGAAGACTTTCAAGAGCCGGAAACAATTGTTTACCAATGCAGGCGGGAAATCACGACAATCAGCCCAGATCAAGGATTCGCCATGTGGGTGCCAATGGGGCTATTTATACCTGAAACATTGACCCCTCCAGTTGGGGGCCTGCGAACTCTGACTATTATTGCCCGCATTGTAGACATGAATTTTGTCCCACCTATCAATGCAGGCTTCCTCGGGTCTAAAACAGGAATCGTTGCTCAGGCCGCGACGACATTTACCTATCGATTTGAAGAAAAGGGATATGAAGAAACGGCAAAGGAAGCCGATATAGCAAGAGAAATGTGTGTTAGATTGGCTATGGCTGTGGCGTTCTCTGATGGAAGCCTTGATCCGTCAGAAGGAAAGGTCATACAGCAATGGATACTGAAAGTTCTTAAAAGCGAACCTGAATCCCGTCAGGAGAAATTGAAGTCGCTTTTAAACGGGGCACTAAAAAGCAGCTATGACGAGGCTTCGAACAGGGAACTATCGTTTAGCGATTTGACCCGCCGCCTAAACGATATTGGTTCAAAAGCCTATAAATACGAGGCCATCGAACTATGTTTGGACGTTATGGCCGCTGATGGCGTTGCAGAAGAAAGTGAGCTGGAGGATATTCGCCGGATAGCAGACGCTTTAGAGCTAGATTTCGATGAAATTCAAAAAATGAAAGACCAACGTTTGCTTAAGGTCAATGTTGTTCCTGAGTCGGGAGAAAGCCTTGAAGCATTACTCGGGATTGATCCAGGCTGGGAGCCAAATGCCATAAAAAAACACCTACGTACCGAGTTTACAAAATGGAATGGTAGAATCCAAAGTTTGCCTGAAGGGCAAGAGAGGACACAAGCCCAAAAAATGTTAGATCTCATTGCTGAAGCTCGCAGGAAATACGCATGACCTATACACTCCGTGATGCTTGCGATTTAGCCGAGGCTGTCAGGTATGCGGAAGACATTCCCGCGACAGCTATATGCGGCGCAGCTTCTACTGAAAAGGATCGAATAAAAAGATACTTCACGACGAGTTCCTTGCGAATCAGTCCACAGCTAACTCCTGAACTTTCCATAATACTTACGAACACATGTAATTTCCTGCGGCTGCCGAAGGAGAATGTCCATGCTTGGGTCTATCCGTCGGCTGAGATTCAAGCCTATTGCGTAGGCAACGATGCGCAAGAATGTTTCATACGAGTCAGCTCGGGGGTTGTACAACTCCTTAATGCCAAAGAGCTTGCCTTTGTCATTGGCCATGAGGTTGGACATTTTCTGCTCAGGCACAACTCCGACAGCGACATATTTTCTGGAAGCAGTTTAGAGGACACAATGCGGTCAAAATCTGCAGAGATTTCTGCGGACCGACTGGGCCTACTTGCATGTGGCGACCTGGAACCCGCAATCTGTGCGATGTTAAAGACGCTGTCCGGCTTAGGCGGGGACCATATCAATCTAGATATTCCTGCATTCCTTAACGAGTTGCGAAGTGTTTCTGAGATTCGCACCCTAGATGCGGAGATTTGGAACACCCACCCGCCACTCCCTCTACGGGTTAAGGCTCTTTTGTGGTTCTCTATGGGCAAAACCTTCGCTAGCTACACAGATGGTGATGTAGCAGGAAAGATGGAAAAAAATGCATTGGATCAAAAAGTCTTCAACGACATGAAATCTCAACTTGGGGACTTCACTCAACAACAGTTTGATCAAGCTGAAGAAGAAGTACAATTATGGCTCTCTGCGGTAGCTGTCTGTAGAGACGGACGTTTAGACAAATCAGAACAACAGAAGCTGAATACGGATTTAGGCTTAGAGGCCACCCAAAAGCTAATCTCTTTCTTATCCATGCATTCTGCCGAAGAGATTGACGCTGTGCTTTTAGAGAAACTCAACTCCGCGTGTGAAAACTACCAGCATCTGGCACCAACACGTTCAAGACAAGTCATCCCCGAATTAATAAATGAGGTCTCAAGTCGTTTTCAACAATCCGACTTGAGACAATTCATACGCGACAAATCGCATTTACTTAGTGAAATATCAGTAAATATCATCAGTTCAGGTTGATAATTATTCGGTGATTTTCTAAGATTCTACTCATCACAATGAGGTCACAATGGGCAAACTAATCGTTTTGGGGCTGATCATCTGGTTAATAGTCCACTTCATCAAAAAAGCCTCCGCCAAACAAAAATACAAACAAGAACTCGAAGAATTCGCCAGCAACATCGAAGTCCGGGTCACTTATTCCGGCGACGATTGGGACGACGATTACGACTTTAAGGCAACTCAATCCGACGGCGAGTGCTGGATTCCTCCGGGCCAATCTGTCGAAATATACGGACACACGATCAAGGACGGGATGCTTTTCGTGGGCGACGGGCTTGGCGCACTGAGCGGGTACGGCGCCGATCCGGCCCTCATCAACCCCAATCTCTCCAGAAGCGCCGACAGATCGTGCACCGAAAACTACGCGATGTCCTACTGGCCTTCGTACAGCCGGATATCACCCGAGGCCAGGGCAGCCTACATCGACTGGCTTGCAAAGGGACGTAGAGTCGAGGGGGCGTATATTGGATATGTCTTCCTGTTTTATTATGGTCTGGAAAGACGGGTGTTGCACGGCAAACCGGCACAGGAAGAATTGCTCCATATACGCGACGAGCTGAGTGATCTCCTGGCTATCTACGGCGACAACCGCTCGTTCAGGCAATATTCTGAGAATTTCTTAGGCCTCATCAATGTTTTGATCGGGGACGGTACCCATAAATCGGAAATCAACCCAAATAAGATTGCCAGGGGGATGTACCCTCCGAGCTTCAAAATCGAGCTCGGCAAGCACGTTGCCGACGGAAAACCGATACCTTGGGATTTGGCCCTGGAGTGGGTACTCAGAGACCCGGAAACCAGATTGCGGGTTCCAGCAAAGCGTTGTCCGCACGAATTCGCTTTCCTCTTCAAGACTCTTTATCAAGAGAAATTCGGCGAGGGGATGGTCGTCCCCCCCAACAAGAAAAAAATCAGGCTCGAATATCATCCAGCAAGCTCATCTCTTAGAGGATTCAGCTCGGAAGTTGACATTCCGGACCCCAGTGGCCTCAAGCGCCCCCTTGGCAACCTTTGGAAGCTTGTAGACCAAAGCATGTCTGACCTGGATTCCTACAGCCGCCTTATGGGCAAGGATCCCGAAGCGGCAAAAGGAATTGCGGGCATAGCTCTCCTGCCCGGTTCCATCGCCATGAAACGCAAGTCCTCAGAACTGGACGCCCTCCGGCAGTACTGCAACAACACTCTGGGCGGCAAAGAGATGGGGACCGCTCAGGTTAACACGCTGATCGAAATGTGGCCCACAAACACTCCGGGCAAACTCACAAAAGCGGAAGCCAGCCAAGCGTCCAGTATTCTTGGCGCATTGGGGATCGGCATGGAGCCCGACCCCCGGCACGGCGGCCGCACACCTGCAGCCGGGGATGAGATAGTCCTTTTCAATTTTCCGGAAGGAAAAGACGAAGCTCCCGGGACAGGATATCATCAGGCCATTGCTCTCGTTCACCTGACGGGTCAGGTTGCAGCCGCAGATGGAGACGTCTCGCCCGAAGAACGTTCGGCCCTGCATTCCCATTTGGCCCAGTCCTTGGGCTTGAGCCAGGCAGAATCACTGCGCCTTTCGGCATTCTTCGAATGGATCATTGCCCGCCCTCCGAGCATGGCCGGCATGAAGGCAAAATTGGATGGACTCAGTACTGCACAGCGCGAAAAGGTGGCCGACTTCCTGATCAGTGTGGCCGGGGCAGATGGAGTCATTCACCCCAAGGAAATAACGATTCTTGAGAAGATATACAAAACCATGGGAATGGAGCCGAAGGATGTCCAGACCCACATCCACCGTTTCCTCGCCAACGGCGACAGCCAGCCTGTTACCGTAAAAGATGCGGACACCGGCAAGACCGGCTATTCCATCCCGCCTGCTCCGGGCGCAAGCCCCGAAGCCGATGTCAAACTTGATGCCAACCGCCTGCGCCTTAAACGCGAGCAGACGAAGGAAGTTGCCGAGCTGCTGAAAGACGTTTTCACTGATGATGTCGCGGAACCGGAAGCAGAAGCAGAAAAAGTCCCCGATTTCTATGGGCTTGGCGCACCATACAAAGCCATCCTTGTCAAGCTCGGCGAACAGGATACGTGGGACAAGGACAGCTTTAACGCCTTGGCGGAGAAGTATGGTTTGATGCCTTCCGGCGTGCTGGAGTCATTGAATGATGCAGCGCTTGATAATTTCGATGACGAAGTGCTTTTTGACGAAGAAAACATAGAAGTGAACCGGGAAGTCCTTGAGGAGATGCTGGCATGAGCAAACCGAAGAAACTGCGCCCCAAAGAGCGAGATGCGATAATAAAATCCCTTCGATCCGGCGTTGTTCCCCGGATAGGTCTCCAGCACGTACAAGTCGGGCGGGCTCTCGAAGTAAAAAGCCTATTGCAAGACATTGATACTGTTGCCGACGGCGGATCATCCTTCCGGATGGTGATCGGAGAATACGGGTCAGGAAAAACCTTTTTCATGAACCTGGTGCGGACCGTGGCCTTAGAAAAAAAGCTGGTCACGGTTCACGCGGATATGACCCCGGAACGTCGACTTTACTCATCCACGGGCCAGACTCAATCCCTCTACCGCGAACTCATTAGGAATCTTGCCACGCGAGCCAAGGCCGAAGGGGGAGCCCTTCCCTCGGTCGTTGAAAAATTCATTTCAACGGCCATCCAGGAGTCCAAGACAAATGGGCTCCAGACCGGCGAGGTCATCCACTCCCGCCTTCAAAGCCTGACGGAACTGGTCGGCGGCTATGATTTCGCCGACGTCATCAATGCCTACTGGGAAGGCCATGACTCGGGCGACGAAGCGGCCAAGGGGAATGCGATCCGTTGGTTGCGCGGAGAATTCACGACAAAGACCGACGCCCGGGCCGCCCTCGGCGTCAGGACATTCGTCGATGACGCGTCAATGTACGACCACTTGAAAATCCTGTCCCAATTCATACGACTTGCCGGATACGGCGGTTTGCTCGTCTGCATCGACGAAATGGTCAACCTCTACAAGATCAGCAACTCTGTCAGCCGCAAGAACAACTACGAGCAACTGCTGCGGATACTGAATGACTGCCTGCAGGCCAATTGTGAAGGCCTTGCCTTCCTCATGGGCGGTACACCCGATTTCCTTTTGGACACCAGGCGCGGTCTGTTCAGTTATGAAGCCCTTCAATCACGGCTCGCTCTGAACACCTTCGCCTCGGTCAACTATGTCGATATGAGCGGCCCGGTCATCAACCTGGCCAACCTCACCCCGGAGGACATGTATGTGCTTCTGGAACGGCTGCGCCATGTCTTCGCAAGCGGCAGTGAAGAGGCTTACGCCTTGCCCGATGACGCCCTGACGAAATTTCTTGAGCACTGCAACAACACCATCGGCCAAGATTATTTTCGAACTCCCCGCAACACCATCAAGGCATTTCTCGACCTGCTGGCAATCCTTGAACAAAACCCAGGAGCTTCCTGGCAGGAACTGTTACATACCGTTTGCATAGACAAGGATGGCTGCGGCGCGGAGTCGATCGAGGACATCTCCGGTGACGATGAGCTCACAACATTCAGAATCTAGGGGCTTCACACTCCTTCACCCGTCCATTCAACGATGGATATGGAAGCAGGGGTGGACCAGCCTTCGGGATATCCAGGAACAGGCGATAGGTTCCATTCTCGATTGCAATCGGGATGTCATCATTTCCGCCTCGACAGCAGGAGGAAAAACCGAGGCGGCGTTTCTTCCTGCAATAAGCGATGTCTTGCGAGCAGAGCCCGAGGGAGTCGGCATACTCGGCATCATCCCCCTCAAGGCGCTGATCAACGATCAGTTCCAGCGGATGGAAGGCGTCACCCGCAATACGGATGTGCCGGTCTTTGCCTGGCACGGCGACATTTCCACATCCAGAAAAGGCAAGGCCCTGAGCACTCCGTCAAGTATCCTGCTCATTACTCCCGAATCACTTGAGGCTTTATTCGTCAGACGTCATGCGGAACTGCGGAAGGCCTTTCGCTCACTGAGAAGAATCGTGGTGGACGAACTGCACGCGTTCATAGGGACCGAGCGGGGAATGCAGTTGCAAAGCCTCATGCATCGGGTAGAGATGGCGGCAGGGAGAAAGATTCCCCGCATCGGGCTGAGCGCGACCTTGGGCGACATGTCCATGGCCTCGGATTTCCTGCGCCATGACGGCTCCCTGCCTTGCGACATTATCGAATCGAAAACAGGTGGAAGGGAACTGAAGGTTCAAGTCCGAGGATATGTTGAGACCAAATCCAATGGTCCGGATCATAACGAGCAAAGCGTATGGCAGGCGATCGGCAGCCACCTGTTCACAACGCTCAGGGGCAGCAACAACCTTGCTTTCGCCAATAGCCGGCAAAACGTCGAACTCTTGTCTGATATGCTCCGCAGAACCAGTGAAGCGACACGGGTACCAAATGAATTTTTCCCGCACCATGGCAGCCTCTCAAAGGAAATCCGGGAGGAAACGGAAGAACGCCTAAAAAAGCATAGCCTCCCCACATCGGTCGTTTGCACGAACACCTTGGAGCTTGGAATAGACATCGGGAGCGTGAAAAGCGTTGCCCAGATAGGCCCTCCCCCTTCGGTCGCAAGCCTTTGCCAACGCATCGGGCGTTCCGGGAGAAAGGAAGGCGATCCGGCGATACTCCGCGCCTACGTCAGGGAAGCCGAGTGGGATGCCGAATTACCGCTCTTCCACAAGCTCCGACTGCGAACAGTCCAGGTGGTCGCCATGATCCAACTCCTGGCACAGGGCTGGAACGAGCCGCCGCTCCCGAACCGGCTACATCTTTCAACGTTCATCCAGCAACTTCTGTCTTCGATATCCCAGCATGGAGGAATGAACCCCGCAGCCGCATGGAGCGCGCTATGCGGGACCGGGCCCTTCGCCCATATAGACACCGACGTTTTCAAGCACCTGCTGACCGTACTCGGAGCGAAGGACATTCTGCTACAAGCCGGGGACGGGACATTGCTTCTAGGCGAGAAAGGTGAACGCATCGTCGAGCATTACACTTTTTACGCCGCCTTCACCTCCCCGGAGGAGGTAAGCATAGTTACCGAAGGAAAGACGCTGGGTACCTTGACCACGGTATACCCGATCGTTCCCGATTCATTTTTGATATTTGCCGGGCGGCGCTGGATCATCAAGTCGTATGATGAAGAGAGAAAACAGGTGCTGGTGTCCCCCGCGACAGGAGGCGAACTCCCTAAATTCGACGGTAGCGGCGGATCGTTCGTGCATGACCGGGTGCGCGAGGAGATGCGGAATTGTCTCGAAACAACAGCACTCCCTCCTTTTTTGGACAAACAAGGACAGGAGCTGCTGGCACAAGCAAGGAAGACATACGCGGAAGTTGGCCTGAAGCACAAAGGCGTGTTGACCAAGGGTACCGATACGACTTTTGTAGTCTGGAAAGGAGATCGAATCTGCTTCACGATCTTCCTTATGTTGCTCAAGTCGCGGCTTTCGGTCGATTATGTAGGTCCGGTATTCACGGCCCATAAGGTATCGCCAGCAGACTTCAATGAAGCTATCGGCACTATCCTGAAAAGCCCTCCCCCAGACCCCATGGTCTTGATCCATACCCTGAAAGGGAAAGAAAAAGAAAAATTCGACTATCTTCTTGATGATGGTCTGCTCGATGCAGCTTGTAGCGTTGGCATTTTAGATGTTGAAGGGGCCATCAACGCTCTATCCCATTTACGCGACTAAGCACCACTCCGAATCCTCGAACTCCTCCGTCCACCTCTCCGCCAATACTCCCCAGCAACACCCTGAATAGACAGGAAAGAGTTTATCTCTTTTTAATCGTTGATTTTTCCTGTTGACGCCACGGCGTTTCGCGCTATGCTGGATGGTTCCGCTGACCAATTTTGGTCCGGCGCAACCAGAGCATGGAGGGATGATAATGATTTCGGAATGCAACCAGCTTCACCGGGCGGACGTTCGGCTTGATCCTGAAAAGCTGCATGGGTTCACCACGGCGTGTGTAGCGCATGGCAACTGCTTCGCTGACGTCTTTTGGGACACCCGCATCTATCTTGAGCGCGACGGGCGGATCACCTTGGAATTCCTGCCGCATGGCGGGACGTTGCATTTCGTCATGTTCGAACTCGACGAATGGTCTCCCGCCGTGACTGCTTCCGCTGACGCTATGCGTCTGTTCACGCGATTCCGCAAGGAACCAGATGACGCTCAAGTGTTCGACATCTTCACCGGTGAACGGCTCCAGGAAGATCAACTGGAGGCGAGACGACATGGATTCATGCACCCCGCTCACGGCTGGGACGAACGACTCGCTTTCTGAGACAAGGACGGAAAAGAAAACAAAGGAGGGAAAAGTGAAAACGAAACGCCTTGGCTGCCGCGAGAACGGTGAGATCGACACACGCGACGCCTACCAGACCGAAATATATTGCTCGTGGCCCGAGTTATTCCAAGCGTCTGATGAACTTGCCCGGCAGATCAATCGTGACGGCGGCCACCTTCGTATATCCGAACCGGGAATGTCGGCCACTGACTGGGCGCACCGGGTCAATGAATACAAACGGCTCGGCCTGATCCCCGGCCCGATCCGGCAGAGGGATCTTAAGTGGGACGGCCTGAAGATCACCCAACTGATCGACAAGCTCTGCCGAATCATGCTGTTCGGCACGCCCGATCTTCAGAATCTGCCAGGGTATGACCCGCTACTGCACGGGGTCCTGACGTGCGACGTAGCCGGATTCTGCCTGCTTGACTCCAAGGAGTACGGCAGGGCTCCACAGGCCTTGGTCGGAAGTATCTCGCATATCGACAACCTGCGGCTGGTTCCAGAGACGCCTCCCGCCCAACGGCGTCGGGGTCCGATACGAACGCCCGCGACGGTAGCCAGGCTCGGAATCGAGCTTTACGGGACCGAGAACCTGCCCGAGAAGACAATCCTGTCGAAAGGCGTTCCTGACAACGGCTTCTGCCGCATCTCGACTCACTGCCTGTTCTGCGGAACCCCGATCAAGGTCCGAGGGCTGTTGCGGAATGGGAAACCCCATTACGAGGTCGACACGCAGCCGACCTGCGACCATCTTCGGCTCCGGATGGAACCGACGTCCGATGGGGAGCATCACGAACTGCTCGTCATCCACGAACAGCAGCTCAAGTCCCCGGGCGGGACCGAGGCTGCCGAACGGCACGAGGCCGGCAGGGGCGGCAGCGGTTAGCCTCTGGCGCCCCCCCCACCGTCTGGAAGCGGCCCCATTGCGGGCCGCTTTTTTCTGATCATAATCACTTTCGGAAACAATCTTCTTGCTGCGGCCCGGTACCGCTCCGGGCATCTGGCGGAAGGAACCGCCTGCACCGCAGGCGTTTCCCCATATTCATGGGAAGACCAAAAAAATTTCAAAGGGCTCTTGCGCGGGAAAATACCGGCGCGGTATATTGGGAAGAAAAAGGAGAATATCCATGGCATTGAAACGATTTCTTTCCGACCAGCCAAATGGTGGCCCGATGCAGCCGGTGACCGTTTGCTTTACGCTCGCACCGGGACACGATCCCCAGCCGGGACTTTCGCACGGCCCGGCCATGGAAACCAGGGGATGGACCGGGGAAATGAAAGGCGTGCTCCACATGGGAATGCACGACATGGTGTTTGGCGACCGGTACCAACACTTGGCGCTTGATGACGCACCGCCTTTCAGCATTCCCAAGACAATCGAAACCGAACTGCCCGTGAACACCATGATTTCTGCGGGTGCAAAGGTGACGTTCGCGAACGGGGAAAGATTCTGCGCCCAGGCTGCGGGGATCGTCTGGCCGACCACCACCCCTGTGTCCATCACCGTTGACAGGTATGGCGTCCGGGTAACGATCGAATTGCTTGGCATCCACCTTCTGCCGAACCATGACATGGTCGGCGTGTCGATCCTGCGGTTTTTTCAAGATCAGTTCGGCCGGGACAAATTGCGTGATCTCATTTCCAAGGTGAAGTGACGCCACGGGGCATCACAAAAAAACAGCGGCGTGAAGCCGCTGTTTCTCTCGCCCGGTCCGGTCTCATTCCACGGGAATATCCGCCCACCCCCGGATATGGAGACAAATTCTGACTTTTCCCGGCCAAGAACTCTCCATTCCTCCTGCATCCACCAACTCCGTCAGCATCTTGTAGAACCCCGCGACGGTCATATCGATGTCCTCGATGTGCTCCGCAGTGACCGGCATGTCGGCACCGCTAACCACCGAAGAAGACCTGGCGTGATCCTCAACCTGGATGCTATCATCAATGAGGCATACCGATCCGCGCTGGATAGAGCAGGCGGAAAATGCCCGCGCCATATCGTGCCGTGTGGGGTTATCGATCAATTTCCCGATCATCTCGTACTTTTCAGAATCCGTCATATCTTTCCTAATTTCCTGCGTCTGCAAGCTTTTTTCATTTAATCCTTTTATTTCCTTTTTCCTTTCCTTCGCCCGACAGGGCGGATCCTTTGCCGCCCCCGCCAGGGGGCGGCTGATCCTTTCCAGACGCGCTCAGTCGTCCCACATCGACGAAGAGGACATGTCGTCCCCCAACGAGGAATCATCCCAGTCGTACGAGTCATCATCGCCGATCGAATCGTCGTGATGAATGTTGTAAATGAGATAGCTTCGCGCAGGATCCGTGACGTCGTCAAAAACGCCGACAACGTCGTCATCGTCCCTCCTGCCATTCGCGATGGTCCGGTTGCCGTCCATGCCGAAGATGGCGGCCAAGGCAATGAGGCCTACGCAAAACACTACCCCCAAAGTCACCAAAACAATTTCCATCCGTTCGCTCCTTTCCTTTTTCATTGAACCAAAGTGCATTGTCGCGCGTCTCCGCGAGAGAGCCCAGCGTTTTCTGCAGATTTTCTGGCACAACCTTCTCTTTTTCCTCCTTTTTCATCTTTTTGGCCGCGCACGGCAAATCCGATCGTCCGAGGGTGAGGCGAGATGGTTGGGAGCACCCTCTCCGGCGGGGGGAAAGATTGTCTCGCGTTGTACGCCAACGACTTCCGGTTTTGCCGATACCGATTAGCTCGGGGGCGTCCGAACAGTTGATGACAATCTTTGAATCCTTTTCTTGGGGTTGCTGGCAACACTTCCAGATCCCCGGATCGGACAATGAAAAAGTGGTCGTTTTTGATCAAAAACGACCACTTTTCGTAAAACGCATCCTTTTGGCCAGACATGAACGGAATTGAATTTCCGGCTCGTTTTGATCAATCGGAACCGTTTTATACAAACTAGGCCCAAAGGCATCCGATTTATTCAGGCTAGGCATGAGGTGCAAGGAAAGGCGGCTACTGAGAACGGCTGGGAAATGGTTGGGGAAGGACTCTGGGATATCTTTCGGTATATATTCCTCATCTACGCCCGAGAGGCCGCCTCCGGATTGCCGGATCCCTCCCTGACATGCCTCATGGCTTGCTGGCCGCTTTTCCGACTTAGGCCAACCCAACCAGCCAGATTATTCCGGTGGCAACCTCCAGAGGTTTTCCTCCATTTCAGTCCATTTTCTTTTTTTCAAAAAAAAGCATCCGACCCCCCTTCCGACATTTGACTTTCATTTCTCCGACGGTGTCAAACTGGACTGTTGGCCGAGTTTTGATGAGCAACCTCAACCGAAGGGGAAGTGGAAACGGATACGCTACGGCGGTAGGAGGCTTTACGTTCCGTTCCTATGGAAACCACACCATGTCCGATGCACCGCAGCTTTTGACCATCCAGGAAACCGCCTGCCTTTTGCGGGTACACCGCGCGACCATTTCCCGCCTGATCGGGGCTGGCGCGTTACCGTGTATCGCGGTAGGATCACGTCGGCTGGTCCTGGAAGCGGACCTGCTGACGTTCATTGAAAACTGAAGAAGCTTGGCGGCGAACAGTCCGAAGGAGGGATAGCCATGGCTACCGTTACTATCGCGACCCGTTCGCTGAAAAAAGGAAAAGCGTACGTCATCCACTATAAGGACCCGAATACGGGCAAAAAGGAATACCACAAGACGTACAGGCGGAAAGACCTGGCTCAGGAAGAAGTCAATCGGGTACGCACCCTGATTGATAGCGGCAGATTACCGACCAAGGAAACCCGGCAGCCCAAGCAGCAAGCCCTGCCCACCTTTGGGCAGGCTGCCCTGCTGTGCCAAACAGAATGGGACCGTAAGCTGGGGGAAGGCAAAATCGGAGCCACAAGCCATGAAGGGTATGGCTACCTGCTTGCTCCGATTCTGGATAAGTGGAAGCACACCCTGCTCCATGACCTCGACGAAGACACTATTCGGGACTACCGAATCGACATCGCCGAAAAGACCAAGGCGAAGCTGGTGGCCAAGGGCGAAGAAGGCAAGAACTGTAACGTGCTGGCCAACCGTCGCTTGTTCGTCATCAAGCAGGTGTTCGCCATGGCTGCGAAGCAAGGCTTGGTTGACAAGGACATTGCGCGGGACATCCCCTACCTGTCGGAAAAGGACAGTGAACGGAAGAACGCCCAGAAGCCGCTTGAGATCGAGAAGCTCCTTGAGGTGGCCCGCCAGCGCAGGGCGAAACATTACCTGCCCCTGGCGATCCTGCTGGCGGTCGAACACGGATGCAGCACCCAGGAAGTCCTCAGCCTTCGGAGGTCCGATGTGGACCTTGCGGAAAACCACATCACGTTCCACCGGACAAAAAACGGGGTGACCCGAACCCACCGGATCATGCCCCGTACCCGTGAAGCTCTCGCGGCCCGGTTGGAGCATGTGACCCGGTATCGGGAAAAACGCGGCGTGAAAGTCAAGGGGGATTACGTGATCGGCAACATGGATGGCACCCCGTTCAAGTCGATCCGAACCGCCTGGGAAGGATTGTGCAAGGACCACGACTTCGACGACCTGCACTTCCATGACCACCGCCACACTTACTGTACCAACGCGCTGAAAGCGGGTTGCACGCTCAAGGAGACCAACGTCATGATCGGCCACAAGACCTTGCGCATGACGGACCGCTACAGCCACCTTGAAGGGGTGCTGGAAGACGGCCCGCAGGACCGTCTGGCCACCCGCTACGCCATGACCGGCACCGAAAACGGTCCGTCGGAAGCGGCGGACACATAGCGGACATATTCCTGAAATCCGCCATCAGGCACGAAAAAAGGGTTCCAAGTATTTACTTGAAACCCTTAACTTTCTAGTGGTGGAGCTGGAGGGAATCGAACCCACGACCTCTTGAATGCCATTCAAGCGCTCTCCCAACTGAGCTACAGCCCCACGCTGTTGGGAAAGCCAAATTGCTCAAACTCGCGCCCGTTGTCAACGGAAATCTTAGCCTAAATCACTTCCATGATGTCGCGCATATCAAATCATACGAACAATATATTGGACATATCAATGTCGTTTTTTCAAGGTGTCGTAGCATGTTGCAACCCAGGGAGGAATCATGGGAATCACTTATCGCGACACCAGGGACATTGACCGGGATGTATTGCAGGACCTGTTCCTGGCTCTTGAATGGGACTCCGGAAACCATCCGGACAGGCTGGCCAGGGCCATGGCGGCCTCGGCTTCGGTGTTCACGGCCTGGGACGGGGAGCGGCTCATCGGGCTGGTCAGCGTCCTCTCGGACGGGTTCATGGCCGCATATATACATTATGTATTGGTCAGGCCCGAATACCAGGGGCAAGGCATCGGGCAACGCCTCCTGTCCATGGTCGACCGAACATATGGCGACGTGCTGACCAAGGTCCTGGTCTCCAACGGGACCGCAGTGGGTTTCTACGAACGGTGCGGCTTCCGCCCGGCCCCTGACAAGACGCCCATGTTTTTGACCTCGCTTGCAGTTTGAAACGCTGATTCCCCTTACGTTTTAATACGTTGTGCATGGCACGGGTTTTCTGCTATGCATGATTCAGTTCGCCCCATCAGATTGGGCGGGGAGGAGGGGACATGAAAAGATTTCCGACAGCGACAGCCGGGCTGACCTTGCTGCTCGCCGCCACGGCGGCAGTAGCCCTGGCCGCGCAAATGATGAGCGTCCAGGTCCGGTCGGGCCAGCTGCGGGACAAGCCCGCGTTCCTGAGCAAGGTGGTCTGCAGCCTGGCCTACGGCGACCGGGTCGCCCTTTCCGACGAAAAGGGCGACTGGCGCAAGGTAGCTCCGGCCAAGGGCGGCGCGCCGGGGTGGATGCACGTCTCGGCCCTGTCCGAACAGGTGATCATCCTCAATCCGACGGACAAGGACGTGGAGGCCGCAGCCAGCTCCGACGAGCTCGCCCTGGCGGGCAAGGGGTTCAACAAACAGGTCGAGGACCAGTACCGGTCCCAGTCCCGCCTGGACTATTCCAAGGTCGACGAGATGGAGAAGATAGTTGTCCCGCCCAACCTCATCCGGGACTTCCTGCAAAAGGGCGGCCTGGGAGGTGGACAATGAATCGCAGGCAATTCATCAAAGCCGCGTCCATCCTGACGCCGGCCCTGATCGGCTCCACCGCCACCCTGTCCCTCGCCTCATTCCTGGACGACCTGACCGACGTGGTGCCCGACGAGGTGACCTCGGTCTTCAAGAGCGGCAAGAAGATCGTCTCCGGCTTCGACGACATCACCCCCGAGCAGGAGCATTACCTCGGCCGCTCCGTGGCCGCCGTGATCCTGTCCCGGTATCCCTATTCCCAGCACCGCTCCGCACAGAAATACGTCAACCTCCTGGGGCAGTCCCTGGCCCAGGTGTCCGACCGTCCCGAGACCTTCGGCGGGTATCATTTCCTGGTGCTGGACTCCGACGAGATCAACGCCCTGTCCGCACCCGGCGGATTCATCTTCGTGACCAAGGGGCTTATCCGCTGCTGCAGGACCGAAGACGCCATGGCCGCCATCCTGGCCCATGAGATCGGGCATGTGCAGCGCCAACACGGGTTGCAGGCCATCCAGGAGTCACGCATCACCGACGGCGTGACCACCCTGGCCATCGTGGGCACCTCCACCATGGCCGGCGGCACGCTGGGCGAGCTGACCCAGACCTTCGACGACTCCATCAAGGACATCACCACGACCATGATCGACAGCGGCTACTCCCGCTCCTTCGAAAACGAGGCCGACGCCGACAGCGTGACCATCATGCAGCGCATCGGATACGACCCCAACGCCGTCATCGACATGCTCAAGGAGATGCAGGTGCGTCTCAAGCCCGACGGCAAGGGGTTTGCCAAGACCCATCCCAGCCCCGGGGACCGCATCAAGACGGTGCAGAAAATTCTCGGCGGCTACAAACAGCCCGCAGAGTCCAATGCCCGCGCCGCACGGCTGGCGAGCATGACCAAGGGTCTGTAGATGCGAGCATTCCGCAACGGGTTGGCAGGGGTCGTGATCGGCTGCGTGGCCGCGCTCCTGGCCGTGGGAGCCCTCCACTTCGGCAAGCTCGAACACCTTGAGGGCATCACTTTCGACCTGCGCGCCCGCGCCCTGGCCCGACCCGGCCCGGCCACGGACGACATCCGCATCATCCTGCTGGACCAGAAATCCCTGGACTGGGCCAAGGAGGCCTTCGGGCTCGGCTGGCCATGGCCCCGTCAGGCCTACGCGCCGGTGGTGGACTTCTGCCGCCGGGCCGGTGCCGCCTCCCTGGCCTTCGACGTGGTCTACACCGAACCCTCCGTCTACGGCGTGGCCGACGACAAGGTCCTGAGCGACGCCTTCACGGCCTTCGGCAAAGTGATCCTGGCCGCTGATTTCGCCAACCGCGACGGCTCGGCCACCACCTGGCCCGACCATGTGAAAACCCCCGGCCTGACGGCCAGGAACCAGCCTCCGGCCAAACCGGCCAAGGTGGCCACCTTTCCCATCCCGGACCTGGCATCGGGCGCGGCAGGAGTGGGCAATGTGTCCGCCAACCCCGACCCGGACACCGTGTACCGGCGCATCCCGCTCCTGGTCCGGTTCGACGACGCCCTGGTCCCGGCCCTGCCCCTGGCGGCCAAGCTCGCGGCCCACCCCGAACCCCTCGCCTTCGGACCCGGCAGCCTGGCCGTGGGCAAGGTAATCATCCCGGTATCGCGCCAGGGAGAGGCCATCCTCAACTACCGCAATACCGGTGCGTACAGGACCTACAGCGCCGCCGCCGTCATGGAAAGCGGACTGCGGCTGGCCGACGGCAAGGCCTCCCACTTGGCCCTGTCCGACTTCCGGGGCAAGCACGTCTTCTTCGGTTTTTCGGCCACAGGGCTCTACGACCTGCGGCCCACGCCCATGGGCGGGGTCTCCCCCGGGGTGCTGATCAACGCAACTGCCCTGGACAACCTGCTGTCAGGCGACTTCATGCGCCCCCTGCCCTTCGAGCTCGACGCGGCCACGACCATCCTCTTCGCCGTGCTGGCGGGGTTGAGCGTGACCGTCATCCGCAACCTGTGGTTCACCATCGGCGCGTCCGGCCTGGCCCTGGTGGGCCCGGTCCTGTTCGCCATGGTCGCCTATCGCATGAACATCTGGTCCGGCCTGGCCGTGCAGCTCACCGGCTCCCTGACCGCCCTGTTCCTGGCCGGGGCATACAAATACGCCACCGAGGGCCGCCGGAAACAGTTCATCAAGTCCGCCTTCCGGCACTATCTCAGCCCCCAGGTCATCGACCAGCTGCTCAAGGACCCCGACCGCCTCACCCTGGGCGGGGAACGGCGGGAGCTGACCATCTTCTTCTCCGACCTGGAAGGGTTCACCTCCATCTCCGAGGTGCTGTCCCCCGAGGAACTGACCTCCGTGCTCAACGACTACCTGACCGCCATGACGGACATCATCCAGGAGACCGGCGGCACGGTGGACAAATACGAGGGCGACGCCATCATCGCCTTCTGGAACGCGCCGGTGGACCAGCCGGATCACGGGTTGCGCGGCGTGACGGCCGCCCTGCGCTGTCAGGAGAAGCTGGCCGAGATGCGCCCTGCCCTGAAGGAACGGACCGGCAAGGAGTTCCGCATGCGCATCGGCCTGAACACCGGCCCGGCCGTGGTCGGCAATCTCGGCTCCCACACCCGCTTCGACTACACCATGCTCGGGGACTCGGTGAACCTGGCCGCCCGCCTGGAATCCATCAACAAGCAGTTCGGCACCTACATCATGCTCTCGCAGACCACCCTGGACCAACTGGACAACGCCGTCCCGGTCCGGGAACTCTCCCGCCTCCGCGTGGTCGGCAAATCCGAAGCCGTGACCGTGTTCGAGCCCCTGACCAAGGCCGACCTCCTGCTCCGGCAGGACATCCTGCCGCACTTCGCCAAGGGACTCGAACTCTTCTATGCGGGCGATTTCACCAAGGCCATCGCCTACTTCGCGGTGGTCGCCGACACGGACCCCGCCTCAGCCGCCTATGTTGCCAAGTGCAAGGAATTACAGGCTATAAAACCGGCCAATTGGGACGGAGTCTGGACCATGACCCGGAAATGATTTTCAGCCCTCCCCCCAGGAGGACTTTCACCACATCGGACGGGCCATCTTTTTCCGATCTTTCCGATATGGAATTAAACAATCAATATTTTCAGGGCATTGCCTGGCGCATCAGCGACAGCACAGACAGGGAAAACTCCTCTCCTCTCTCCAAGTTTTCAACATCAACCTGTTGAAAACTTTTTCCACTACTCGTTAATTCGCTGACAACAGAGAATGCCATTCCGGCGTTAATCTGGGGCCTTGGACGCGGACATCTTTCTTTTCAACAGCGCAAGCTCTTGAGTTATAGGACTATTTCTTCGTTGACACATGACTGTTGAGATATTATAAAACAAGTAATGCTTACGACTGTAAATTCCTGACCTAAAAAATATAACGTGGAGGTCATCATGGCCGATCCCATCACCCAAATACTTCAAGTATCCCTGCCCGGAGCCGGTCAGACCGGCACCTATACGCTGACGGCGGATACTCCCGTAAAGTTCGCTTTTGATCTTTCGGAAGCGGTCTTTACCGGCGTCAATGGAAACCTGGAAATCGCCGTTGAAGGCGGTGGAACGGTAATTCTCGAAAACTATAAGGCTTTGGCCGAGTCCGGCGTCCTGCCCCCGTTCGAGACCCTGGACGGCGAGCAGGTGGCGGGCGACGTCTACCTTTTCGCCTTCACGGAAACCGAAGAGACGGCAGAAGACCTGGAAACCGCAGCTGACGGCGCGGCCGGAGGCTCCGGCGCGGGCGAGTATTCCGACGACCCCGGCAGCCTGTTCGACGGCCTGGACGCCCTGGGCGGCCAGGGAGACGCCTTTGCTCCCCAGGCCTTTGACGTCGCGGAAGAGATCGACGGCCTGACCCTGTCTGCACAGGCGCCCGTAGCCGGCGACGACGCCAATCAGGTGGACGAAGCGGGCGATCCCGACCTCTACGTCAACTTCGACGATCCCGAATCCCACATCCGGCTCTCCGGCGGACAGGGAACCGAACGCTCCGCCTCCGGCGGGGGCGAGTTCTTCCCCCTGGCGTCCATGGGCGGCGGTGAGGGCGGCTTCGTGATCGATTATCCCGACGCGCCGCAAGTCGATACGATCATCGACGGCAACGTCATCCTCGGCGACGCCAACGGCGGCGTGGCCGACGATGACCCCGACGGCTCCCGGGCCGACCTGCGCATGAACACCATCGATTACACCGGCGTCGACTTCAACGGGCAGAACCCCGGCCCAACGGATGTCCCGGACAACGGGTCCCAGACCGTGGCCGGCAAGTACGGCACCCTGGTCATAAACTCCGACGGCTCCTACACCTACACCCTGGACCAGTCCCTGGCCGACGAGCTCGAAGAGGGCGAGACCTTTGACGAGGTCTTCCAGTACAACATCGTGGATCCCGGCGGCCTGGTGTCCAACACGGCCACCCTGACCGTGACGGTGCATGGCTTCAACGACGCCCCGGTGGCCGAAGCCGACACCAGCGACACGGCCATGGAGGACGGCGACTCGGACATCCCCTTCGAGACCGAAGGCGGCGGGGAATTCGTCTTCTCGGAAGGCCCGTTCGCAGCCACCGGCAACGTCCTGGCCAACGACTGGGACGTGGACGATATCGACTACCCCGAGGGCGATGACCCGAACACGCCGGAACTGGAAGGAACCACCGGCCTGTTCGTGGTGGGCATCTACTCCCACGCGAACCAGACCGTTCAATTCCAGCTGCCTGCGGGCGGCGATTTCGGTCAGGCGGCCACCGATCCCAACGCAGTCTGGAACGTGGCCGCATCCCCGGATGCGACCCTCACCCTTGCGGGCAGGTTCGGCACCCTGGTCATGGGTTCCGACGGCCAGTACACCTACACTCCGTATGCCGACGGCGAAAGTTCCGCCCTTGAAGCGCTGAACTACGACAACCCCGGCTATGAACAGTTCTCCTATGCCATCATGGACGACTCCGGCGCGTTCAGCTACAGCTCCATCACCTTCAAGGTGAACGGGGCCAACGACGCGCCCGAGGCGACCAACGACGTGGCAGAAGTCGTGGAATTCGGTGCCGAGCACTTCGCCGCCCTGGGCGGCGCGGCCCTGACCGACCAGTCGGAAATCGACGCGGTCAGCACCGTTATCGGCAACGTGCTCGCCAACGACGAGGACGTGGACGACGCCGACCTGGTCAACGAACCCACCGAGACCCCCGGGGTCTTTGTGGCCGACGCATACACCAAGAACACCGACGGCTCCGTCAAGGAAACCTTCGACGTCTACAACGACACCGAGGACTCCGACGGCACCACGGCCCAACAGGTCGTGCTTCAGGGCCTTTACGGCACCCTGACCATAGCCGCGGACGGCAGCTACACTTACGTGGTGGACAACGACAACCCCGACGTCAACGTCCTGAACACCGACCAGTCCCTGACCGACACCTTCTACTACACCGCCCGCAACGCCTACGGCGACGGGGTGGAGAGTGCGGAGGCGTCCCTCGACATCACCATCAACGGCACCAACGACGCGCCCACCGACGCGGACTTCTTCGTGGCGGGCGACCTCGGCGCCGAGGGCGGCATCGCCATCCCGTTCTCCCGGTTCAACGAAAACATCACCGACCCCGAGGACGATCATACCGGCACGGATTCCTCCTTCCGGATCGAGTCCCTGCCCGAGGGCGGCACCCTTTACTACGACGGCAATGAAGTGCAGATCGGCGAGATCTACGACCTCGACGATCCCATCGGCCAGTTCACCTACGTGGCCGACCCCGACGTGCACAACGGGGTGTTGCTCGGCTCCCGCGAGGCGGCCGACGCAGACCTGTCCACCTGGGGCGACGCGGTGAACAACTCCACCCGCCAAATGACCGTGGACCTGGACGGTGACGGCAACGACGACGTGACCATCACCACCAGCATCAGCAGCGGCTCCCTCAAGGTCTTCGACAACCAGGCCAACCACATCGGCCACGGCCTGGCCAACCCGAGCCGCAACGGCATCGACATGGGCGAGACCCTGTCAGTCGACTTCAACGGCGCAGCAGTCGCCTATGCGGAGATCGGCTTCGACGGCCTGGGCGACTACTTCAACCCGGACAGCCAGCAGGACGCCTTTGCGACCTGGGTGGCCTACAACGGCAGCGAAGTGGTGGCCTGGGGAACGGTCAACAACGACGAGATGAGCTACTCCCTCGATCCCGCCGTGCCCACCACCCATGAAGGCTGGCTGAACGCCACGCTGCAGTCCGCCGACTACGACGGCGTGTCCGGCAACCGGGGCGACCTCTTCCAGTCCTTTGTCCTGAACCAGGACATCCTGAACGGCGCGACCTTCGACCGGTTGGAATTCGGCACCACCGAAGACGGCGCCCGAGACTGGAACGCCAATTGGGAACTGCGCTACGTGGACGTGGAGTTCGCGGGCGACCACACCTTCACCTACACCGCGATGGACGCCGACGGCCAGACCGATACGGGCATCTACGACGGCCCGGCCACGGTCACCATCCTGCCCGGCACCGCCATCAATGAAGCCCCCGAGGCCGAACCCGACCTCCTGGTCACCAATGAGGACGCAGCGCCCTCCTACGGTTCCGTTGCCCTCAACGACACGGACTTCGACGACACGACCTCCGAGCTGACCTTCGTCCTGAACGAGCCCGCTCCCGTGGGCCTGACCTTCAACGCTGACGGCACCTACGAGTTCGATCCCTCCTCCTACCAGTATCTGCCCAAGGGCGATCAGGTGGAATTCGAGCTCGACTACACGGTCTACGACAACGGCGTACCCGTTGAGAACGCCTCCAGCACACTGACCATCACGGTGCTCGGACTCAACGATCCGCCGACTCTGGACCTGGCGTCGGACGACGCACAGATCACGTTCGTCAGCCAGAACGCTGGTTACGTGAACATGCTCGGCGTCTACCACATGGTCAACGGCGTGCCCACCGAACCGGAAATCATCATCGAGGACTCCAAGGACGTCCAGAGCGGCGAGGTGCTGGCCACCTACGCCGAGGACGACAACTTCGGCTTCTTCCTGATCCCCAACGGCGGCAACGCCAACCTGCCCGACGGCGACATGGAATTCGTCCAGAACCCCGACAGTTCCTGGGCCCTGTCCATCGGCGGACAGACCGTAGACATCCAGTTCGACTATGCGGGCTTCAACCCCGCAGGCGAAGAGCCGACCTTCCTGGTCCAGTCCCAGTCCGACGGCACCTGGCGCGTCATGACCGACGACCAGCTGTCCGGCAGCGACGATGACGACTTCAACGACCTGATCGTGGAAGTCGACCCCGGCGTCAGCGGCCTGGGCTACGCGGACGTGTACACGGAAAACGACCCGCCCATCGCCATGACGGGCAACGTGGACATCGACGATATCGACAACGGGGCCTTCATCTCCAAGGCCACCGTCACCTACATGCCCATGGACGACAACGACGTCATCACCGTCCCTGCGGGCTGGACGGTCACTTCGACCACCGACCCCGGCACGGGCATGGTCACCCTGACCATCACCCCCGAAGCGGGCATCGGCACCTACGAGTCCCTGCTGGGCGGCATGACCTTCGCCAACACCTCGGAAGACCCGGTGGGCGGCGACCGCGTGTTCACCTTCGTGGTCACCGACGACCAGGGCGCGGAATCCAACCCGGCCACCTCGACCATCACCGTGGTCCCGGTGAACGACGGCCCCGTGGCCGTTGACGACACCGGCAACGCCGCAGGCAACCAGCCCTCGGACGGCGGGACCGGCGACGGCGCCTTCGTCCTCATCGCCCAGGAACTGGGCGACGGCGGATGGGTCGGCGCCCAGGTCTCGGAATGGGGTTCCGGCGGCGGCACCCACCACGGCGTCTGGGCCAGCGACGACGAAAACGGCAACGACCGGCAGATCGAGAACGAGGGACCGGCCGAACGGCTGCTCATCCAGTTCAACGACGGCCAGTCATCGGTTGACCTGACCATCACCAGCCAGGGCGGCGGCCAGGGCATGGCCGAGGCCTGGGACATGAACGGCGACCCCATCCCGGCGGCCGACCTTCAGCAGTCCCTGCACGGCAACGTGCTGACCGTGACCTCCACCGGCGCGGCCATCGGCACCGTCATCCTCATGGCCGACGGCGCCAAGGGCTCCGTCAACCTGAAGGACGTGGACTCCACCCCGGCCGGGCCCGGCACGGTCGACCCCGTGATCGTGGAAGGCAACGTGCTTGCCAACGACTGGGATCCCGACGACGCCGACTACCCCGAGACCGGACCGTTCCCAGGCGGCAACACCGACCTGACCGTCACCGGCATCTCGGTCGGCAACCACGACAACCTGACCGACGCCGAGTACGACCAGCTTCTGGCCACCGGCGGATTCGACCCCGATTCCGGCACCCTGTCCCTGACCGACGACGGCCAGGGGGCAACCATCGCCGGGACCAACGGCACGCTGGTCATCGACGCGGAAGGCCACTACACCTACACCCCCAATCCCGGGGCGACCGGTGAAATCACGGACATCTTCACCTACCAGATCGCCGATCCGGACGGTGCGGTGGACTACGGCCTGATCAACATAAGCATAACGGCAAACGAAGCCCCGGTGGCCGCGCATGACGGCGAACAGATATTCGTCGACACCGACGCCGGGACCTCCGCCTACCTGCTCACCGAGCAGTTCTCCGGAAGCCCCGAGTCCGTTCACCTGACCGACGCCTCCTCCGGCCTCGGCGCGACCCTGTCCGGCTTCACCGGCAGGATCGAGGACGGGCCGGACGCATGGGATGCGGCCAGCCTCGGACAGGAAGGGCGCAACGCCGTCACCGGCGGCACGGGCAGCGACTTCTACGCCACCGGCGTGGCGGTCGGTGACCAGGAAATCGACGGCGACACCGGCGTTCGCGGCGAAACTGAAGTGCTCCTCGTCACCCTGGACAGCGCGGCCAAGTCAGTGACCCTGACCCTCGAGGCCCTGTTCTGGAACAAGGGCGAGCACGAGGGCGCGTTCGCCCAGGCCTACGACGAATCCGGCAACGCGCTCGGCGACCCCGTCTATATCCGGGGCACCAGCATCGGGCGGCCCTCGGTCACCCTGGACGCCTTCGAATACAACGGGGCCATCGCAAAGGTCGCCCTGTTCACCGACGGCGGCAACAAGTCCGACTTCCTGCTCCGCGGGGTGGACTACGAAGTGGCCGACCTGTCGCAGCTGAACCCCGTTGACGGCAACGTGCTCGCCAACGACTATGACCCGGAAGCGGGCGACCTGGACGTCACCGCGCTGGCCAGCGTGGACACCGACGGTTCCGTCCTCGGCCACGCCATGCGCGTGGAAGGCGACCTGATCATCGAAGGACAGCACGGAACGCTGACCATCGACATGGAAACCGGCGAATACCGGTACGAGCCGGGCTTCTCCGCCCTCGGACTGAACGAGAGCGCCACCGACTCCTTCCGCTACACCGTCGAAGACGGAAGCGGCAACACGGACGAGGCGTTCCTCGAGTTCTCCATCCATGTGGACGCCAACGACATGACCAGCCCCGTGCTCGAGATCAGCGGCGGCACCTCCGCCACACTGACCGGCACCGACGGCAACGACGTCGTTCCCGGCTACAACAACTCGACCATCATCACCGGCGAGGGCCATGACGCCATCGTCATAGACCCGCAATACCTGTCCGACACCGGCGACAACACCGTCAACATCGACGACTTCAGCGATCACGACGGACTGGACCTCGGCAACCTGATCGGCGCCTCGGTGGAGATCACCTCCACGGCGCACGACGTCAGCCTGGTCTTCACCGACATCGACGGCTCCGACGACATCGTGGTCAACCTCATGGGCGTCAACCCCGCCAACGTAGGCGTGGACGAAACCCACGAGATCACGACTTCCGAAGAGTTGAACCAGGTAATCCAGGGGATTATCGACTCCGGCAACGACAACATACTGTAACACCAACCGGGCCCGGCCACGTGGCCGGGCCCGGAAAATAACGGACAGGGAATATTTCCTCTTGAAACGGACTGCAATATGGTCAAGAATACGGACATGAATCAGACCACGATGCTCGGTACATACACCCTTGACGGGGACGTTCCGGTCCAGCCGGAGATCGTCCTCGCCAACTGCACGGACACGGCCAGGGTCGGCCAACTGGTGTCCGCGTTCCAGGGTCTGCCCGACATCCGGTTCTTCCTTATCGAAAACGTCGACGAAAACGCCATCGACCTGAATGCGGACTTCCACTTCCTCAAGGACGGCGGAAACTGGATTCTGGCCAACCACAACACCATGATGGAAGTCCTGTTCGACGACGCCGGATTCAACCCGGTCGGCAGCGAGGGCACCTTCGCGCTCAATCCGGGCGACGACGGCTCGTGGTCCATTGTCACCGGCGACGAAGCGGCCCAGGCCGCGCACCTGCCCCCCAGCGGGCAGCTCCTGGTGGACATGGGGCACGACGACATCTTCGCCGGGGACAGCCACGCAATCCACGTCACCACGGAACCGGAGACGTTCTTCGTCGATCCTTCGGTCCTGGCGCAGGGCGAACACGAGATTCTCGTTGCCAACTTCACCATCGGCCACGACACCCTGGAGCTGCCCGAAGGGCTGTCCATCAAGGACGTGGTGGTGGACACCGAACACGACCTTACCGAGGTCATCATCAGCGGGGCCGACAACACTGAAGATTTCGTGGTCAAGCTCATGGGCATGCACCAACCCGACCTGCCGGGCCAGGATTACGCCCTCACCTCCGACACCGACGGCGACGACCTCATCCATCACATGATCAACTCCGGCCTGCACGGGGAATGACCGACATCGGCAGCCAAGCGCAACAAATCATTCGCAATTCACAGCCGCGTCCCCGGACGCGGCTTTTTCATGCCCGGTGGACCCGCAAAAGACCTTTCTGGAATTAATCTAGAGTATCGGGGTGTTAGACAGGGCTTGAATCACATACCTTTTTCTCTCCACAAGTGTTGACACATAATTATATATACGGCTATAAGGCGGTGAGATAGTGTATCTTAAATAAACCACGGGGTAAGATGATGAAAAAAATTGTTCTCGCAGTACTTCTTTTCGTCTTCGTTTTTTCCGCGCCGGTCATGGCTGCGGACGGAGCGATTACGCTGAAGGACAGCGTCGTCGCTGCCGTCAAGCAGCACCCGCAGATCAAGTCCCTGCTGCACAACAGGGATGCTGTTTCCAAAGCCCAACTGTCCGCTCTCGGACGCTTCTTCCCCTCCCTTGACCTGAGGGCGGAAGCCGGCTGGCAGGAATACAGCAATCTGGCCAACCGCGCCGCCGAAACCGACAAGCACACCCGGACGCCCACGGACGTCGAGGTGACGCTGACCCAGCCTATTTTTGACGGCTTCGACCGGTATCACGACTACAAGCGTGAGACCGCCCGCCTGACCTCCGCCGAAGGCCGCCTGATCGACAACGTCGAGACCGTGGCCCTGGACGCCATCCGCGCCCACGTGGACGTGGTCCGCATCCGCAAGCTCGTCGCCCTGGCCGGTGAGAACATCACCGCCCACCAGGAACTGCTCGACTCCATTTCCGAGCGCGTGGAAGGCGGCGCCGGCAACCGTGCGGACGAAATGCAGGCCAAGGGCCGCGTCGCCCGCGCCGAGACCACCCTGGTCACCTATGTCGGCGAGTTGCGCACCTCCGAGGCCGAATATATCCGCACCGTGGGCAACAGCCCGGACGCATTGAACGATCCCGGTTTTGCTTCCGACCTCGTGCCCGTCAACGCCGACACGGTCCTGAACGACACCCTGGACTCCAACCCCAAGATCGCCGTGTACAAGGCCGAGATCGAAGTCGCCGAGCGCACCAAGAAGCAGCTCGAGTCGACCATGTATCCCGACGTGAACATCTATGTCTCCAGCCGTCACACCGACGACCTGGACGGCTCCGATTCCTGGATTCAGAACAACAAGGCCATGCTGGCCGCCAACTGGAACCTGTTCAACGGCCTGAGCGACTACAATGACGTCCGCACCGCAGCGGCCCGCATCAACCAGGCCCAGACCGAGTTGCAGGACACCACCGACGACCTGATCCGCCAGGTGGCCGCCGCCTGGGCCGAGTACGAGTCCGCCCTGGGCCAGATCGAGAAGTACCAGGAAGCCCTGCAGTACAGCCTCGAGTCCCTGGACATGTACCTGATGCAGTTCAACGTGGGCCAGCGCTCCCTCTTGGACGTGCTTGACGCCACCAACGAGGTGTTCAGCAACAAGGTCCAGCTCGAGACCGCCACCAGCAATCGCAACTTCACCGTCTACAAGTTCCTGGCTCTCCAGGGCAAGCTGATGCACACCATGGACGTTGCAGCCAACACCTACGAAGATATCCCCCCGGAAGACGCCCAATAGGGCAACCTGATACACGCGAGAACACTCAGGGGCGCGGCCACAAGGCCGCGCCCCTTTTTTTTGGAGCCTCCCCCGCCCCCACCCCCTCTCCCTTCCTAAACTTTTTGGAAGCACATCCGCCCGGCTGTCGGTTAATGCCGGCCCTTCCCCTCTTCTCCATTTCTCCCGATACGCCACCACACGTATTTCCCACTGACGGACAACGGCGCTTGTGGCGGGGGCACCGTCCCAAAGGATTTGCGCGAAGACTTTGGGACATCCCGTGCGGCCCGGCCCTGGCACCACTCTCATTTCCGTGCGCCTCTCGCCGCAGGCGACATGGGATTCTCAAGGCCCTCGGCCTTGAGCGGGTCCCGGGCAGCGCCCGGGTCTCCCCGAAGGGGCGTTCCGCGAGGCCTCCGGAGGCCTCCCCCACCCTTGTCCTCACGCCCGCCGTTCACTCCACGCAAAAGGCCCCGGCGAGTCGTTCGCCGGGGCCTTGAAACCGGATGGATGGGGTGTTCTAGTCCTTGTCGCCGAGCAACCTTTCTCCCGAGGGCGTCCGGATGACGTCGGCCAGGGCCTTGACCACCTCGGAGTCGAACTTGGTCACTTCGCTGCCGAGGATATCCAGGGCCTGCTGCGGGTCCTTGGCCCCGCGATAGGACCTGGGCCGGATCATGGCGCAGAACACGTTCAGCACGGACAGGATGCGGGCGAGCATGATGATCTCCCCGTCCTTGATGTTCTTGGGATAGCCCGACCCGTCGAGGCGCTCGTTCATCTGGTAGATGGCCTTGAGCACGCCCTCGGCGATGTCGATGTCCTTGAGGATGCGGTAGGCGTGCTCCACATGCTCCTCCATGGCCGCCATCTCCTTGTCGGTCAGCTTGCCGGGCTTGGTCAGTATCTCGTTGGGCACGAACATCTTGCCTATCTGCGACAGGTTGGCCGCGGTCTCGATCTCGGCGATGTCCATCTCGGACAGCCGCATGGCCCTGGCGACCTCCACGGACAGGCCCGCCAGCAGCTTGGTGTGACCGCCGAGGTACGGGTCCGCAGCCTCGATGGTGGACCCCAGCGCCTCCATGGCGGACTTGATCAGCCGCTTGTTCTTTTCCTGGGCGGCCACGAACTCCGTGATGTCGCGGTACACCTCGACCACGCCCATGCACGTGCCGTCGGCGTCGCAGTAGGGCGATTTGGATATCTGGAACTGGTGCCGTTGCGAGCGCAGGAAAATGGGCTCGCTGATGGTCTCCTTGCGTCTCTCGCGGATCACCACCTCGTCGATGGTCTCCAACCGCTTGGCCGTGTCGAAGCCGAACACCGCAGCCGTGTCCATGCCGATGAGTTCCTCCTTGGGCCGCCCCGCTGCCGAGGCAAAGGCGTTGTTGACATAGGTGAACTTGCCTGAGGCGTCCTTGAGGGTGATGAACTCGTCGATGTTGGCGTTGATCGAATCGATGAACCGCTTCTGCTCCTCGATCTTGGAGGCCAGCGCCTGGAACTCCGTGGCGATCCGCTGGCTCTGGACGCCGGTGAGTATCCACCAGGCCAGACCGGCCACCAGGAAGGCGGTCAGGATGCCCAGACCGGCCACGATGTACACGGTGCGCCGGAAATCATTGATGGGGCGCATGGCCTCACCGTATTCGACCTCCTGCACCAGCCACCACTCGGGACCGGGGATGCGGACGCCCAGGGAGTAGACCTGCCGGGTATCGTCGGACAGGCTCGGCCGGACGCCGAAGGGAATGTTCCCGGACTCGTCGATCTTCACCGCCGAGGTGATGTCCAGGAACCCCTCGGTGGTCCAGGGGGTGACCTCCCGGTATCCGGCCCCGGTCTTCTGCATCAGGCGGGTCTTCTCGCCCTCGCCCGCCAGCGGGGAATTGGACAGGAGCTCGGTGATCTTGCCCGAAATCTGCCGGGTCATCATCAGGGAGCCCACGGCCCCCTCCAGGGGACCTTCGTCCGTGCCGCCCACAGCATCGGGCGGATAGATGGGCACGTACACGTCCATCTCCATGCCGAGCTGGGTCTTGCGCAGGGAGGAATACTTGGGGGAGTTGTCCCTGATGGAACCCTTGGCCGCGTTGATCTGCTCCTCGCTCATGGGCGGCAGGTGCCCGTCCGTGGCGATGTAGGCCTCGCCCTCCTTGCTCAGGATGCGTGCGTTGACGAACCCCGCATAGGTGGAAAATTCCCGGAGCATGTTCTCCATCATGGGCAGTTGCTCGGCCAGGGACGAGCCATCCTCCTCGACGTCGCCGTCGTCGCGGATCGCCCCGAACAGCGAGGACAGGTCTCCGTCGAAACCGTCGATCTCCGTGGCGTAGAGCCGGAAAAGGTCGGACTTGATGAGCCTGTCGCCTTGGTGGGCCAGGTTGTCGAGAAAAGTACCGATAACCTCGGCCCTGCCCTGGACGAGCAGGTGGAACCGTTTCTGCTGGTTTTCCAGCACCCCGGTTTCCTTGTCGCTGACGGCCCGGTTGGCCAACAGCACGATGCCCACCGAGATGATCAGCACGAACGCCAGGACAACGCCGATCTTGACGGACTGCCCGGCTCCCCCGATAGACTTGGGGACCTCTGACGCGGTCTGTTTCACTTGTTCAGCCATTTCACAACTCCATCTGGTTTCTTCACGTCACCCTCGTCAAGAGGGCGCGTGTTATTGCTTTGCCTTCGTGTACGTGGACTTCTTCTTGGGAGCCACGTGCATCCACCGGAACTTCTCGTTCACGGAATATTGCGGAATGTAATGCTTATATCGCTTGTGCGACAAGACCATGATGGTCTGGTTGTCGAGGATGTAGATGTCGTCGGGAAGAAATACCGCCAGGATGGCGTGGCCGATGCCGCGGATGCCGTCCTTGACCGCCACGATGCGCATCTGGTCGCCGGTGAAGCCCAACTCCTGAAGCGCATAGAACTTGGCGATGGAGTAGTCTTCACAGTCACCCGACTTCTTGAGGAATTCCCAGGGAGTGGCCCAGTATTCGCTGACTCCCCAGTTGGCCTTGTCCAGCCGGTAGGGCCACTTGTTGAAGAACTTGTTGACCCCTTTGAGGATGTCCTTCTGCGGCTTGCCCGCAAGCTCTGCCTTGAGGGCGTACCACGACCCCTTGGACGGGTGGTTGGCCGTGGCCGCGTCCTGGAAATAGCCCTTCCAGGCCTTCATCTTGTCCAGTACCCGCGTCCATTTGGGAAGCTTCTTGATCGTGCTCTTGAACTCCAGGGAGCCGAGCAGCTTGGGCGAAGTGTCGGCGGCACGGGCTTCCACGGCCGGGTCAAGGACAACGCCGATGCACATCGCGCACAGGGCGAGCACCAAAAGCGTATGTCCAACCCGGCCGGTCATGGCCTGATCAGCGCTCCCTGAGCGCGTTCTGTTTGGCCTTGAGGATCGGCTTGAGCAGATAGTCCAGCACCGACTTCTTGCCGGTCAGGATATCCACGCTGGCGGTCATGCCCGGGATGATGGGCAACCGCTGGCCGCGATAGAGCATGGCGTTCTGCTCGGTGCGCACCTTGACGAGGTAGTAGTTCTCGCCCCGCTCATCCTCGATGGTGTCGGCGGAGATGTTCTCCACCGTGCCGTCGAGCCCGCCGTAGATGGAGAAGTCGTAGGCCGTGATCTTGACCTTGGCCACCTGGCCCGGATGCAGGAAGGCGATGTCGGACGGCTTGACCTCCGCCTCCACCAGCAGGGTGTCGTCCAGGGGCACGATCTCCATGATGGACTCGCCTGGCCGGACAACCCCGCCCAGGGTGTTCAGGAGGATGTGCTTGACGATGCCCTTGACCGGCGAACGGACATCTGTACGGGTCACCCGGTCGCCGCCGGAACTGAGGTTTTCCTCGATGGACTTCAGCTCCAGCCGCCGCATGTTGATCTCTTCCAGGGCCTTGGACCGGTACTCGGCCTTGGCCCGCTCGATGCGCCCCGCAGCCTCCTTGGCCGCCCGCTTCACACGAGGAATGCCCAGGGTAAGGGATTCCACGTCGCCGGTGAGCTGGACCACGGTCTGTTCCAAGCGGAGGTAGTCCAGCTCGGAATGGATCTGTTTCTCCACCAGGGGCTTGGCGATGTCGCGCTGCTTTTTGGCGTTATCCAGGCTCTTCACGAGCTGCCGCCTGCGGCTGGCCATCTCGTTCACTTCCTGCTGACGCTGCTCGTACTGGTCCTGGAGCAGGCCGAGGTCGATGTTTATGTTGTCCCTCTGCGCCTTGAAAATCCGCATCTGATCGTCGACCAGCTGGGGCGCTTCCTTCATGAGTTCCTCGTCGAAGACCGGCTCGGTGCCGTTGACCTCGGCCTCGAGCCGGGCGATGGCCGCCTTGTGCTCAAGGGCCTTGGACTTGGCGTCCCGGTAAAAGCTGGCCGCCTGCTCGTTGCTAACCCGGCAGAGGAGGTCGCCCTTCTGCACCTCCTGGCCCTCATGCACGAAGACCTCCTGAAGGATGCCGCCCTCGAGGTTCTGGATCTCCTGGATGCGCTGGGAGGGGATGACCCGCCCGAATCCGCGCGTCACCTCGTCGAGCACGGCCAACTTGGCCCAGACCACGAACAGGACGACGAACAGGAGGATGGCCGTGGACATGATGTAGGCGAACCGGCGGCCCTTGCCGTACATGGCCTGGTCCACCTCGCTCATGAAAAGGAGTGCTTCTCTATCGTTTTTGTAGCTCATGCCGACCTCACATGGAAACCTTGATTTTGCCGGACTTGAGGCCGTCCAGAACGGCCTGCTTGGGGCCGTCCACCACGATTCTTCCCCGGTCCATGATCACCAGCCTGTCCACCAGATCGAGCATGGAGTGGCGGTGGGTGATGACGATAAGCGTCTTGTCCTTCACATAGGGCCTGAGCCGTTCCTTGAGCCGGTATTCCGATTGGTTGTCCATGTTGCTGGACGGTTCATCCATGATCAGGATTTCCGGATCGGGCAGGATGGCCCGGGCAATGGTCACGGCCTGGCGCTGGCCGCCGGACAGGGACGTGCCCCGCTCGCCGACCATCATGCCGAAGCCTGCCGGGTGGTCGCGCACGAAGTCGTTGACCCCGGAAACCTCGGCCGCATAATTGACGGACTGGTCGTCGGCCTCGGGCAGGCCGAAGGCGATGTTGTCCTTGAGAGTGCCGTAAAAGAGCAGGCTGTCCTGCGAGATGTAGCCCACCTTCCTGCGAAGATCGGCCACGTCCATCTGCCGGAGATCGATGTCGCCCACCTGAACCGAGCCCTCAACGGGCTGGTACAGCCCCACGCAGAGCTTGCCCAGGGTGGACTTGCCCGCGCCGGTGCGGCCAACGATGCCCACCTTCTCGCCCGGTTTGAGCTTCAGGTTGACGTTGTGGAGCACGGCCTTGTCAGTGCCGGGATAGCTGAACCCCACGTCGGTCAGCGACACGGACGGCTCGATGACCCCGTAATGGAAGGCCTCCTTGTCCTCGGGACGCTCGCTGGGCATGGCCATGAGCATGTCCAGGGCATTCAGGGCCATCCGGGACTGCTGGAACCTGGAGAGCAGCCCGGCCACGGCGGAAAGCGGGGCCATGGACCGGCCCGCCAGGATGTTGCTGGCGATCAGGCCGCCGACGGTCATCTCGCCCTCGGAGATGAGGAACACGCCGATGATGACCACGGACACGGACACCAGCTGGGTGATGAACACGGAAAAGGTGATGGAAATGTTGGCCAGGACCTTGGCCCGGCTGTTGGACTGGGCGGACATGCCGACCACGTTCTCCCAGCGGGCCTGCATGCGGCCCTCGGCCATGGAGGTCTTGATGGTCTCCAGCCCCTGCACGATCTCGAACAGGAGCGCGTTCTTCTGGGTGGACTCCTTGTAGTGGTTCTCGATGATGTGCTGGAAGGGAATCTGGAGAAACACCCCGAACAGGACCACCAGGGGCACGGCGATGAAGATGGGGTAGGCGATGGGGCCGCCTATATAATAGATGATCAGGATGAACAGGAACAAAAACGGCAGGTCTATGAGCGCCACCAGCGACGACGAGCTGAAAAATTCGCGCAGGGATTCGAACTCGCGGATGTTGTTGGCCACGGCACCCGCCGATTCCGGCATGTGGTCCAGCCGGGCGGACATGAGGTGGTTCATGATCTTTGATCCGATGAGCACGTCCGCGTTGCGGCCCGCCACGTCCACGAAATAGCTGCGCAGGTTCTTGAGCAGGAAGTCGAAGATGTAGGCCACGGCGATGCCGATGGCCAGGACCCAGAGCGTGTCCATGGCGTTGTTGGGGATGACCCGGTCATACACGTTCATGATGAACAGCGGCGAGGCCACGATGATGATGTTGGTCATGATGGACGCGCCCACCACGTGCTTGTAGATGGGCCAGAACCGGGCGATGACGCCCCAAAACCATCGCTTGGTCTTGAGCAGCTTGAGCTCGCTGGCGCGCTTGTCCAGCTTGGACTTGCGGTGGCAGAGGATCGCGTACCCGGTGTATTCCTCCTCGAGCTTGGCCAGCGGGATCTCGGTCTCGTCCATGCCGTGGCCGGGGATCATGACCCGGGCCGTGGTCTTGGTGGTGTCCATCAGGACGCAGGCGTTGCCGCCGCGCAGCAGCAGGATGCACGGCAGGACCAGCTTGGTGATGGTCCGAAGCTTCTCGCGGTACACGGTCTTGGCGGTGATGCCGATGCGCTCGGCGCTGCGCACGATGGAGGCGGCGGTGATGACCCCTTCCTTCTGCGGGATGCCCGACTTGAGCGTGGCCGACGACACCGGCTTGCCCAGCAAACGGCTGATGATGGACAGGCAGATGACCAGGGGCGGCTGGAAGTCGATGTCCTTGGGGGTCAGCCGCTCGTCCGGCTCGACCCGCTTCGCGGGCATGGGCTGGCCTGGCTGCATGGGCTGGCCTGGCTGCATGGGCTGGCCTGGCTGCATGGGCTGGCCTGGCTGCATGGGCTGGCTGGGTTGTTCCTGCGCTCCGGCACCCGCCTGCTTTGCCTGCGCGGCTCCGTTGGGCCTGGAAACGAGACCGGGGTCGCCGCCTTGGGGCGGCTTTGCCGCGCTCCCTGCTCCCTTTTTCACGGGCGGCTGCCCGGGCGAACCGGGCTTGGTGCCGATGCCGGGCGATTTCGGCACGGTGTTTCCGGCGGGTGCCGACTTGGAGCCGGGCGCCTTGGCCGAGGCGGGTTTGGAATCGGGCTTGGCCGATGGCTTTTTCTCAGAAGGCATAGACTTCACTTGGGTATGGATTGATGCAAGCCGAAATGAACCCGCCGGTCGCGGGCTTCGTCCACTACTTACAGTATAGGATCATAATCTTTCCCGTGAGAGGAATTTTGTCAAGAACCAATTGCGTTTATCCAAACTAATCCGAGGTATTCGCAATCGTGTTCCACTCCTCCGGGACCAGGGAAATCTTGCCCGACGCCTTGCCCTGTTCCCAGTAGCGATAGGCCTCGCCGACGTCGGTGAAATCAAAGCGGCGATCGTCCACGAACACGGCCAGTCCGTCCTCGTCCACCAGGCCGGACACGTTGGCCAGGATTTCACCGTGCAGCTCCCTCCCCTCTCCCGTGAGCATGGGCAACAGCATGAAGACCACGTGCAGGGACAGCCCCCGCGCATGCAACAGGCTGAGATCATGGGAAGATCGCGTGGCGGTTGAGACGACCTGCCCGCCTATGCGCGCGGCGGCGAAGGACTGGTCCAGCACGGTGCCGCCCACAGTGTCGAAAACCACGTCAAACCCCCTGCCGCCGGTGAACCCGTCCACGTATTCCTCGACCTTGGTCTCGCGGTAGTAGATCGGGATGCCGCCCAGGGCCTCCACCACGGCGCCCTTCTCCTCCGTGGAAACCGTGGCGTACACCTCGGCCCCGGCGTGGACGCCGAGCTGCACGGCCATATGGCCCACGCCGCCCGCCCCGCCGTGCACCAGCAACGTCTGGCCCCGGCTGACCGAGGCCTTGTCGAACAGGCCGAGCCAGGCGGTGATGGACACCAGGGGCAGACAGGCCGCGTCCGCAGGGGCCATGCAGGCAGGGGTGGGCGCGAGCAGCCGCTCGTCCGCAACCATGTACTCGGCCAGCGCGCCGGGCAGGTCGTCCAGGCCGCCCGCGCAACCCATGACCTGGTCGCCCACGCGGAAACGCGACCTGCCGCCGGTCTCCACCACCTCGCCGGCCACGTCCATGCCGAGCAGGGCGGGCAGGGGCGGGGCAAAGGAGAGCAGGTTGCCCAGCGTGGCGATCTTGTTGTCGATGGGGTTGAAACTGGACCCGGCGACCCGGATCAGGACCTGGCCCGGGCCGGGGACGGGCTTTTCGATGTCGTGTTCCGCGAAACGGTGTTCCGGACCGTATTCTTCCAGCAGCATGGCTTTCATGGACGTCCTCCCTACTGCCCCAACAATACAGCTTGCACAGGTTTGTGTACAGCCCCGATGTTTTTTACCCATGACGGCGACGGGAAAGATGTGGACCAAACCGGCGGGGTGGTCCATCATGTATGGATGATGCGCACGCGAGACAGACAACCGCTCGAACAGCCCGGGGTGCTGCCCATGACCCGCGAGGAGATGGACCGCCTCGGCTGGAACGAGCTGGACATCCTTCTGGTCACGGGCGACGGCTACGTGGACCACCCCTCCTTCGGGGCCGCCCTGCTCGGCCGCTGGCTGGTGCACCACGGATTTCGCACCGGCATCTGCGCCCAGCCCGCCTGGGACCGGCCCGAGGACATCTCCCGCATGGGACGGCCCCGGCTGTTCGCGGGCGTCACCGCCGGATCGCTGGACTCCATGCTCGCCCACTACACCGCCTTCCGCAAGAAGCGCCACGACGACGCCTACACCCCGGGCGGCAAGGCGGGCGCACGCCCCAACCGGGCCTCCATGGCCTACACCAACGTTGTCCAGCGGGCCTTCCCCGGGCTGCCGGTCATCCTGGGCGGCATCGAGGCATCCCTGCGGCGCATCTCGCACTACGATTTCTGGACGGACGCGGTACGCAAATCCATCCTCCTGGATTCCAAGGCAACAGCCATCACCTACGGCATGGCCGAAAATTCCATCATCACCCTGGCCGACACCATCGAGACCATTCTCGACGAGACGGGCGAGGTGGACGTCAAGGCGCTCAGACCGCAAATCGCCGGGCTGCCCGGCCTGGTCACGGCAGGCGGGCGGGATGACGTCCCCGACACGTTCCCGGTCATGGAGCTGCCCTCGCACGAGGCCATCCTGGCCGACCCTAAACAGCTCATCCAGGCCACCATCCTGCTCGAACGCCAGGTCCACCAGAACACGCACACCGCCGTGCAGGAAGCCGGGGGACGGCTGGTCATCCTGACCCCGCCCGGCCCGCTCCTCGACACCGCCGGATTGGACGAGCTGGCCGGACTGCCCTTCTCGCGGCTGGCCCACCCCTCATACAGGGAGCGCATCCCGGCGGCGGACATGATCCAGGCCAGCGTGACCACCCACCGGGGGTGTTCGGGCGGTTGCTCCTTCTGCACCCTGGCCCTGCACCAGGGGCGGACCATCCGCTCCCGCAGCACCCGATCCATCCTGTCCGAGGTCAAGGCCATCGCCAAGACCCCCGGCTGGACCGGCTCCATCTCCGACGTGGGCGGCCCCAGCGCCAACATGTGGGGCGCGCACTGCGCCGCCGACCAGTCCGAGTGCACCCGGGCGAGCTGCCTGACCCCGCGCATCTGCAAGCACTACCTGGTGACGCAAAAGGACTTCGTGGACCTGCTCCGGGCGGTGAACGATCTTCCCTCGGTCAAACACGTGCGGGTGGCCTCGGGCTGGCGCATCGACCTCGGCCTCACGGACATGCCCGCCCTGGCCGCCCTGGTCCGCGAATTCGTCGGGGGCCAGGCCAAGATAGCCCCGGAACATCAGGCGGACCGCGTCCTCAAGCTCATGCGCAAACCGGGTTTCGAGGCCTTTGAGCGGTTCCTCGAACTGTTCGACCGGGAATCGAAAAAAGCGGGCAAGAAGCAATACGTCGTCCCCTACCTCATGTCCGCCTTCCCCGGCTGCACCGACGACGACATGCGCTCCCTGGCCAACTGGCTGAAGGCCCGCGGCTGGAAGCCGGAACAGGTCCAATGCTTCATCCCCCTGCCCGGCACGGCCGCCGCCGCTATGTTCCACGCGGAAACCGACATGCAGGGCAACCCCATCACGGTGGCAAAGACCGACGCCGAACGCATGCGCCAGCACGCCATCCTCATTCCCTCCAAAGGACAGCCGCCCGGGAAAAAGCACCCGGGAGGACCCGGCAGAAAGGCCGGGCCGGGGAAAGGGCCGGGCCGCCGCCGAAAATAGACGCGGACAAGCCAACAATATTGCAGATATGTATAGCCATTTTTGCAAAATTACATTTTTGTCAACCACCACCTCTCGTTGACATCCGACAACCAACCGGTATTACAGTCATTATCTCATTCCGAAAACATGGCACCGTGCTTGCTAACCACAAGTATGTCCATGACCGTCCACCGACTGAAGCTCTCCGCCCTGCTGGCCATATGCCAGGTCATCGACCAGGCCATCGACCTGGAGTCGGCCCTGGACGGCGTCCTGCAGATTCTGTCAGAGCTGCTGTCCATGCAGCGGGCCACGGTCACCCTCTACGATCCCGAAACCGGGCACCTGTCCATCAACGCATCCTACGGCCTGACCGTTGAGGAGCGGAAACGCGGCGTGTACCGGCTGGACGAGGGCGTGACCGGGCGCATCTTCCAGACCGGAGAGCCGTTCTACGTTCCGGACATCGAGAAGGAGCCTTTGTTCCTGGACAAGACCGGGTCGCGGCGGGTCCAGCGCGGCGGGATATCCTTCATCGGCGTGCCCATCATCCTGCACGGCGACCCCATCGGCGTGCTCACCGTGGACCGGTTGTTCGAGGACGAGGTGGAGTTCGAGGAGGACGTCGCCTTCCTCAAGGTCGTGGCCACCCTGATCGGGCAGTTCATCAGCCTCAATGAAAAAATCAAGGCCCGCGAGGCGGCCCTGAAACGGGAAAACACCTCCCTCAAGTACCAGATTTCCAAGAACACCAAGGGCCCGTACATCGTGGGCCAGAGCTCATCCATGGTCGAGGTGCAGCGGCAGATGGAAAAGGTCTCGCCCACGCGGGCCACGGTCCTGCTGCTGGGCGAATCCGGCGTGGGCAAGACGCTCATCGCCCGGATCATCCACGAGCTCTCCGAACGTGCGGGCAGCCCGTTCATCAAGGTCAACTGCGCCTCCATCCCGGGCAACCTGCTGGAGTCCGAGCTCTTCGGCCACGAAAAGGGCGCGTTCACCGGGGCCACCGCCTCCCGGCCCGGCCGATTCGAGGAGGCGGACACGGGCACCATCTTTCTGGACGAGATCGGCGAACTCCCCCTGGGGCTGCAGGCCAAGTTCCTGCGCGTGCTCCAGGACAAGGAGCTGGAACGCCTCGGCGGCGGCCGCACCCGGTCCATCGACGTGCGCATCCTGGCCGCCACCAACCGGGACCTCGGCGACCTGGTTGAACGCGGCAAGTTCCGGCTGGACCTCTACTACCGGCTCAACGTCTTCCCCATCCGCATCCCGCCGCTGCGGGAACGCAAGGAGGACATCACCAGCCTGCTCAACCATTTCCTGCACAAGATGGCCGACGACTATGGGCGCAGCATCCACCTCACCGCCACGGCCCTGGACGCGCTCATCCGCTACGACTGGCCCGGCAACGTGCGCGAGATGCAGAACCTCATCGAGCGGCTGGTCATCATGACGGACAATGACCGCATCACCCTGGAATTTCTCAAGTCCTACCTCGCCCCCGGCCAGACCCCGGTCGTCGAGGAGACCCTCCCCCTGTCCGAAGGGCTGCCCCACCGCACCTCGCTCAAGGAATTCGAGCGCAACGAGGTCATGGCCGCCCTGGAACGGTCCGGCTGGGTACAGTACAAGGCCGCCGACGCACTGGGCCTTTCCGCCCGGCAGATGGGCTACCGGGTCAAGAAGTACGGCCTGGAGACCATGATAGCGGAAGGCCGCGCACGGCTCAGGCGCATGAAGGAAACGCAGATGTAAATTTCGGCATCGATACCTCCACAACCCCCACGAAGACACCCCCTGCCCCCGGCATACGGCAGGGGGTGTCGGGTTTTGGACTTCCCCGCCGCAGGAATGCAAGAAAGGCCCCGCCGAAGTTCGGCGGGGCCTTTCTCGCGTAATTTCAAATCCGATTATTCAACCGCACCCAGGGTGCGCACCGAGGCGATTTTCTCCCAATCATAGTAGGTGTTGATGTTCATGCCGTCCTTGGTGCAGGTGACGCGCACGAACTCCTCGCCCAGAAACAAGGTGGCCCCTTCGTAGACCTCGCCCTCGTTGACCTGAATCTTCACGTCCTTTCGAAGCTTGCGGGACATGGTTCCCTGCACCGGCTTGGACGCGTACTCGAACACTTTCTCCAATGTCGCCTTGTTCATTCGTTTCTCCTTGGAAGTTGTTGGACACCAGAGCCGGGGTTAACGTCTCAAAAGTGGTTGAGTGCAAGGCGCGAGGAAAAGCCAGGGCCGAAGCGTATAAACAATACGCGAGGGTCTGGCTTTTCCGAAGCAACGCAGCAATCGGCCGCTTTTCAGCCGTTAACCGCAGCCGGCTCCGCCGCCCGCACACCCGCTGCCGATACCGCATTTGCGGACCTTGAGCGCGTTCATGTCGCCGCCTTCGAAGACGAAGCGCAGGGCGTCCTCGATGAACCCGTCAACCACGTGGGAATGAATGCCGTGCTCCTCGAGCAGCATGCGCGGGGTCTCGCCTATGGCCGCGCACAACACGGCCCGGCAATCCTTCAGGGTCGCGGCCAGCTCGGACCACCGCTGGGGGCCGCAGCCCGCCTCCGGGGCCTTGCGTTCCTCGACCAGCGCATACCCGCCGGTATCGGACTCGCCCCAGATCTGGAAGGACTTGGCCTCGCCCAGGTGCTGGTTGACCAGCATGCCCTCGCGGGTGGCCACGGCCACGTGCGGACGCGGGGTGTTGACCTCCAGGGGCTTGAGCTTGGAGCACGCCCGGAGCGTGCCGCACAGGGCAACGGACTGGTCGTCGTTGAGCAACCCGACCGCGTCGGCGCGGCACCGCTTGCAGTGGGTCATCTGGTCGATGAATTCGCCCGCTTCCTTGCGCAGGGGCAGCACGGTCTCGCGGCCCGGCTCGGGAATCTCGGAAAACGGCGTGTCCTCGGTGGGCTTGAGCGGGATCATGTTCTGGATGTCCGCGCCAAGCCCGGCACACACCCTGCCGACCTCGACGATGTGGTGGTCGTTGACGCCGGGGATGATGATGGAGTTGATCTTGACCGTGATGCCGCGCTCCTTGAGGCCCTTGATGGCCGCGAGTTGGCGGCCCAGCAGGATCTCCGCGCCCTTCTCGCCGTGGTAGACCACGTTGCCGTCGCGGACCCAGGCGTAGATTTTCGCCCCGATGGCCGGATCAACGGCGGAGACGGTGATGGTCACATGGGACACGCCCAGGGCGGCGATGTCGTCCAGGTAGGGCAGGATGCCCATGCCGTTGGAGGACAGGCAGAAGAGCAGGTGCGGATGGCGCTCGTTCAGGAGCCGCATGGTCTCCAGGGTCTCGGCGGGGTTGGCGAAGGGGTCGCCCGGACCGGCGATGCCGGCCACGGTGATGCGCGGCTCCTTTGCCAGGACCTTGTCCATGTACTCCGCGGCCTGGAACGGCTTGAGGATGCCGGAGGTCACGCCTGGGCGGGACTCGTTCACACAGTCGTACTTGCGGTTGCAGTAGTTGCACTGGATGTTGCACTTGGGGGCCACGGGCAGATGCACGCGACCGCAATTTCCGGCTTCCGCCTTGTTGAAGCAGGGGTGCTTGGTGGTATCCTTATGCATGGTGCTCTCCTGTCGTTGAGGTGTGTAACAGGTTGACTTCTAAATATATCCGTAGCCGACAGAAGAATCGGCCTGCTTCTTTTCGATGACCGCGTTGACCACTCTGTCAAAGAGGTTCAAGGCCCCCTTGTAGCCCAGGGTGAGTATGCGCTGACCGCCGAAACGGTCGTGGACGGGGAAACCCACGCGGACCAGAGGCACGCCCCACGCCTCGGCGTAGCGGTACCCCTTGGAATGGCCGATGAGCAGGTCCGGCTTCAGGGACTCGGCCTCGGCTGCGATGTCATGGAAATCCACCGCCTCTCGCACCTCGGGGGCCATTCGGGCCACGCCGTCCGTGACGCGGGAGATGGCCGCTTCCAGCCCCTTGCCCCGCGCGCCGGTCCCGGCCAGGACCACGTCCACACCGATCTCGGCCAGAAAGGCGCACAGCCCGACCACCAGGTCCTCTTCGCCGTAAACCACGGCCCGCTTGCCGAACACGTACTTGTGGCCGTCCACGTAGGCGTCGATGAGACGGCCCCGTTCCAGCTCAAAGCGGCGCGGCACGGGATTGCCGGAAACACTTTCCAGGGTCTCGAACAAGGCGTCCGACTCGCGCAACCCCATGGGCAGGCCGATGCGGTGGTTGGTCACGCCGAACCGCTTTTCCAGGCTGGTGCCCCCCGTCTGCTTGGGCAGGCAACGGCCGAACTCGATGGTCGCCTTGGCGCCGGACATTTCCCTGATCTCGCTGACCGGGGTGCCGCCGGAGGGAATCTTCACGTAATCCTCGAGCGCCGGGCCATCCAGGGTCTCGGAGATGTCGGGCAGAATGGTGGCCGGAATGCCGAAGTCGCGGCAGATGTCGAACAGATGCCGGACGTCCTCGCAGGAGACCATGTTGGGCAGGATGCTCACCCGGCCGGTCTCCGGGACCTTGGCTGTGCAGAGCTGCTCCACCAGGGAACGGACCGCGCCGTGCCACCCGTCCGTGTGCGTGCCGGAGTAGCTCGGGGTGGACACCTCCACCAGTTCGGGCAGATCCAGATCGCCGAACTCGTCGCGGAATTCCTTGAGATTCATGGGCACGTCGTCGCCGATGGTCTCGGTCAGGCAGGTGGTGGCCACGCCGATGACCTGCGGCTCGTACTTCTTCATGACGTTGAGGATGCCCTTCTTGAGGTTCGGGCCGCCGCCGTAGATGGCGTTCTTCTCGCCCAGCGCAGAGGAGGCGATGTCCACGGGCTCGCGAAAATGGGAAATGATGTACCGCCGCATGTAGGTGGCGCACCCCTGGGAACCGTGCAGGAACGGGATGGCCCCCTCCACGCCCCGGAAGGCCATGGAGGCCCCCAGCGGCGTGCACAGCTTGCAGGCGTTGGTGGTGGAAACGAAATTGGGCTTGGGCGTCTTGACCTTACTCATTGACGGCCTCCTTCTTTTCTTCGGTCATGCGGCCCGCGCGGCGGGGCACGAACTGCCAGACCGGGGACATGGCCGAGGCGTGGATTTCGCGGGCGAAGTTGAGCATGCCCACGAACCCTTCCAGGGCTTCCTTGCGCTCGTGGTTGTGGTCGCAAAACCCCACGCCGAGCTTGAAGGCGATGGGCCGCTCCTTGACCCCGCCCACGAACACGTCCACGTCCTTCTCCTTGATGAAGTGGGACAGCTCCAGCGGGTTGGCGTCGTCGATGATGACCGTGCCGGGATCGGTGATCTGTTCCAGTTCGGCGTAGTCTTCCCTGGTGCCGGTCTGGGAACCGACCAGGACCACCTTCATGCCCAGGTGACGGAAGGCCTTGACCAGGGAAAAGGCCTTGAAGGAACCGCCCACGTACATGGCGACCTTCTTGCCTTCCAGGTCCTTGCGGTAGCGGGCCAGCTCGGGCATGAGCACCTGCAGCTCCTCCTTGACGAGCTTCTGGGTGCGCTCCAGGATGCCGGGGTCCTTGTCCTTGAAGAAGTCGGCGACCTTGTACAGGGAGTCGGCCATGTCCTCGATGCCGAGGTAGGAGACCCGCTCGTACGGGATGCCGAACTCCTCTTCCATCATCTTGGCCAGGTCGAGGGTCGCCCCCGAACACTGGACCAGGTTCAGGGCCGCGCCGTGACAGCGCTGGATGTCCGCCACCCGGCCGTCGCCGGTGACGTTGGCCACCACCTGGACACCCATCTTCTCGAAGTACTCGCGGATGATCCAGATTTCACCGGCCAGGTTGAAGTCGCCGAAAATATTAATGGAAAGAGGCGATATGTCCGAAACGTCGCCATTGCCGATGAGCTTGAACATGGCCTTGCAGGCGGCCAGGTAACCCTCGCGCTTGCTGCCCTTGAAGCCTTCGGACTGAACCGGCAGCACGGGGATGCCCTTCTTCTCGGACATCTTGCGGCAGACCGCTTCCAGGTCGTCGCCGATGATGCCGACGATGCAGGTCGAGTAGACGAACGCGGCCTTGGGGGAGTGCCTGTCGATGAGCTCGTCAAGGGCGGCCTCCAGTTTCTTCTCGCCGCCGAAAATGACGTCCGTCTCCTGGAGGTCGGTGGAAAAGGAGAGCCTGTGGAGTTCAGGGCCGCTGGAGAGCGCCCCCCGGATGTCCCAGGTGTAGACCGCGCAGCCGATGGGGCCGTGCACCAGGTGCAGGGCGTCGGCTATGGGGTAAAGGACCACGCGGGAGCCGCAGAACACGCAGGCCCGCTGGCTGACCGCGCCCGCCAGGGATTCGCGGTTGCAGGCCATGTCGATGGCGCCTTCGCCGGACAGGTGGATCTGGTCCTTTCTTTCTTCTAGAATCGTGCTCATCTTACTTCCCCTGATGGGTTGTTACAGTCGGTTCCGCAGGCAGATAAGCCGCGTCCTCTCAAATCCCAGGTGCTCGTAGAAACCCAGAGCCGGGCCGTTTCCCGAATCCGCCAGCAGCTGAAGCCTCCCGGCCTCGTTGTCCGCCGCCCAGCGGGCCAGGTCCTCCAGGAGCCGGGCTCCGATGCCCTGGCCCCGCCGGTCCTCGCGAACGACAACGTCTTCGATGAGGACGGCGGGACCGCCTTCCGCCGTGGAGATCGTCAACTGCCCCGAACACATGCCGACCACAGTCCCGTCGGCGGCTTGGGCGGCCAGGATGCATCCCCGACCATTGTTCAGCATCATTTCCAGGCCGCGCCGCTGGTTGTCCCGATCGACGTCGAAGTCCTCCTCGATGGAGAACAGGTCCTCGAGCAGGTCAACCAGACCTTCGATGTCGGCGGCGGTTGCGGAGCGGATGATGACGGCTTCGGGCATGGGACTCTCGATTGCTAAGCCGCGAGGTAATCGGCGGCAGGCTCGCCCTCTTCCAGGGCGTCCAGAATTGCGTCGATGGCCTCTTCGGAGTCCACGCCCTTGAACCACCAGTTCTCGGGCTGAACGACCATGATCGGGCCGGATTCACACTGCTTCAGACAGCTGGTGGCCACCACCAGGGCATCGAGCCCGCGGTCCAGGATTTCCTCTTCCAGGTACTGGAGGAAACCGTCGGTCTGCTTGTGGCAGAGGCCTTTGGGTTCGCCGGCCGCCCTGAACGACTGGCAGACGATGATCATTTTTTCGGGAATTGCCATTTCACACTCTCCTTCTTCCTGTTTTAATCCTGGCTGTTCAAAATGGTTTGAGTGCGAGGCGCGAGGGAAAGACAGGGCCGCCGCGTATTCCGCATACGCAAGGACCCGGCTTTTCCGAAGCAACGCTGCAATCGAGCCGTTTTCAACTGCCTGCCTTGCATTTTTTTCCTTTTTTCCCGCCGCCGTAGAGCACGTCCACCGTGCCCTCGATGCTCCCGTCCGTGATCAGGACGGACAATCCCAGGCGGCTCAAAATTTGTCTGGGCTTGTCGCCCGCGCTGGACGTGAGCAGGACGAAACAGTCGCCGAGTGTCTCGGCCAGGGTCTCCCATCGTCTGGAGCCGGAGCCGGGCTCGGGCAGGTCGCGGCTCTCGATCAGGCATGCCAGGCCGTCTTCGCGCGGCCCGTAGATCATGGCCTTGATGGCGTGACCCAGGTGGAGATCGACATCCATGCCCGTGGAGGTGACCACGGCCACGTTGGGCCGTTCCATGGAGGGCTTGGGCAGCACGGTCACGGACGCGTCCTGCTTGTCGGGCCGGTCCAGGCCGACCAGCCCTTCGCCGCACTCCTTCCAGGAGGGCATGAGGTCCATGTGCCGGGCGGCCCGTTCGCGGACTTCGGCCATCAGCTCCGGGGACACGCGGTCGCCCTCGGCCGGGATGAACGGGACCACGGCCATGATGTCCGCGCCCAGCGTGGCCATGGCCGCGGCGATCTCTTCCACGTGCCCGGCGTTGCAGCCCGGGTAGACCGTGGTGTTGATCTTGACCACCAGCCCCGCCTTCTTCAGCGCGGTGAGGGCCCTGGCCTGCTCGTTGACCAGCAGCCGGGCGGCTTCGTCCAGCGGCACCGTCTTGGTGGAGGGGCGTATCCAGGCGTAGACCTTTTCCGCGATCTCCGGATTGACGGCGTCCACCAGCAGGGTGACGTGGGACAGGCCGAGCTCGGCCAGTTCATCGGCGTGATCCGCCGCGTTGAGGCCCAGGGTGGTCAGGCAGAGCCCGATTCCCGGATGCTGCTGCCGGATCAGGCGCAGGGTCCGCAGACTCGGGCCGGGCACGGCCAGGGGATCGCCGGGGCCGGTGATGCCCACCAGGGAGATGGGCTTGCCCTGCCCGACGACGTGGTCCAGCCACCTGAGCGCCTCTTCGGGCGTGATTGCGGGCTTGGACTTCCCGCTGTCCGCGAAACGGGTACGGGCGTTGGAGCGCGGGGCCACGGGCAGGTGCAGACGGCCGTAGGTCTTGCGCGCAGCAACGGCAAAGCAGGGATGGGATTCGTATGTGATGGCCTGTGTCATGGCTGCCCTTGGGGTTGGGGTGGAGCCCGGGACAGAGGGGGAAGGTCTCTGCCCCGGGCCTGGTATGAATGCTACAGGACGAGTTCGAACTGCGTTTCCGGATCGTCGCGGTCCTTGCGATCCAGCAGCAGGCCGAGGATCATTTCCAGAAGCCTCAGGCCGCCCTTGTAGCCGACTGTCGGGAAGTACTGATGACCCTGGCGGTCGAGGATGGGGAAACCCCACCGCAGCAGCGGGATGTCCTCGTCGCGGGAGATGTACTTGCCGTAGGTGTTGCCGATGAGCAGGTCCACGGGCTCGTTCTTGATCCACTGGTGCATCAGGAACATGTCGCCCTTGGCCTTGACCTTGACCTCGAAAGGCTGGCCTTCACAGAGCTCCTGAATCCGCTTCTCGAACTTCTTGCCCGGGGTGCCGGTGACCACGTAGACGGGCTGCATGTCGAGAGAGATCAGGAATTCGACCATGGAGATGAGCTGGTCCGGGTCGCCCCAGAGGGCCACGCGCTTGCCGTAGAAGTACTGGTGCATGTCGGAGATCATGTCCACGAGCTGACCGCGCTCGAAGGCGACGGTTTCGGGGACGGAGACGCCGGCCACGGTGCGCAGCACGTCGACGAAGCGGTCGGTGGCGGCCAGACCGAAGGGCATGTCCAGCACGGTGCAGGGAACCTTGCACTTGGAGTCCAGCCAGCGGGCGGCGTCTGCCGAGCACCACTCGCCCAGGGCCAGGGTGCCTATGGCGTCGCCGCAGCCCTTGAGTTCCTTCACGGTCACGCCGCCGTCCGGGAACATCTTGTATTCGCCGGTCAGGGGGGCGTTGAGCACGCCGTCGGTGTCCGGGAACAGGGTGATGTCCACGCCGACCATGGCGGCCAGCCGCTTGATCTCGCCCATGTCGCTGGGTTCGACCCAACCGGGGATGACGTTGACCTTTCCGTTCTTCTTGCCGGTAGGCTCGGCCAGCATGGCCATGGCCTTGACCATGTTCGAGAAGCCGGTGACGTGGGAGCCGACGTAGGACGGGGTGGGCGCGCCGACAAAGGTCTTGCCTTCGGGCAGCTTGCCCGTCTTGATCGCCTTGTCGCGGATCTGGTTCAGGTCGTCGCCGATGGTCTCGGACAGGCAGGTGGTGTGCACGGCGATCACTTCGGGATCGTAGACCGACATGATGTTGTCGATGGCCTGCAGCAGGTTGGCCTGCCCGCCGAACACGGATGCGCCTTCGGTGAAGGATGACGTGGCGGCGGAGACGGGCTCCTTGTAGTGCCTGGTCAACGCGGACCGGTGGTAGGCGCAACAGCCCTGGGAACCGTGGGAGTGCGGGAGGCATCCGTGGATTCCGAGGGATGCGTACATGGCACCGATGGGCTGGCACGTCTTGGCCGGGTTGATCATGAGCGCTTTGCGCTCCTTGACTTCAGTGGGTGTATGTCTGAGTAAAACCATTTTCTTCTCCTATTCCCAAACAAATGTTCCGGTCAGTTCGGGACTCTCCTGCCAAGGGGCCTTCATGTAGGACCACACCTTGGAACTCACCAACCGGTCTATTTCGTGGTAGAAGTTGATCGCGCCCTTGAATCCGGCATAGGGACCGCCGGAGTCGTAGCTGTGCAACTGCTTCATGGGAACACCGGTCTTCTGGATGGAGTACTTCTCCTTGATGCCCGCGCAGAACACGTCGGGCTTGAGGAGTTCCACCAGCTTCTCGGCTTCGTACTGGTTGAGGTCGTCGATGACGATCGTGCCCTTGTCCATCTGCTCGTTCAAACCGGCGTAGTGCTTGAACTTGTACCCTGCGTCTTCCAGGGCCTTGATCTCGTCGGGCGTCTTGCGCGGATTGTAGAGCTCCGGATCGGCCTCGACCTCGATCTCCTCGATGTTGCGGGAGTCGGCATCCACCTTGAGGTCGGGAATGACGTGACGGCCTTCGTAGTCGTCCCGGTGGGCGAACTCGTATCCGGCGGACAGGGTCTTCATGCCCATCTCGGAGAACAGATCCTGGTAGTGGTGGGCGCGGGAGCCGCCGACGAACAGCATGGCGGTCTTGCCTTCGGTGTTCGGCAGGACTTCCGCCCTGGCGGCCTCGACGTCGGGCATTTCCTCGGCGATCACTGCTTCGATGCGGTCGATGAGCTTCTTGTCGGCGAAGTATTCACCGATCTTGCGCAGGGACTTGGCCGTGGATTCGGCGCCGATGAAGTTCACCTTGATCCAGGGGATGCCGTACTTGGTCTCCAGCATGTCGGCCACGTAGTTGATGGACCGGTGGCACATGACGCAGTCGAGATCGGCGTGCTGCGCCGAGGCGAACTGCTCGTAGCTGGAGTTGCCGGAGAAGGTGGAGACGTTGGTGATGCCGCACTTCTTGAGGATGCGGTCGATCTCGAACCCGTCACCGCCGATGTTGTACTCGCCCAGGAGGTTGATCTTGTACTCGCCCTCGGGCGGGGTCTCGTTTTCGCCCACCAGATGGGAGAAGACCTGGTTGTTGGCGATGTGGTGACCGGCGGACTGGGAAACGCCCTTGTAGCCTTCACAGGAGAAGGCAAACACGTTGCAGTCGCCGAACTTCGCCTTCATCTTCTTGCACACGGCGTGAATGTCGTCGCCGATGAGCCCGACCGGACAGGTCGCGAACACGCAGATGCCCTTGGGGTGGAACAGCTCGTAGGCTTCCTCGATGGCGGCGGCCAGCTTCTTCTCGCCGCCGAAGATGATGTCCTGATCCTGCATGTCCGTGGAGAAGCAGTAGGGCATGTAGTTGTCGCCGTCAGGACCGGGGTCGGTCTGGTTGCGGCGGGTGAGCCAGGAATAGAATCCGCATCCGATGGGGCCGTGGGTGATGTTCACGATGTCGCGGGTGGGGCCCATGATGACGCCCTTGCAGCCTGCGTAGGTGCAGCCGCGCATGGTGATGATACCCGGAATGGTGCGGACGTTGGCCAGAATCTCGGACGGGGCCTCCGATTCCGTGGCCTCATTGATCATTATCTGCTTGGCGCGCTTGCGGGCCACCTTCGGGGGGTACTTCGCGAGAAGCTCCTCCTTGATGTCCGTAGGCATCAGCTGCACCACTTTCTTGGTCTTGGCCATTTCTCAATACTCCTTCAAACGTGCTAAGCGATTGCCTTTGCGCCGGTTTCCGCCGTACGGACGCGAACCGCGTCGCCAACGGGGAGGACGAATATCTTGCCGTCACCAGGCTTGCCGGTCTGGTTCACTTCGACAATGGCTTCCACCACATCCGCGACCAGATCGTCGGCGACCACTACCGTTACCATGCGCTTCGGATACAGCTTGCCCTTCTCTCCGAGCACTTCGGCGGCTTCTTCGTATCCGCTTTCAGCGCCCTGGAGCAGGCTTGCATTGACGAACCCCTTGCCGCGTCCCTGGGCTTCGTGGGCGAAGAATGCGTCCACACCGGCCTCGCTCAAAGCGGCTTTGGTCTTGTTCATCATGTTCATGCGCACAACTGCGATAACTTCCTTCATTATGCGGCCTCCTCGCCGGCTGCGGCAGTGTCGTTCACACCGGAACTGATGGTGTAGACGTCCTCCACCTCGGAGACGAATATCTTGCCGTCGCCGAAAGCACCCTTGGTGCCGGAGCGGGCAGCGTCCATGATGGTGGTGATGACGAATTCCTTGTCAGCCGCATTGACGACGCTCATGAGCATGGTCTTGGGGATTTCGTCGTAGGTGACCTCGCCGATCTTGATGCCGCGCTGCTTGCCGCGACCGGCCACGGAATACTTGGTGACAGCGGGAAAGCCGTTGTCCATCAGGGCGGCCAGGACATCATCGGCTTTTTCGGGCCGCACTATTGCTCGTACCATGATCATCATTTTCACACTCTCCTATCTCTTCTAAATTATTGAACTTTGATTAATTACTTGTATTTGCCGAGGGTATGGGGCTCGATCCCATGCCTCGTGAAGGCATGGCATTTGGGCTCTTGCCCGGCGGAATTGTTCAGGGTGCGTCAGCCGCTAGGCGCCAGGGCGAAGCTGTGGCCTTCCACAGCGAGCCCGCAGCAACGACGCGGATGGCGTGCCCTGGGCGATTACGCTGCTTCCATGATGCCGTAGTCGAGAAGAAGCTGTTCGAGATCTTCGATTTCCAGCGGATTCGGGATGACGAACATCTCGTTTTCGTCGATGGCTTTGGCCAGGCCGCGGTACTCGTTCGCCTGCGGGACGGAGCCGTCCCACTCGATGACGGTTTTGCGGTTGATCTCGGCGCGCTGGACGTCGTTGTCGCGGGGCACGAAGTAGATCATCTGGGTGCCGAGCTTGGCAGCCAGCTCGGTGATGAGGTCGGCTTCGCGGTCGGTGTTACGGGAGTTGCAGATCAGGCCGCCCAGACGGACGCCGCCGGATTCCGCGTACTTCATGATGCCTTTGCAGATGTTGTTGGCCGCGTACATGGCCATCATTTCACCGGAACAGACGATGTAGATTTCTTCAGCCTTGCCGTCGCGGATGGGCATGGCGAAACCACCGCAGACAACGTCGCCGAGGACGTCGTAGAAGGCGTAGTCGAGACCTTCGGACTCTTCATAGGCACCCAGGGACTCCAGCATGTTGATGGAGGTGATGATACCCCGACCGGCACAGCCGACGCCGGGTTCCGGGCCGCCGGACTCGACACACCAGGTGCCGCCGAAACCGGGCTTGCGGATATCCTCGAGTTCCACGTCCTCGCCTTCTTCGCGAAGGGTATCGAGCACCGACTTCTGTGCCAGGCCGCCGAGCAGCAGCCGGGTCGAGTCCGCTTTGGGGTCACAGCCGACGACCATGACCTTGCGGCCCATTTCCGCCAGACCGGCGACAGTGTTCTGAGTGGTTGTGGACTTTCCGATTCCGCCCTTTCCGTAGATAGCTACTTTCCTCATGATTCTCCTCCTTGGGGATTTCTCGCGTTGATGAGTCCCCTAAGGCAAACCTCGTGCCAAACTCGTTGCAAAGAATTAACAGCATGATTTTATTGATTATTATTTGAAAACACACCTTTTGCGGCCAGCTACGAAAAGTGTAGGAGAAAACAGTATCCGCCTACACAAAAGTAGCAACCTACAAAAACGTAGGCAAATTCCCATCACGACACTGTGAAAATTACTTCAGCTATTTCAGTCTATTGCGCAAATGGACCGGATTGGCACTGATTCTGCTTTATGGGGAATGAAGACCAGGATGCACATACATACATCAAAGGAACCGGACCATGTTGATCGATACGACACTCAGAGAAGGAGCCCAGCTCTTCGGCGCCTATTTCTCCATGGAAGCCAGGCAGCGGATCGTCGCCGGACTCCTGGAGTTGAAAGCGGACGAGGTGGAACTCGGCTGGGTCGGCCAGGACGGCCTGGCTGAACTCATCAGCTGGGCGCGGCCCCGTGCCGGGAAAACCAGACTCTCGGTCTGGGCCCCCTGCCGCGAGGCGGACGTCCGGGCCGCAGCCGGACTCGGCGCGGACAGGATCAACATCGGTGTCCCGGTTTCCGACCTGCACATCGAGCGACGCCTCGGAACCGACCGCGAGGGGCTGCTTGAACGCCTGGCCCGCACCGTTCTCGTGGCCGGGCTTTTGGGCATCGACTACGTTTCCGTGGGCCTGGAAGACGTTTCCAGGGCAGACACGGACTTTGCCTTGCGAACGGCCGGGCTGGCGCGGAGTGTGGGCGCATCCCGCGTCCGCCTGTCCGACTCCCTTGGCATCCTCACTCCCATGGAAACGGACGGCCTGGTCCGCACCTTCAGGGAGAATCTCGACCTGGACCTGGCCGTGCACTGCCACGACGATTTCGGCATGGCCACGGCCAACAGCCTGACCGCGCTGTCGGCAGGGGCGAACTTCGCCGACGCCAGCCTTCTCGGCATCGGCGAGCGGTCCGGCATCGCGGCCACCGAGGAACTGGCAACCTATCTGACCCTCAAGGAGGAAAGCCATGCGTATGAAGTTGACGGGATTCGTGAACTGTGTCGTTTCGTCTCTGAAGCTGCCGGGGTGCCGATTGCCCGGACCAAGGCGGTCGCCGGGCAGGACATTTTCGCTTGCGAGTCGGGGCTGCACGCCCACGCCCTCAGCAAGGCGCCGGAACTCTTTGAGCCTTTCGATCCCGCGAGGATCGGCGCAGACCGCGCTGTCGCGGTTGGCGGCAAGAGCGGGCGCGCGGCCATCGTCTCCGCCCTTGAGCAAAGCGGTCTTGAAGCGGATCGCCGGGATATACCGGCCCTTGTCGATTCGGTAAGGAAACTGGCCTGGGAGCTGGAACGCCCCCTGACCGCCACGGAACTGGCCGCCCTGGCCAAGAACTAGGAGCCCCCATGATCAAAAAACTCTTTTGCATCTGTCTTTGGCTCTTGATCCTGGCCGCACCGGCCCGGGCCGCGCTCACGAACACGGACACCGCCCGCCTGACCGGGGCCCCGGTCGGGCATGCCCTCCCGCTCCACGGCAGCAGTCCGTCCCCCCGCAACGCTTAACGGAGGTTTTCATGGAACCGATCACCACGCAATACGGCCAACTGATTCCCCAGCACACCACCGACGACCTGCGAAAACGGGACCTTTTCCCCGTGGAGTATCACCGCTCCGGGGTCGTGAAGTCCGTGCCCCTGGAGGCGCAGACTCCCATTGATACGCCGGCGGGAACGGTCCCGGCGGAGCTGGTCTCGTTTCATGAAAACGGCAACATAAACCGTATCTTCCCGCTCAACGGGAAACTGTGCGGATATTGGAGCCAGGAGGACGAGGCGGCCCTGGCCGCGCCGGTTACCCTGAACACGCCGGTGGGGATCGTCACCGCCCGCATACTCAGCCTCGGATTCTTCGACAACCGCTCGCTGCGGTCCATCACCCTGTGGCCCGAGGACACCCTGACCATTGCCTCCCCGGTCGGCATGGTGGAGACGCGGATCGGCGTCAGCTTTGCCCCGGACGGGAGCATTCGCTCCCTGGAACCGGCGCGGCCCACCCCGATAAAGACCCTCGCGGGCGAGATCATGGCCTATGACCCCGACGCCGTGGGCGTCAACGGGGACGTCAACTCCCTGGTCTTCGACCACGGCGGCAACGTGGTCCGGGTCGCGACCACCCTGACCCGGCTGACCGCGATCTCCCCGGACGGACGCACCACGGCCTTTGCCCCGGAACAGCGGGAGAGCCTGTGCAGCGAGAGCGAACAGGAAGTGGTGCCCATGGTCATCGGGTTTGGAAAAGACGCAGTGACGGTGCAGACCGACCCGGACGGACCGGTCACGCGCATCCCCCGGGAGGGACACGTCTTCTTTGCCGAGCCCTTCCTGCCGCAGCTGTCAAATCCCTTTGCCGGGTTGCGCTGTTCGGTCTAGGGCTCGTCGCGGGCCTTACTCCAGCCCCTGCTCCATCATGTATTTGAACACGGTTTCCACGAACTTGCCGGAAACCACGTCGGGCAGGGCGAAATGGGGGAGGCCCCCCTTGGCCATGGCCCCGGTGTAGGCAAACCAGATTTCGGCCGATATCTTGCTCAACGCAGGGTTGATCAATTCGCCCCACAACCCGCCCACGTCGCTCTGATCCAGGCCGAAGGCGCGGCACTGCAACGGGCGGTAATCGAAGAGCAGGCACTTGCCGTCCGCGAGCAACGGGCAGGCCGACCCGGACTGGGACAGGCAGAAGTCGCCGCCGCCGTCCATGTCCCTGGCCGTCTTGCGCTCGGCCTGGGCGGTCGCCACGGCCCGCTCGATGACCGCCAGCCGCTCCTCATTGGTCAGTTCCAGGTTCATGCGGTGGGAGATGTGCACGGCCTCGGCCAGGGTCAGGCTGACCGGTGTGGTGCAGCACTGGCTGTGGTCCAGGCCGCAGGCGAGACCGTCCACGTTCTGGCCGCTCTCCTCGACGCGCTGGACCAGCTCTCCGTAATCATTGAAAAAAGGCGACAGGTCCACCAACCGCTTGAACTCCAGCGACGGCTCGCGCACGTGAAGCTGCCCGGCGGCCTTGCCGTACTTGCGGATGGTCCGCCACTGCACGAAATTGGCGGGCTTGGACTTGAGCTTTTTCAGCGCCTGGCCCGCCAGCTTGTGGCCCAGGCCGCGGCGCAGCAGGTAGGCGTTGAGCACGGTGCCGGTGCGCCCGATGCCGTGGCGGCAGTGGATGAGCACCTTCTTGCCGAGATAGATGGCCTCGTCCAGCCATTCCAGGGTCTTTTCCAGCTCGATGAGGCCCGGGGCCTCCTCGTCCTCCAGCGGCAGGTAGCGGACCTCGAACCCGGCATCCTTCTCGATGTCGTGCAGGTCGCAGAACTCGCCGCACAGGTTGAGGATGGCGTCAACGCCCTGCTTGCGGATGGCGTCGAGCTGGGGGTGGCTCATGGGCGCATGGCCCACGCCGAGCTGGTCCGTGACCCAGGTCACCTGATAGGCCGGGGCATCCTTCTTCTTTCTACCGAACATCCCGGTTCTCCGCGTCTACGATAAACCGCTCCACCTCCTGAGCCACCTGCGCCTCGTTCTCCATGCGCATGTCCATGAGCCGGGTCACGGCCATGAGATAGCCCAACCGCACCAGCAGGCGGCGCGTCTCGTTCTCCCCCTGACGGGCGAACTTGGCGTCGATCATGTCGCCGCGCGTCCGGGTTTCGAAACCGTAGCGCTCGAGTACCCGGCGGATGAATTCCAGCCGGAGCAGCCGCTGGTCGAAACCCGCGCCGCCGCCCTTGAAGCGGAAATTGATGTAATTGGCCCCGGCGTCCGGGCCGCAGACCGAGTCCACCACCGAAAAGTGGTAGCCGAACCGGATCATCAGGTGGAGGTAGTTGTCGGACACCAGGCCGTAGCTGGCCAGCAGCCGGGAATCGAAGCTGAAGATGCCCGCCGACACCTTGTCGAACTCCTCCCAGTCCATATGGGTCAGCCGCTCGGGCCAGCGGACGCGATCATCCGACAACCCGTACCACAACGCCCACATGGGTCGGCTCTTGATGTCCTGGGGAGACACGGTCTTGCCCTCGGCCGCGTTCTCGAAAAAACCGTCGCCGAGGTCGAGGACGTACATGACCAGCGGCAGGTTGGTCTTCAGCCGCTTGGCCCGGAGCATTCCCCGTCCGCGCTTGTCCATGACCGAGAACATCTCGTTCACGGACTTTTCGTGGCAAAACCGGACCACGTCGTGCAGAGACTTGCAACCGGCGGGCGTGAAGTCCTCGGCCTGCGGGTCGGTAAGGTTGAGTTTCACGGCCAGGGGCGCGACCTTGGAATACTGCTCCACCACCCGCTGCGAGATCTGCTCTCCCTCGCGGGCGCGGGTCATGATCGCCTCGACGCATCCGTCAAAGACCGCGCCGTTCGTTCCGTCCACGGTCACGAGCTGGCCCGGCTCGAACGGATAGTCCACCTTGCCCACCACCACCGGCACGCCCGACTCGCGGGCCACGGACGCGAAATGGCTGGCCCGGCTGCCCGTGTCCGAGATAACGCCGTTCATGCGGCTGATGAAGGTCAGGAGCGACGGCTGCAGCGTCTTGGTGACGACCACCGCGCCCTCGGGTATCCGGGCGATGCGCTCGCCCGTTGAAGCAAAATATATCTCGCCGCAGCCGGCCCCTGTGGAAGCCCGCTCCAACCCGTCGACCAGGGGCTTGACGCCCAGAGGTTCCTGATTCTCATAAGCCTCCTCCCGCTCGGATTGCAGGGGACGGCTCTGCAGGATGAAAAGCTCGCCGGTGACATCCTCGGCCCATTCGATATCCTGGGGACAGCCCAGGGCCCGCTCCAGCTGCATGGCGATGGAGCCGAGCCGGGCCAAGGTCTCTTCGGACGGCAGCCCGCCCGTGTCCGGGGTGCAATCCACATTGAGCTTCGGCGTCTCCTCCCGGGTCAGGGTCGCCTTGTCCGGCGAGATGGAGCCGTCCACCAGCTCATTGCCCAGGCCACGCACGCCGTACACGCCGATGGCGTTGGCGCCCCGGCAGTCCGGGTCGCGGGAGTAGGCCACGCCAGCGGTATCGGCGTCCACCATGGGGATGACCAGCACGGCCATGGCCGTCTGGCTGTCCGTCAGCCCGTTGGAGATGCGATAGGCCACGGCCCGGGGACAATTCTTGCCCGCCAGGACCCGCTTGTACGCCTCCAGCACGTCGTTGGGCTGGACGTTGAGCTCCGAAGCGTACTGCCCGGCAAAGGAAATCTCGCCGTCCTCGGCCAGGGCGCTGGACCGGACCGCGATCAGGTCGTCGCCCTCGATGATCTCGGACACGCCGAAGCGGATGCCCCTGGCGATCTCCTCGGGCACCTCGGCGGCCATGATCAACTCCTGCATTTCAGCGGTCAGCCGGACCAGCAGGTCACGGTCGCCCACCACCATCTGCCGCAAGCGGCTCTCGATTTCATCGGTCAACCCGTTGAAATCAAGGAAATAATTGTACGCATTGGCGGTAACCACGAATCCGAGCGGAACCGGTGCCCCACCTTCTATCTTGGCCCGGCCCAGATTGTACGCCTTGCCGCCCGCCAGGCGCGGGAACAAGGCGGCCTCTTCAAGGGACAGGATGTAGGGCGGCCCCACCTCCGGTTCCTCCAACTCCATGCCCATGCGCACGTAGAAGTCGATCTTGCGAAAATATTCGGGCAGGTCCATGTACCGGGTGGGATTCATCTCCACCAGTTTCCCGGCCATGATGGACACGGCTTCTGAGAGTTGCTGGGTCATCCACACGGCCCGCTGCCGGTCGGCCAGGGTCTTGCCGTAGAACACCTCCTCAAGGTCGGCGATCAGTTCGAGCGCAATGGCGTCCTGCGCCAAAAGCGACTTGAACGCCTCGTACTTGCGTCTGAGCAGGGTGCCGGGCGCGAAAAGCTGGTACGTCCAATGCGTGAAGAGTTGGGTGAACGGCAAATTATCCCTCCAGGACCTCGGCGACCTTGGTCTCCAGTTCTTCCTTGTTGATGGGCTTGACGCAATACTCCTGCGCTCCAAGCCGGAGGGACTCGCGCGCCGTTTCCAGGGTCGGGTAGCCGGTGAGCATGATCGCCTTCATGCCCGGGTTGATCTTCTTGAACTCCTCAAGGGCCTCCACTCCGGTCATCTTCTTGAGCTTGATGTCCAGAATGGCCAGCTCCACGGGGTTGGCAGCCGCGTACTTGAGGGCGTCCTCCTCCTCGGTGAAGTTGGCCACCTTGTGTCCCTGGCGCTCCAGGATGCGCTTGACCAGCACGCCTGCGTCGGAAATGTCGTCCAATACCAGTATATTCGCCATAGTTTACTCCTCTGCGGATTCCGCCGTATCGCTGGAGTGATCCAGCGGCAGGTTGATTTCGAAAACCGTGCCCGGTCCTTTTTCCGCCTCGTCCATGTAGGGGAAGCCGAAGTCCTCGGGCACGGGGCTGTCGGCATGGATTTCGCCGTCGTGATCCTCGATGATGCCGAAGGAAACGGACAGCCCCAGGCCGGTCCCCTGTCCCACGGACTTTGTGGAATAGAAGGGATCGAAAATCTTTTCCAGGGCATCCTCCGGGATGCCCTCGCCGCTGTCGGCCACCCACACGGACACGATGCCCGCCGGGGTGTCCAGCTTGGTCCGGATGAGAATGGTCCCGCCCTTGCCGTCCATGGCGTCGCGTGCGTTGTTGAGCAGGTTGATCCAGACCTGCTTCAGTTTTTCCGGGTCCCCGTAGATGATCGGGAAGCGGTCGTCCATCTGGGTCAGGATCGTCACATTGTCCAGCTCGAAGGTGTGGCGCACCAGGCTGACCGCCTCCAGTACGGAGTTGTTGAAGCACATCTCCCGCTTGGCTGATTCGCTCTGGCGCGAAAAGCCGAGCAGGTCGGCCACGATCTTCTTGCACACCTGGGCCTGCTTTTCGATGATGGCCAGGTCCTGCTGAATCTGGCTGCCCTCCTCGACATCCTCCTGCAGCAATTGGGAGTAGCCGAGGATGATGCCCAGCGGGGTGTTGATCTCATGGGCCACGCCGCCGGCCATCAGGCCGAGGGATTCCATCTTCTGGGCCTGGATGAGCTGGTTCTCGAACCCCTTGATGTCCGTGATGTCGCGGTCCGTGCGCAGCAGACCGACGATGCGGCCGTCCTCGGCGTGGACCGGGATGGAGACCACGTGGAACCAGCGGTCGCCCTTTTCCCCCCGCACCTGGATCTGGGTGTCCAGGCGGCGGCCCGAGGTCAGGATGTCGCGTCCGGCCAGATGCCGCTCCTCGGCCTCGGCCTCGTAAAAAAGATCGAAGTCGGTCTTGCCGACCACCTCGTCCAGGGGCACGCCCACGGATTCGGCAAAGGACTTGTTGCACCCCTGGTAGCGCATGGTGCCGTCCACCAGGGAGACGCGGTCCGGGGTAACGTCCAGGATGGTGCGCGTGAGACGCTGCTGGTCGCGGAGGTTGCGTTCGGCGTCCCGCAACTCATCGATATGCCGCTTGAGCGACAGGGCCATGACGTCGAAGGTCTCGGCCAGATCCTGGATCTCGTCGCCCGCATTCTCCCGGTAGACCGCGCACTTGCGGCAGGACTCCAGGCGGCACTGGAAGCTGTCTTCGTTGTTGCAGTCGGGGCACATGGTCCCGGCGATGTACCAGCACCGCCGCTGTCGCTCCCCATAGGCGGGACACTGGAAGGTGTTGCACTGCTGCTTCTCCCAGCAATGGACGCCGCTCGCCGGGGCGGACATGGTGTCCAGGTTGCCCGTGAGCATGTCCTCGGCGTGGGACCGCAACCGGCCCAGCCGGGCCGTGACCCGACGCGCGAAATACGTGCCCATGGTCGTGGCAATGATCAGGACGCCCGCAAACAGCCCGGCCATGATGGTGATCTGCTGCTGCACGGCCCGGTTGATGCGCGCCCTGGACAGCCCGATGCGCACCGTGCCGATGTGACCGTCGGCCACCCGCACCGGTGCCATGAAATCATAGATGCGCCGGGAGCCGTCGGCCAGGAGGACGATGCTGGGGCCGCTCTCGGCCACCCGCTGGTTCACAGCCAGCAGGTCCACCGGGAACCCCTTCTGGAAGGTATGGGCCAGGACGTGCCCGTCCTGGTCGCGGAGAAAGGCGTAGACCACGTCCTCCACCCGGTTCTGCTCGTCCACCATGTTCTTGAGCCGCAGGAAGTCGCGGGCCAGCATGGGGTCCACGGCCCGGGCGGCCAAGCTCTCGACCAGTGCGGTGCCGCGCCGCCTCGCCTCGTCCACCAGGGACCGTGCGTTCATGGTGCCCACGATGGGCAACAGCAAGATGGCCATGACAATGAGAATGCCCGAAATGCCCAGGTTGAGCTTGGTGCGGAAACGAAGCCGGGGGAAGAGTCGCATGCCGTTTCCCCCCTACTTCCGCAGCCCGAGTGTGCGGGTCAGTTCCCTGACCGGATCATAGTCGGAGTCCTCGGCCGGGAGAATGGCCTGCATGCCCGCAGCGTCCAGAACGACGGCATCATCGGGCTGCTTGTGATCGAGCTTGAACATGGCGGCGGAAATAGCCTTGACCACGGCGGGATCGAGCCCCTTGCGGGAGGCGTACACCCAGCCCGGATACGGGCGGGTCTCGGCCAGCACCCTGATGTCGTCCACGTCGATCTTCCCGGACACCACGGCCAGGGTGCCCTTGCGGATGGAACCGACGTCATAGGCTCCGGCGTACACGGCCAGGGCGACCTTTTCCTGCTTGCCGCCGGGGCCGGGCGCGAAGTCGATGGTCTCGAAATCCTCGGCCATGATGCCGTGATCATGGAAAAAGCCCAAGGCGAAGAGATAGCCGCCTGCGGACCCCGGGTCCACGGCGATCCACCGCTTTCCCCGGCAGTCGTCGATGCTCTTTATGGCCGGATTGTCCTGGCGGACGATGATCTGCCCCCGGAAATTGGGTTCGCCGTTGGGTTCGACGATGCGGGCGAACGCCGATGCCCCGGCGTCGGCCAGACGCAGGTAGATCAGGGGGTTGGAATAGGAAATATCGATCTCGCCCCGGGCCACCATCTTGACGTGCTCGTCAAAGGTGTCCGGGAAAATCTGCCTGAGCCGCAAGCCGGTCTCCTTGCGCAGGTATTCGAGCATCTTGCGATGCCGCTGAAAGGAGGTGGTATGGGAATATTGCGGGAGATAGGCGTAGGTGATGGCATCCACCTGGCGGGGGGCCACCAGGGGCTCGCGTCGGGACAGATCGACCACCACGGATTCCTCACTGTCCGAGCAGCCCGCAGCCGCCAGAAGACAGGCGAACAGCAGCATCGTGGTCAACAGGTGCAACAGGGAGTCGAATCGCAACTTCTTCACAGTCTTCTCCGGCGTTCACCACGCCGCGTTAAATGTCATCCGCTTAAACAGTACAGTAAATCTCCCGTCAATCCAACCCGCCATTATCCTTGGCAACGCGCTTCAATGCCAGTATGAAGAGAATCTAAACGACATCGCGCCAACAAGGAGATTCATTCATGGCAGCCACTTTCAAGATTCCCATGAGCAAAATGGTGCTCACGCTCTTCCTCATCGCCGTCGCAGCCGTGGCCGGGGTGGTGACCTGGAGCTTCCGTTCAGGCCTTACCTGGACGGGTATCTGCCTCATCGCCGTGGCCGGTCCCCTTGCCGTGTTCTACTGGTACATGCTCTACATCACGCCCAAACGGGCTGCCATCACCGTGGCCGAAGAGGGTATCCTCCTGGCCGCCCCACCGTTCGCCTCGGCGGTCATCCCCTGGGCCAGCGTGGTCAAGACCTTCCCCGTCAACCTGGTCCTGGACGACGACTTCGCGATCACCAAGGCGGTCAAGCACATGAGCTTCGCGGGCTACAAGTCCGGGGTGGTCAAGATCAAGGACAACCGGGAGGCCGTCATCGTGACCAACCGCCGGGACGTGCTCTGCATCCAGACGGAAGACCGCTACTACCTGCTCGGACCTTCCGACCTCTCCGGCTTCATCAAGGAAGTGGAGAAAGCCGGGCCCTAACCGCAACCGGCCGATCCGACAAAGAACAAAGCCGCCCTTTTTGGGCGGCTTTTATTTCGTCTCGATTCTTCAATGCCCTTCCGGCACCGGCCTTCTTTCCAAGACCGCTCGTTTTCCTTCGTCGTCCAGCAGGTCCACGTAGGTCATCATTTCCTCTCCGGCCTCGTTTTCCTGTACCTTCCGCCGTATGGTCCTGAACAACGGAATCCACGGCTTGGCCAGGCTGAAACCATATCTGGCCAGGATGTAGGCCGGGATGAAGATGAAAGCCGGGCTCACCGAACCGATGAACGGCACGGCGAAGTCCACTTCGCCGAACCGGTAGAAAAGCCAGCCGATGGCGAAAGGAACCACCCACAACGAGGACGCGAACAGGGCGATGCGGGCAAAGAAGTTCTTGCCGAAGGCGTCGTTGGCGATGGAGTTGCAGGCCTTCCAGGCGGTCTTGTCCTTAGCGCCCAGCGCCCGGACGGAAAGATTGTGATGATCCACCATGTCGCGGTTGATGGTGGCGAAATGCTTTTTGTTCAGGAAATAGACCCCGGCCATGCACAGCTCGCCGATGACGGTGGCTGCCAGACAGACCCAGGCAAGACCGATGGCAAAGCCCACATAGGCATTGCCGTTCAGCCTGAACGCCCAGATCATCCAGGGGTCGAGAAATTCGTAAATCATTTGGCCCGTCATGGTCTATCCTGATGGTATGGGGGGCCGTCCATGTGGACGGCCCCCTCGTTGTTCCGGTTGAGTCGTTGACCTAGAAGGGGGGAACCAGGGAGTAGCCCAGGAAGCCCTTGGAGGTATAGCGGACGCCGACGTACACGGCCAGGACGATGAAGATGTACTTCAGGACCTTGTCCGGGATGAACTTGGACGTCTTGGGTCCGATGATGGAGCCGATGACGATGCCGACGAGTTCGGCGCCGATCAGGCCCCATTCCACCGGGGTGGACTTGAGCAGCATGTAGGATGCGATGGAGTTGACCATGCCGATGAGGACCGCCAGGGCGGAGGTACCGGCAACCAGGTACATGGGCAGACCGGCCACGGAGGTCAGGAACGGCACCAGCAGGAAGCCGCCGCCGACACCCAGGAAGGAAGCCATGGCTGCGATGAAGAAACCACCGACCACGGGGATCAGCGGATTGAACTTGAACTCCACGCCGAAGAAGGTGAACTCACAGGCGGTGGGGGTGAACTTCTGCACCTTGACGCCCATCTCGGCCATGTCGACGGTGCCGCCGGCCTGCTGTTCCTTGACGGACTTCTGGAAGGCCTCGGCAGCCTGCTTGGCGGCCTTCTTGGAAGCCTGACCCTTAGGGGTGGTCTCATAGGTGAGATAGCAACCCAGGAACAGGACGAAGAGACCGAAGTAGCCGAGGTAGGCCTTCAGGGAGATCTTGCCGGCGGTCAGCCAGGGCACGAGCCAGGAACCGGCCACAGAGCCGATGGCCAGGGCGATGCCCAGCGGCAGCACGAGGCGGCCTGCCTTGAAGTAGTTGAAGGAGGACAGGGCGGCGGAACAACCGACCAGCCACTGGTTGGACACGCGGATGGAGTCGGTGACGACCTTGTTCATCTTGGTGCCCTTGCCGAAGGAGCTGGCGTAATCGCCCAGGCCGTAGATGGTGATGTGACCAACACCGGCCATGATGCCGCCGAACGCGCCGACGGTGGAGAAGATCCAGCCCACCCAGATCGCCCAGACCAGGCCGATGATGATGTTGAGCTGCGGACCGCCGGGGATGCCCAGATAGCCGGGTTCACCAGTCGGTTTGGCTTCGGCGATGGCGTCGGCCAGACGGTCGGCCATGGCGGGTTCGGCCACGAAGCACGCAACCGCCACCAGGGCCAGCATCAGAAGAGTTTTGTTGGAACGTAACACTGTTACCTCCTCATCAATGTTTAAACGTAAAAAATCACTCCGCAGCCCCCAAAGCCCCGGAGTTGGCACCTATTTATTTCCGGACGAACGTCAAGGCCTTTGCCGTACATCCGGTTACGCACGCGGGTTCTCCCCCGGCTTCGATGCGATCCACACAGTAATCGCACTTCATGATCTTGCCGGTGGCTTCGTTGAAAACGGGAACGGTCCAGGGACAGGCCTCGATGCAGGCCTGGCAGCCGTCGCACTTGTCAAGGTCGACCAGGACGAGGCCGTCCTCCCGCTTGTACATCGCCCCGGTGGGGCAGGCGGGCACGCACTGCGGCTTCTTGCAGTGACGGCAGTTCTGGTACTTGAGCTTGGCGGTGGGCTTGCCCTCCTCGTCGGGGATGGGTCCCTCGGCGATAAGGCGGTTGAGCGACAACCCTTCGGGGACCTTGTTCTTCACCTTGCAGTGAACAAGGCAGGCGTCGCAGGCGATACACCGCTTCTTGTCATACTTAATTGTGTAGCTAGCCATTTTTCACCTCGAAAACATTCGTGTTGGGCGCGCAGTCCCGTTGATAACTGACGATCTGAAAGAAAAAGCGGTCCCGGTCAACGCCTGGTACGCATGATCCTTTTTTCACAATTAATTGCGACCAATATACACTGATTTTCCATTTTATCCCAATTATAATGTGATAACTTTCACATCATGGGATATCATTGTCCTTGGTTGACCCGGACATATAGTGTCCACCCTACGGATAGAAATGCGCAGTCCATCCGGAATTTTTCAGGAGGAAGTCATGACTAAGGAATATGTATACAGCATCTGCGGCATGTGCTCGGTGCGCTGCCCCATCAAGGTCGAGGTTGTCGACGGCAAGGCCGAGTATATCGAGGGCGGCGTTCCGCTGAAGGGGTCGCTCTGTCCGCGCGGCGCGGCAGGGACGGCCCTGAGCTACGATGAGGAGCGGCCGCAGTATCCCATGGTCCGCACCGGCAAGCGCGGCGAGGGCAAATGGAAACAGGTCTCCTGGGATGAAGCCCTGGACTACGTGGCCGACGAACTCAAACGCATCCAGGACACTTACGGCAAGGACTCGGTCCTCTTCTCCGACCGGGGCGGCCCGTTCCGTGATTTCTACCGCGCCTTCCTGCGCGGCATCGGCACGGCCAACTACAACAACCACGACTCCGCCTGCGCCCGCAACGTCCAGAACGCCGCCCTGTCCGTGTTCGGATTCGGCCGCAAAGGCGTGTCCTACGATTTCAACAACTGCAAGCACATCGTGCTCCAGCAGCGCAACGTCATGGAAGCGATCAACGTTTCCGAGGTCAACGCCGTGCTCAACGCCCTGGACAAGGGCGCCAAGCTGTCCGTTGTCGACATCCGCGCCAACGTGCCCGCCACCAAGGCCGACAACTTCTTCATGATCCGCCCCGGCACCGACTACGCCTTCAACCTGGCCGTCATCCACGTGCTTATCAATGAGGAATTGTACGACAAGGAATTCGTTGCCGACTGGCTCGAGGACTTCGACACGCTCAAGGATTTCGTCCGGCAGTACACCCCCGAGTGGGCCGCCGAGGAAACCGGCTTGGACGCCGACGCCATCCGCGACTTCTGTCGCCAGCTGGCCGAGGCAGCCCCGAGCGTGATCTGGCATCCCGGCTGGATGACCGCCCGCTACAACGACTCCTTTTACATGACCAGGACCATCTACCTGATCAACGCCCTGCTCGGCGCCATCGGGGCCAAGGGCGGCCTGCCCTTCATGAACAAGCCCGGCGATGTCGGGGCCAAGGGCCTCCAGAGCTTCATGAACCTCTACCCCAAGCCCGAGGGGAAACGCGCCGACGGCATCGGCTGGATGGACGGACGCAAGCACTTTGACGCCGGCCCCGGGCTGGTGCACCTGGCCTACGAGGCAGCCGTGGACGAGAAGCCGTATCCGATCAAGGCCTACATCGCCCAGCGCCACGACCCGCTCATGGCCTTCCCCGATTCCGCCGACGTCAAGGCCATGTGGGACAACATCGAGCTGCTGGTGGCCGCGACCTTCTCCTGGTCCGACACCGCCTGGAACGCGGACGTGGTCCTGCCCATCTCGCCCTACCTTGAGCGCGATGAAATCATCATGACCAAGAACGGGCCCAAGCCCGCCCTCCAGATGCGCAAACGCGCCGTCCAGCCCCTCTACGACACCAAGGCCGTCTGGGAAATATACGCCGGACTGGCCAAGCGCATGGGCCTGGACGAGCTGGACTACGACAATATCGAAGACATCTGGAAATTCCAGCTCGACGGCACGGGCGTGTCCATCGAGGACTTCGCAAAGACCGGCATCGTGTCCCTGGCCTCCGAACCGCTGTACAAGCCGGTCAAGGAAGGCTCCTTCAAGACCCCGTCCGGCAAGATCCAGGTCATCGACGCCAAGCTCGAAGGCGACGGCCTGCCCTCGCTCAAGCCCTACGTGTCCCCGGAACGGCCGCCCGAGGGCAAGTTCCGCATCACCTTCGGCCGCTGCGCCCTGCACACCCAGGGCCACACCGTGAACAACTCCCTGCTCTTCGAACGCATGCCCGAGAACACGCTGTGGATCAACACGGCCCGCGCCGACAAGCTGGGCATCGCCACCGACGACTACGTCAAGGTGTCCAACAACGGCTACGAGGCCAAGATCAAGGCGTTCGTCACCGACTTCGTCCACCCCGAATGCGTATTCATGATCCACGGTTTCGGCCACACCCTGCCCTGCGAATCCCGCGCACGCGGCAAGGGCGCGGCGGACAACGAGCTCATGCCCAAGGGCATAAGGAAGTGGGACAGGGGCGGTGGAGCCATCGCCATGCAGGAACACTTCATCGAAGTCAGCAAGGCATAACTTCCTCACAATCCCCACACTGTGGAAAGGCCGACATCGCCCCCGATGTCGGCCTTTCCCGTTGTGCGCAAGCCATTATCGTGTCGAGCCCGGACACTTGGCCGGGCAGCCGACCTCTTTGACCGCGCACACCGACACAACGCCCTCCGACAACCGTCCGACAGGCAGGACTTCCTGCCATGTCCTTTATCCTGCACATTTTCACGCCTGCCTTGTCGCACGATCCAGTCAGATTCCGCCCCAAGGCAACCGGCACCAGTGTCCACTTCGGCCCATCCGGCCACTCCGGACTTGTCCGGATTTTTCGGACACGCGCATTCCATGCAAACCGCACATCCCATTGCCCGCATGCCCGGCTATCCCTTGCAGACAGCCCCGGATAGAACCCGGCAAATATGCAACCTAACGGACGCGCAAAAAAAGGGCCCCTCTCCGAAGAGAGGGGCCTTGAAGTATCAGCCTACTAGCTAGCTTGTACGGTATACGCTACGCCTTGAAGCGGCGGCGAAGGCCGACCAGGCCGATCAGGCCGGAGCCCAGGAGCCATGCGGCACCGGGGATCGGGGTCGGGGTATAGTCGAATGCGGTCAGCTCGACCACCACGTCGCCACCATCCGAGGCCAACGATTCGAGCCCGGACAACTGGTCAATCGGGTTGTACGAGGAAAAGTACAGAGCGTCGATGTTCAAAAGGGTCTCAAAACCGTTGTTCATGTAGAAGGAAAACGAGGGGTCAAGGTCAGGCTCATTGGGAAACGCAGGATATGTCGTGGTGGTGCCCGTCAGCACGAAGATGAGGGAATCGCCGGAGTAATCGACGAACTGGAAGCCGTCGGTGTTGTCACCGCTCTGGCCCTCGGCCCTGAAATACTGCGCGGAGTTGTTCGCATCGAAGCCGACGGAATTCAGGTCACCGCTCATGTCGATGGTCAGATAGATGGGATTTTCCTGAGCTTGATACGTAAAGGTAAACTGCTCGGCAGGCCGGCGCTGCTCGTTGGGAGCAACGAATCTGATGCCCAAGGTGCTCCCCGAATATCCGATCACGGACCCGTCATTGTTGATGCCGGCTCCGCCGTCGCCGGGGGCCCAGTATCCAACAAAATCCATACCCCTGCTCCAGCCTTCGCCATACAGATCAGTGTCCCACGCGGGCTGTTCGAAACCGGTGTGGATCACCAGCGAACTGGCGAAAGCGCTGCTGGCGAACAGCAGGGTCATAATCAGAACAATAATGCTAGCTCGATACTTCATGATAGCACTCCTTAATCTTTGCATTGACTATGAAAGAATCGTGCCATTGCATTCTTTCATCCGTATCTATCTGATTGTTATGTCTTTTTCAAAAACACGCTTACTGACTGGGCTGAATGTCCGGGAAAGACGGACAGGGACGTTCAGCCATCCGGTCGCTAAGTGGTCAGATCGATGTACAACTGGCTGTTGTAAAAATCGGTGACAGTCCAATTATCCAGCACCACAATCGTGCTCGCCCCGCTTCCGTCCGCGTTGGCGGTAAAGACCAGGGCAGGATCGACCGTGCCGTCGGTATCATTGCGGAAATAAAGATTTGTGAAGAAACAGCCGTCAAGCTGGATCTGGTCCTCTCCATCCACAAAGTCGCTCACTTCAACAATGCTCCAATCAGTGCTGGAGGGGTCAAGAATGGGATCATCCGGGGTCAATGACGACGAATTAATGAGAAGAGTATCATGCCCGTCACCCAAGGTTACTTCGTCATACGCGATGCCGGAGCTGGCACCGTTGAGGCCGGGGTCGTTGGTGCCGGGGTTGATCGTATCGTTGCCGTCGCCGCCGAATATCTGATCATTGCCGGCCCCGCCGTGGAGGTAGTCGTTACCGGCGTCGCCGTACATGACGTCTTCGCCTGTGCCGCCATAAAGGTTGTCGTCGCCGTCGCCGCCGTTGAGCAGATCGGCCCCGCCGCTTCCCTTGATGATGTCGTCACCGGTCCCACCGAGGATGGTGTCGTCTCCGATGCCGCCGATCAGGTTGTCGGAACCGGCACCGCCGTCGATGTAGTCATTGCCGGAATTGGTCCAGATGACATCGTCCCCGTCGTTACCGTAAACCTTCACGTCCATGATGTTGCCGTTGCCGTCGGTGTAATCCATGGTCGTGCTGGACAAATCGATGATGTCGTCGAAGGAACTGCCCCGGATCTCCTCGATTCCGCTGATACGGGCATCCGTACCATCGGAGTTGCTCCAGGGAGCACCGGGGGAATCGTCTTCAAGGAGCAGCACCGAACCATAGCCGTAAATGTCGGGCATGGTCAGGACGTCGTTGCCATCGGTTCCGTGGTACTCGGTCCGGGTCCGTATGTGGCCGTACAGGTCGGCACTGTCGGCGATCTGCTGTTCGTCCGCCTTGGGCTTGTAAAATGCGACGGAGGTATAGTCGTCGTTGTCAAAGCGCCTCCAAACAGCCTCACCCTGATAATCGATGTTGTTGTCGCCGCTGCCCCGGGTGTCGCCCGGCACTTCCTCGACCGGTTCGGGCTGCTGCTGGTCGTAGGCATCGCCCTGGCCGCCCAAGGCGTCCAGGCCGTCGAACAGGACTCCGGCATCGTCGCTGTAGGCGCCTGCGCCGGAACCACCGGCTGCGGCACCGGCTGCGGTCTCGATATCTTCAGCGGTATTGCCGCCCTCGGTGCCGCCCATGATCGCCGCCAGGAATTCCGCGGCGGAGAACGTCTGCCCGTCCTGGGTCAGGAAATTCTCGACCAGGGAATTGCCGTCAGCGTCGAAGAAATTTTCAAGACGAATCTCGTTGCCTTCATATTCAACTATAAGAGTGGTCCCGTCCGCCCGCATCGCGGTCGGATCGAAATCAAAGTTGAACTGGACGTCGGTCTGGCCGGCAACGTCGTAGGTCGACACTTTGGTCGTGGGGGCATTGATGATCATGGACATTATATACCTCGTTTGTAAGAGTATAATGCACGGTTGCGTTTAAGTGCGTCTATATGCCCAATTAGTGCAAGGAGCATGCAAACTTAATAAAATTAATTGTTTATCCTGTTGATAACTTTTTTGCCCCCACAGGACTTATCAAATCCGAAAAACCCGGACAATCCCTTCCGATTCAAAAGGAACTGCCCGGGTCTCAGATATTTTCTACAGTGATTTCATGAGTTCTTCCAGTTGGGCGCGCTCGGGGAAATCCTGGCCGTCCTTGAGCGCCGCATCAACCACTCGCCGGGCCTCCACGTTGTGGGACCACTTGGCCAGGACCACGGCCAGGTGGTAGGCGACGGTCTTGTTGTCGGGTATCTTTTCGTATGCCTTGTTCAGCGTCTCAATGGACTGTTCGCGGTTGCCAAGCAAATGGTAGAGCCATCCCAGTGTGTCCAGAGCCTCGGGGTTGCCCTTCTCGGCGGCCAGCTGCGCCAGGTCCAGCGCCCGCTTCAGCGTCGCCTCGTCCGTGGACGTCTCCGCGAGGACGTATGCCAGGTTGTTGGCTGCGGGAAGGAACTTGGGCTGCTTCTTCAGCACGGACTCGTACGCTTTGATCGCACCGTCGATGTCGCCCTTCATCTGGTAGATCTGGCCGAGCATGAACTCCTCGACATAGGCGTCGGGGTTCTTTTCCAGCACGGCCTTGCACTCCTTGACGACCTTGTCCGTCTCGTTGTTGGCCATGTAGAGACCGATCAGACGTTGATACGGCACGCTCCATTCCGGGGCCAGCTCGCTCGCCTTGCGGAATTCCTTTTCCGCAGCTTCGCGATCCTTCTGCATCATGGCCAGACGGCCGAACATGTCGTGCAGGATCGGACTGTTCGCGTCTTCGGCCAACAGTTCATTGCGATACGCCTCGAACGTGGCCGTGTCGCCGGAGGCATACAGGGCCAGCAGCTTGCGTTCAATGGCCGCAGCGGACTTGGGATGCAGCTGGAGCACCTTTTCGTAATAGTCGATGGCCGCAGGATAGTCCTTTCCGGCCTCGGCCAGGAGACCGAGACGCAGCAATGCCGGGCCGTGGCCCTCGGGCAGATCCAGCACGGACAAATAGGCTTCCCTGGCTGCGGCCTCTTCACCGCGCATCCGCTTCACATCGCCCAGGGCCAGGAGCAGGGACGGTTCCCCGGGGTTCTGCTTCAGCAGGACGCCAAGCTCCTCTTCGGCGGCGTCCCATTGGCCGTAGCGGGAATAATATTGCACCAGCAGGTTGCGCGAGGGGGCATAGTCCGAATTGAGCTCAAGGGTGTCATGCAGTTCCTCGACAGCCATCAACCCCTTGTCCTGGGCAAAGTAGGCGCGGGCCAGCAGATACCGGGCCTGATAGTTTTCCGGCATCTCCTTGCGCACGATCTGCAGATCGGCGATGGCCCCCTCGACATCGCCCGTGCCGAGACGAGCCTGGGCGCGGAGATAGAGAATCTCCGGCGAGGCGCTGCGGCTGGCGGCGTCGTCCAGGACCTCGAGCGCGGCCGGGAAATCCTTTTGAGCTATGTATAGCGTGCCGAGCTTGGACAGGGCCGAAGCGGCCAGGGGGTGGTCGGGATACTTTTCGGCAATGGCGGGAAGCAGCGCAACCACTTCATCCACCTTTTTCTGGGCAAAGAGAATGTCCGCCCGTGCCAGCTCGAGCTTGATATCCTTCAGGCCGTCCTTTTCAGCCGTGTCGAGCACGGCCAGACTCTGGTCGAAATGATTGCTCCGCATGTGGAACCCGACCAAAGCCAGTCGATACTCCAGGCTGTCGGGGTTGGCTTCGATCTGCTGCAGCATCATGGACTCGGCTTTGGCCGTCTGCCCTGACCGCTCGTAGAGCCGGGCGATCATCAACTGCACAGGGGCCTTGTTCTCGGAAACGTCCAGGAGGGCGAGGTAATATTTCTCGGCGGCAGCATAATCTTCGACTGCCTCGGCCATGGTGGCCGCCTTGAACAGCAGCACCCTGTTGCCCGGGTTGGCCGCCAACCCCTCCTGCAGGGTTTTGTCGGCGTTGTCCTTGTCTCCCTTGCGCTCGTAGGTGGTGACCAGACCGATGACCGCATCGGCGTTGCCCGGGTGGCTGGTCAGGATGGCGGACAAAATCCGCTGGGCGCCGTCGAGATCCCCCGACTGGAGGAGCACCCCGGCCTTCAGCATATGGCCGGCCGTACTTTCCGGATCCAGTTCAAGCACGATGCGCGCCTGTTCCGACGCCTTGTCATATTGTCGGGAGAGCAGATACAGGCGGCCCAGTCCGAGTTGCGCATCCACGAGGGAGGGGTCGAGTTCCACGGCCCGCCCGTACGAGCCGAAGGCCTTGCGCCAGTTCTGGGACTGGATGTTGCAATTGGCGAGCACGAGGTATGCCTTGGCCGACTTGTTATCCAGCTTGATGGCGTTCTTGGCCTCGACCATGGCCTCGTCGAACTTGCCCTGTTCGTAATACTTGATGGCCTTCTCGGTGTACTCGACGCTCTTTTCCTCCGAGGAGGAACAGGCGGCGAACAAAACGAGGACACACAACAGCAAACATACCTTTTTCGTCATTGGATCGGCTCCGTGTACTTATATTTCTAGGATGCACCGTGTTTCGTGAATATCACCCAAATGGTCTTGAAAACAATCCGGATATCATGAATGAAACGCCAGCCGTCGATATATTCCAAATCCAGTCTTACCACGTCCGCAAAATCATTGATCTCACTGCGCCCGGACACCTGCCACAGCCCGGTCACGCCCGGCTTCATCGAGATGCGCCGCCTTTCGGCCTTGGCGTAGTGGCTGACCTCGTCCACGGTAGGCGGCCGGGTGCCGACCAGGCTCATTTCGCCACGGATGACGTTGATGAACTGCGGGAACTCGTCCAGCGAAGTCTTGCGCAGGAAACGTCCCACCCTGGTCACGCGCGGGTCGTCCTTCATCTTGAACATGTGCCCTTCCATCTCGTTCTTGTCCATGAGTTCCTTTTTGCGCTCCTCGGCGTCGATGTACATGGAGCGGAACTTGTGCAAACGGAACTTGCGGTTGTTCTGCCCGACGCGCACCTGGGAAAACAGGACCGGCCCCGGCGACTCCAGCTTGATGGCCAGGGCGATGGGCACATACATGATGCACAGCAGCACGAACCCGAGAGCTCCGCCCGCCAGGTCCAGGAGGCGCTTGTAAAACAGCCCGCTGGCATTGATGGTGGTGCCGTAGAGGCTCAGGGCAGGGATATTGTCGATGGAATCCACCTGGAGTCCCCAACGACCGTCGTCCGGGGCGAACATGGCGGGCACGATGCGGCAGGTCAAACCCGTTTCCTTGCAGATGTCGAGATACATGGGAAAGTCAAAGGGCACGTTGCCCGGCACGGTGAACACGACCTCGTCGACATCATTTTCCAGGATGATATGAGCCATGTCCTCCGCCGACCCGAGGCAGGGAAGGCCCTCTATCTGGAACAGCGGCCCTACGGCCAGCGAACCGACCAGGGTGTGACCCCAGCTCTTCTGCCGCTGAAAGGCTTTGAAAACCGCCTCAACACGGTCGGAGCTGCCCACCAGCAGGATGCGCCGCAATCCATAGGCGTCCGCGCTGCGCCGGAAGAAATAATAGAACAGGGCGCGCACGAACATAAGCCCCATGAAGACCAACGCGGCGTATATGCCGAGGAACATCCGGGAAAGGGACTCTTCCTTGATGAAAAACAGCCCCATGGTGACCAGGGAAAAGTCAATAGCGACCGCCAGGGTCACCTTGCGCAGGGCCGCCCAGAACGGCGGGTTGAAGTCCGAGGCGTAGAAGCCCAACTGGCCGAGGACATAGCAGTTGACGAACATGAGCGACATGACGATGGAGATGAACATGCCGCCGTCCAAGGCCCATTCCGCATCGCCGCCCAGAAGCCAGCGGAGATAGTACGCGGCGTAGCCGGCCAGGATGACGACAATGCCGTCCATGACCAGCGCGACGTTGGTGGTGACGTAGACCTGTTCCTTATACATGATGCTTCACCGGCTTCACCATCCTCAATAATCCGCACCCGGATGCGGCACCTGTTGTCGGTCGAGGCAGCTGACGGATGCAATCCCTCCCTGCAAACGCCAACGCTTCATCCACCGGCATGCGGACCGTATCGTTGGGACACAAGCCAATTGATACCGGGCCCGGGCCGCCGAGAATCTCCATGGCTCCAACCCCGCAACAACATGCAGTTGGGAATGAGAGCACCAATCAGACATCCGAAGCCCTTGACGGCAACAGGCAGCTTCTTGTTCCGCCCGCTGTCCATCGACCGCTGCACCGATTTCATGAAGCCTGCTTTCCGGTACCGTACCAACCTTCACTCTTTCTTTCAAAACGTGAAAGCGCCGAACAGAGAATGAAGAAAGCCCTTCTTGCGCTCCTTCTCCTCATGCTCGTCGATGGAGTCCATTGTTTCCCGGCCCGACAACTCGTCGAGTTGCTGCTTCAGCATCCGGTTCTTGTGAAAAAGGGCGATGCACCGCCCGAAATACCGCTCGGACCTGACGCGTTCCTTTTCCAGCAGTTCGGTCAGGGACTTGACCAACTTGTCGTTTCCCTTGGCCAGGGAACCGTCCACCTGGCCCGACTGCCAGTTGACCTGGGCGACGAGCTTGGCCACCTGGGACTCGAGCTGGGCGATCCGCCTGAGGTGCTCCTCGCTCAACCCCTCTGCAGCAGCCGCACCAGCGGGCGATATCGTTGCCGGAGTCCCGGCCCGGTGCGGGTCGATGCCGATGTTGTCATCGATGATCAGCTTGATGACGTCCCTGGAGATGGTCTCCATGGAATCCGCGTACCCGTATACCAGGGCGGCGTTGCACATGACATTGACCGACCGGGGTATGCCCCCGGTGTATTCGTGCAGCAGGTCCAGGGCATCTTCATCGAACAGGTTGCCGTCCTTGGCGCCGGCTTTTTCAAGACGGTATCGGACGTATTCGCCCATCTCCTCCCGGGAAAGCGACACCAGGTGGTAGCTGATGGCCACGCGCTGGGCCAGCTGTTCCAGGCCGGGCCCCTGAATGATATCCCGCAGTTCCGGCTGGCCCGCCAGGATGATCTGGAGCAGCGGCTGCGTGTCGGTCTGGAGGTTGGACAAAAGCCGCACCTCTTCCAGGGACTCGGAAGACAGGTTCTGGGCCTCGTCGATGATCAGCAGACAACGCCGCCCCTGGCTGTAGACTTCAATGAGATGCTGATTGAGCAGATCGAGATTCTTGGACTTGTCCTGGCCGACCCCTTCCACCTCCAGCTCGATCAGGATGAGCCGGAGCAGTTCCTCGGCGTTGACGTTGGTGTTGAAGACCACCGCCACTTCGACGTCGTCGGTCAATTCAGTCAGCAGGTACTTGATCAGCGTGGTCTTGCCTGTGCCGATCTCGCCCGTGAAAAGGATGAAGCCGATATTCTCGGAAAACCCGTAGCGCAGATAGGTCAGGGCCTGGTTGTGCTTCTCGCTTCGGTACAGAATGCCCGGATTGGGGATGATGTCGAACGGCTTCTCCGTCAACCCGTAAAATGTGCGAAACATGGCAGCCTACTGGGTCACGTGTTTATTCAGGACCACACCGATGATGTTCGCATCGCCGAGCATGTCGATGGAGGCCCTGATGTCCGCCTGGGACGTCTTGCCCTCTTCCACCACCAGGATGACGCCGTCCACGTAGGTGGAGAAGACCAGCGCGTCGGGCATGTCCAGCACGTGGGGGCAGTCGAATATCACGTAGCGGTCGGGGTATCGGTTCTTGCACTCCCGGACCATCTTGTGCATGCGCGGGGAGCTGATCAGGTCGGCCGATTCGGTGGTGGCCTGACAGGCGGGCAGCACCACCAGCTTTTCGATACCGGGGTTGACCATCAGCTCCGGGAGTTCCATCTGGCCGATGAGGTAGTCCTCGATCCCGGCCTGCTGATCGCGGCACACGCCCAGGGTCTGGGCCACGCCGGGCCAGCGCAGGTTGATGTCCACCAAAAGCGCGGTTTGGCGCGCGTCACGGGCTATGGCCATGGCCAGGTTGGTGGCCACGATGGTCTTGCCTTCCTGCCGTCGCGGGCTGGTGACCATAATGGTATTGAACCGTTCCTTGCGGGTGTTCTGCAGCAACTTTGCCCGGAGGACGTTGAACGCGTCCCGGGTGTGCTGGGCGCTGCCGTCGGTCAACAACCGGTTGCGCTCCATGTGCAGGTCCGTGGTCTCCTGCACCTGGGTGCGCCGGTACTCCGGCTTCTGCGCCTCTTCCCCGACCAACTGGGTTTCCCCGGCCGGCGGCGTCGATGCGGCCTGCTGCCCGGCTCCGTCGACCCGTTCTTCCTGGGCCCTCTTCAATGCCTTCGCGATCTTGCTCATTGCTCTCTTCCTCGGGACGGGCTCTGCTACAGCAGTCTCTGCAACTTATCCATTATCTTATAAAAAACAATATCAATCGGCATGACGAAAAGGTGCACGACCAGTACCGACGCAACAATGACGCCCATGGAACCCAGGACGGCCACCATCTTGTGCTTCCGCTTGGCCGCGATTTCCTCGCTTGTCTGGACATAGGGGATGACGCCGAGCACCGGCGCTGCCGTTACGGCGGCCAGGGTCAAGCTGTCATGCAGGGAATTATCCATGAATTCCGCGATGGAAAGCACCCCCACGCCAAGGCCGAGAGATAAAATGAAGGCCACGACCATCAGCAGCGCCCGCTTGGGCTTGGCCGGGGTTTCCGGCAGGATGGGAGGCTCCACCAGGGACAGTTTTTCGGCCACGTTTTCCTTTTCCAGCTCACGGGCCTGGCGGGCGGCCAGAACCTTCTGCTGGGTCTCCTGATACTTGGCGCTGGAATTCTGGTAATCCCGCTGCAACCGCAGATATTCCTGCTCCACCTGGGGGCTCTGCTCTATGTAGCTCACGTATTCGTCGTATTTCCGGCGCAGCTCCGCCAGCATGTTCCTCTCGTTGCGGATATCCAGAGTGGTGGCCTGAATCTGAGTCTTGAGATTAATGTAGGCCGGGTTTTCCTGGTCCAGGTCCACCCCGGAGGTCAGGACGCTCGGATTCCTGGTGGCCTCGACCCGTTCCTTTTCCAATTCCGCGACCTTGCTGCGCGCATTGATGACGTCGGGGTGCTTGTCCGTATAGCGCTTTTCCAGGCTTTCGAGTTCCCGTTTCCAGGACGCCAGCTCCGCATCAATGTCCTGGCTCCTGTTTCGAGAGGAGAGTTCCGTCTCCAGCAATTCGATCTGGCCCTTGATTTTGATCATGTCCGGATGTTTTTCCGAACGCGTGGTCTTGAGGGAGAGGTATTGGCTGCGCAGGGATTTCAGTTCCTCCTCGGGTGAAAGGATACGTCGTCCCTCGGCGTTATAGGAGTACATGTTCTCGTCCACCGTGGCCAGCTGCCCTTCGAGATAGACCCTGCGGTCCGTGAGGGTCTTGATCATTTCCTGGCGGGCGTCGATGTCCTTCTGCGTCCGCTCCAGGGCCTGGAGATTGAGCTGGGTCAACTCGGGGAGGGAACGGTAGTGCTGTTCCTTGAACTCGGCAATTCGGCCCTCGACGGTCTGCACCTCATCGCGCAACTGATCGAGCTGCTTGTTGAGAAAGTCGTAGGTCGTGAGCGCTTTTTCCTCTCGCGCACGGAGGTTTTCCTCCAAAAACAGCGAGACCAGGGCGTTGGTGGTTTGCAAGACCTGTTTGGGATACTTGCCTTCAAAGGAAATGGTGAAGGCCACTGTGGCCGTGCTGGCCCGCCCCGAACTGCTCACCACTTCAGCCTGTATATTCTCGACTTGGATGTTTTCCCGCATCATTTCAAGAATCTCCTCGCCGGTGAGGGTCTCCTTGTATTCGGCATAAAGACCGAACTTATCAATAATGGCGGTCAGGTTCTTGCGGCTGAAGGCCATCTGGCTGATGGACTGGAGACGCTCTTCCAGATAACCGGTCACCGTTGTCTGGATCAACTCCTGGGGGACCTCCTGGCCTTCGACCAGGACGGTTGCGGAAGACACGTAAATTGACGGAAGGGAGAGAATGATCAGAGACGCGAGCAGAAAGATGGCCGCCGCAGGAAGGACGAACAACCATTTCCTCCGCTTGAAGGCGTTGATATAGATCGCAATCTCGTTGGTGTTCGATTCCATTGCATCCTCGCGGGCAGGTTAGAAGAACCAGGGATAACGGTATTCAAAACGAAGGGCCGTCTGATTCTGCTTCTGCTCTTTGTCTGTTAGGAGATTCTTGTTGTTGGTATGCCGGAACTCGAGGCGGATGGAAGCGTTTTCGGTCCACTTGTATCCGATCCAGGGGTGAACGTAATACGTCCGTTTCTTGCTCTCGGAAATCAGGCCCCCGGATTCGGTCTGAAAATAGGCGGTCTCGACAGCGGAGGAGAGCCGTTCGGTAAAGGAATACTTCCCCGACAGCTTCATCCTGGTTCGCACCGTCACCTCGCCGTCCGTGGACGGGGAAGCCTGACGGTCGGCCCCCAGGGTGAATTCCCACTTTTCCCGGTGGTAGGTGCCTGCAAGGTCGAAACTGAAGTACGTGTTCGCTCCGGTGGTGTCCTGCAAAGTCCTGAACGTGACGTCCGAACGGGCATGGCCGAGGCCAAAATAGGCGGTGATATCGAACAGTTCTGACGGCTTGTAGTGCATGCCGCCCATCAGGTTGTAGACATCCTGATCCGTGTACCCATCGGTCCGGTCGAAATAGTAGTTGGTCAGGGAAAACTGCCCCAGAAGGCTCACCCGCTCGTTGTTCATGACATGGGACCAGCCCAACGTCCCGCCCTTGGACACGCTGTCCGCGTTGCTGCTGCCCGTGTACACCGTCTGACTGTAGGGAAGGGTCAGGGTCAGGTTGTCTTTTTCCGTCATTCCCCACGAGACGCCGGGAGACAGGGAATACCTGCGGCGCAGGGCCTGGGACGTGACGTTGCCCGACTCGGTCAGCTCATCTTCAAAGGTGTGGTCGTAGGAAAAAGAACTTCTGAAGTTGATCTGGAGGGTCTCGGTAATGTCCTTCTCCCCGTCCAACCAGAAATTGTAGTTCTCCCGGTCATACTGGTTGAGGTCCGAATAGCGATAAACATTGGCCCTGGCACCGGTGGACAGGGTCCAGTCCTCCTGGCCGTAATCCACTTTTACCGCCGGGACCAAAAGCCATTCGAAGTCGGTTTTCTTTTTGAAATGGACATTGTCGTTGTAGGTCGTCTTGGCACTGATGGAGGGAGTAACCACGCCTTTTTCCGCACGGGCCGGGCCGGGCGCGACACAGACCACGAAGAGGAGCGCAAGGAGGCTCCAGATCGTGGTTGAACGCGAATAAAGGAACTGCATGTCGATTTCGCTACCTGCGTATCGGATAAAGTGACTGCCGGTTAGGGGACCAGAACCGTATCGCCCGGCTTGAGCGGGACGTTCTCGTCCAACCCGTCTCCGGCAACGGCCTTGACATAGTTGAAGGGAAGATATTTCTGCTTCCCGTCACTGCCGATGCGAACCACCAGGATGTCGTCACTCTCCGCATAGGGAGTCATGCCGCCTGCCAGGGCCAGGGCCTGGAGTACCGTTATCTGACCGCTCATCAGATACACGCCGGGCCGGTTGACCTTGCCGACAATATAGACCTGGGCGCTCCCGAGCTGTTGCAGCATGATCGTCACCGGCGCATCGGAGACGTATTCTCCTATACGCGTTTCAAATTCTTTTCGCAACTGTTCCACGGTCTTACCCGCCGCCTGCATATCCCCGATCAAGGGGAACGAGATCTTGCCGTCGGGCCGGACGATCACATTGGGCCGGGTCAGGCTCTCATCGCCCCAGACCGAAACCTCCAGGACGTCCCCGGCCCCAAGGGTGAACGAGTCCATGGAGCCCGCCTGTGCAGACCAGGCCAAAGACAGACAGACCACACAGGCCGCAACGGCCATCGAAATACGAAAATTCTTCAAAGCCTTCATACCCTCTCCCGTCACCCTGTTCGCACGAACAGGATAAAATTGCATTATTCCAAAGCGATACCAGCAGTTCAACACAGGTCGCTGTCCACGACCCTGTCGTACATGGCCTTGCCTTCGGCATCGGATCCGATGATCCTTGCGCCGATGTGCAGGTCCTTGTTCACAACCTCCATCCGGACCGACTTGCACCGGAACCGGACCGGCTTCATGTCTTCTGAAAAGGAAAAGATAACCTCGAACTCGAGACCCGAGGCATACTCCGACGCCAACCGTCCGCACAGCTTGCGCCCGGAGCAGACCACCCGCATGCCGCCCGGCGACACGTCACGGATATTGGCAGGCTGATACCGCACCGAGGCCTTGCCGTCCTCTTCCAGGTACAGCATGGCCGGGATGGAGATGTCCACGCGCCTGAACGCCCGCCGCTCCTCCGCGCCCTCCGGGACCACATGCCGACCGAGATATTGGGAAACGATACTCGCCAGCAGGGCTTCCGGCGTGGAGTCCACTTTCGCCGCCATTATCTCCAGGCTTTCGGCGAGTTCTCCGGAGACAAGATATTCCTTCTGGTTGTCCACATTCATCTCACAGGTTTTGAAGTACGCTGCATGAAAAGACTATGCCAACGCCGTTTTGTCAAACCCTTACGGGATAAAACCGCTTCATGGCAATGGCTAACCCTTCATAACGCCAGTGATCCGAAAAAACCAGACGGGCATCTCCCAAATCGATCGGAAAATACGGGAGAAATTCCCAAATCGACGAGAGTTTCCCACCTTTTTGGATGAAAACTTCACCTACTTCTTGCCAAAATACCTTGAAATCTGACAAGAAATATGAAGAATACGTTTACTGAAAAGCCAAACTGAATGCGAATTCAGGACGGAAAGCCACGGATCTCAGGGAGACAGCCGAGCTGCCAGTAAGGTGCTGGGTCGCGTGCGTTTGCACGCCATTAAAGATAGTTAATACGCTTTCCCGCGCTGAACCGGGTTCAATGGCAAGAATACTGCTCATCGATGACGGCGAGGATTTTCGCCTCCTTTTCGAGAACATGATCAATCGTCTCGGGCTCAAGTGCGTCTGCGCTCCGACCCTGAACGAAGGCATGGCCGAATTGCAGCAGCTCCCCTACGACATCGTCTTTCTCGACGTCGACCTCGGGACGCACAACGGGTTGCACCATCTGCCCGAGATCCAATCCACTCCGGGAAATCCGGACGTCATCGTGGTTTCGGCCTCCCGCGACAGCCAGCACGCCGAGTCCGCCATCCAGATGGGGGCCTGGGACTACCTGGTCAAGCCGTTTCGTTTCGTGGACTTCGAGCAGTGCCTGACCCGGTGCGTCAAGCACAGGGACGCCCGAAACCGCTTCATATCCGAATCAACATTTCATCGCGGCCCCATTATCGGGTCCAGCCCGAAGCTGCTGCGCGCCATCCAGTGGGTGGGCATCGTGGCCCGCACCAAGAACAATGTCCTGCTCCTGGGCGAGACCGGCACCGGCAAGGAATTGTTCGCCCGGGCCGTGCACGACAACAGCGACCGGCGCAAGAAGCCCTTCACCGTGGTGGACTGCACCAACCTGCCCAACACCCTGGCCCAATCCATTCTCTTCGGCCACGAAAAGGGCACCTTCACCGACGCCAAGGAAAGCCGCGAGGGGCTGTTCAAGCAAGCGGACGGGGGCACCATCTTTCTCGACGAAATCGCGGACCTCGCCGCCCCCACCCAGCGTTCCCTGCTCCGCGTCCTGCAGGAACACTCCTTCAGGCCGCTCAGTTCGAAGCAGGAAGTCTCCAGCGACTTCAGGCTGGTGGCGGCCACCAACCGGGACCTGTCCCGCATGGTGCAGGAAGGCACGTTTCGAAAGGACCTCTATTTCCGACTCAAGTCCTGCCTGATCAACCTGCCGCCCCTGCGTGAGCGGCCCGAAGACGTGGAGCCCCTGGCACACCATTACATCAAAAAGATCTGCGAGGAGCAGGGCGCTCCCTGCAAGCGGCTTTCCCAGGACTGCCTGGAAGCGCTCAAGCAGTACAACTGGCCGGGCAACGTCCGGGAGTTGATCAACACGATGAACTACGCCATCTCCAATTCCTATGACGCCAAGACCCTGACCTCCTACCACCTGCCGCGCGAAGTGCGCATCTGCATGGTCAAGTCCACGGTGGAAAAGGCCAACGAAACCCCGGTCCACCAGCAACATCAAGTGACGGTCATGCCCAAGCCCGAGACCGAGATCGAGATTCTGCCGACATTCAAGGAAGTCCGAAACATGGTGGTCACCCAGATGGAGGCCGAGTACCTGATCGAACTCATCAAGCAGACCGACGGCGACCTCAAGAAGGCTTGCAAGGTGGCGGACCTGTCGAGGGCGCGGCTCTACGAACTCCTGCAGAAGCACGAAATCGACTACAAGCAACCGGCAAGGATGTAATTTCAACGAAAAAAAGGCGGAATATCCGCCTTTTCCATTGAAGCATTGTGGTAGAATGATGCCCGTAACCGCTCGTCGCCCTTCTATCTCCAGGCGGGAACCGGCGCGACTAGTTCACGCCGGCGGCGAGAATGGTCTTGAGCGAATCGAAATTGTCGTTGTTCCCGTCCACGAACTCGCATCCCAACTCGGAAGCGTCCTTGCGGTAGATGTGGCGCACCTCGCAAGTAAAACAGACCGGGTACTCCTTGTCGGGCACGGTGAAGATGATTTCCACCTGGCCTCCCACCTTGACCACTTCTTCGATGTCTTCGAATTCACTGTGGCACTGGAGCTTGAGGCCGCCCTCGGAAAGATCGAGAATCCGTCCGGGCAGGATTGCGGTACCGACCTCGCCATCGATGGGCCGGGCCACTGCCGACATATCCACGCCGACGCGGCCGTGTTCTCTCCTGTTGACGAGCTGCTGCCCGCTGAGGAACTGTTCGATGGCGCGATTGATGATCACACCGACTTCGACATCGCGTACCGTGGCCTCGTGTTCGAGGGACTCCCGAACCGACTCCAGGGTGTCGAAACAAATGGTTACTGACTTAGACAAACTGCGTTCCTTACTTTTTAGCAGCAATGACACACATCGTCCGCTCCGCCGACTCGGTCGACCCTTCCCGGTGTCCCTTTCACGCCGGAATAATGGCGTATCAGGCAGGAAATGCTTGGGTCTGAAGCGGTCATTTTCAAAATGCTATTTTTATGCCAATACAAATAATTCCCTATATTCGGAGAGGTTAGCGCTATGCTATTTTTACTGCGACTTAAAAAATGGCAATTTTCCGAATTTTCAAGACTATTTCACAAAAAAAGAAGCTTGCCCCTGTGGAAAACTCACGATTGCGCCCAAATTCCTTGAAACAACCGGGTGTTGCCGCCAAAACCGCGACACGAAATCAACACCGCCGCGCACTTCAACAATAAGCAAAAGTGAAACAAAAACAAATGAATAATCGTACCCAACAACGTTGTATCCATTTTTCCCGGACACTGTGGCTAATTTGTCTGACTTTTGTGTCCGTGGGGTCTGTTTTGCCCGGAACAGGCCATTTTCAGCCGATTATTGGCAGTGACAAGCTGTTACACCTGATTTCTTACGCCGGGTTGGCTCTGCTCCAACCTCTATTCCTCAAAGAAGAACGACGCCTTCTTCGTTGGGCGCTTCTCCTGGTGCTCTGGGGGATACTCCTGGAAGGAGTCCAGGGGCTGGTGCCCAATCGAACCCCCTCGTTCTGGGACTTCATCGCCAACACCACGGGCGTCATGCTGGGGACCTGGGCCGGAAGGCGGATCAGACGGCGGCTGTACCGCACCACCCCATCCTGAGCAAAGACGAGGCCCCGGCAGACGGACTGCCGGGGCCTCGCTGTCATTGACGCGTCGGCGTTACTGCCGGCTGCGGCGCAGACCGATCAGGCCTGCCAGTCCGGTGCCGAGCAGCCAGACCGCACCCGGGATCGGGGTAGCGGCCCTGCTGGCCTGGAGAATCATGTCGTCGTAGTCGCTGTCGCCGTTCCAGGCGTCGTTGAAGGCGATAAGCAGATTGCCCGCCAGGAACGTCGTGCCGTTGACCGTGAAGTCGTTCAGAATTGTGAAGATCCAGACCGCATTGTTGTCGGCCATGGAAAACAGTTCCTGATCATCGACATCGTAAAAGGAAGAACCGGCAAGCTGCACACCTGAAACAGTGGCCCCCCACGCACCCTCGTTGGAGAGCTGCTCGCCGGTGGGGGCGGTCCACAAGTTGTTGTGTCCGGCCTCTTCGTAGGCGAAAGAAACGTCCCACAGGCCGCCGGGCACGTCGTTCATGGGGGAAGCGCCCTCGGTGCCGGGCACGATGCTGTTCAGGGAAAGATATTCACTGGTGTCCTTGCTGGTGAAGTTGTCCAGCGTGCTCGGGAACGGTAAGGCAAAAGCGGACACGCTCATCAACAGGACCGCAGACGCGGTCAGGATCATCAATCTGTAGGCTCTCATACTCTGGCTCCTTGGGGAATACTGCGGGCGGCATTGGGCCGCCGCTCATCATTCATTCTCAATTTGAATTAGCTTGGGTAGATCAGGACCGAAACTTTCTGCGCAGGCCCACCAGCCCGAACAGGCCGGTACCGAGCAGCCACGCCGCGCCGGGAATGGGGGTCGGGGTCGCGATGTCGCTCCCATCCAGGGAGTCACCGTCCCAGACCGCCTGGAATCGCGCCAGGAAGGGTTCGAGGCCGGTGAACGAGCCGTCCGTGACGGTGAACATGAAAATGGCAGTGTCGCCGTCGGCGATGCCGATCACCTTTTTCCCGCCCAGAAAGCCGCCGTCGGTGAACAGTCCGAAATTCACTGAATCCTTGTAGGGACGCACCGCTTCCCGGTTGCCGACGTCGTTTCCGGTCACGGTGCCGAAGGTCCATTCATAGGTCGTGTTCTCGTTCTGCTGGTGGATCAAGGGGGTGGTGCCGTCGGCCAGGAATGCGCCATCAAAGGTCAGTCCAAGCCCTGAGGGGACCTGAAAAGCCAGGGAGGTCAGATATGACTCAACGCCGGAAGTGTTGGTCACCTGCAGCGTCAGGCTCGTACCGGCCAGGGTCGAAGAAATGGTTGCACTTATATCGTTCGGATAGTCGGAACCGACGAGGCTCGTTGCATGCGCCACCTGTGCCCCGACAGCGGACATCGCGAATACCAGACTCATGGCGATCAATAATTTCTTCATGCCCAATCCCCCGCATTAAATCGTTCACATTTCGCCCTCCTATCGAAGGCGTATTCTTAATATATGAAATATTCATACCAACTCAAAAACAACGAACAAAACAAAGAGGTTAATGCAGCGCCAAAAAGAAGTCGCCATCTAAAAGCCCTCTAGTCCGATATTTTCGGACACGCTTGATGGCCGATAATAGCTATTATGTTTATTCCAAGACAGCAACCATTATCATCTTGAGAGTCGATTCATACCTGCAATTTTACACCTATCCAGCCGGAATCCGCCTAATGGCGGGGAAAACAGGACTCCCTGCTTTTTTATTGAAAACCATTGTTCTTTTAACAAAAACAGTCTTCTGTGTTTTTACATTTTTAATCCACCAATTAAAAGCACCACCGACTGCGCCACTTGTCCGGTTTTTTCAGAAAACCAGCGGGCCGATTCTCCTTTCACTCAACATCCATGGCAAGACACTGTAAAGACATATGAAATTCTAATCGGCCTGCATGCTCTCAATCGAATTACCAACTACTCTTTTTCAAGGCGTGTGGATCATGGCCACACCCCTTTTGGGCATCAGCTTGGCCACCATGATGCTAGTGACCTCGCTGGCGCCGCCTCCATCAAAAGACACACGTTCGTCACACGCCGCCCATTGACATATCCGCTTATCCGGATATACGAGATGGCCATGGAACAACTCGCTCAATGCTTCAAGGGACTGGCCGAGCCCATCCGGCTGCGGGCCATCCGGCTGCTGGATCACGGCGAACTGTGCATCTGCGACCTGATGAACGGACTGGACCTGCCCCAGTCCACCATGTCGCGGCACATGTCTTTTCTGAAGAACTCCGGCTGGGTGCAGAGCCGCCGCAAGGGCCAATGGGTATACTACTCCCTGGCTGCCCCCCAGCAGGAAATCCAGGCCCTTGTCCTCCAGGTGCTCAAGCAGAACCTCCCCGAACTGGAAGAGGCCAGGCAGGACTACGCACGCCTCATGAACTTTCTCGAAACCAAAGACACCGACAATTCGTGCGCGGCCTAGACCGCGACAAGAGGTACCCGACATGTCCGAATCGACCATCAAACGGTTGTCCTTCCTGGACCGCTACCTGACACTCTGGATATTCCTGGCCATGTTCATCGGCGTGGGCAGCGGCTACCTGTTCCCGAACATCAAGGACGTCATCGACTCCTTTCAGGTCGGGACCACCAACATTCCCATCGCCATCGGCCTGATCCTGATGATGTACCCGCCCCTGGCCAAGGTGAAATACGAGCAGCTCGGCCGTGTCTTCCGCAACTACAAGGTCCTGGCCCTGTCCCTGGCCCAGAACTGGATCATCGGCCCGATCCTCATGTTCGGCCTGGCCGTCATCTTCCTGTCCGGCCACCACGAGTACATGGTCGGCCTGATCCTCATCGGCCTGGCCCGCTGCATCGCCATGGTCATCGTCTGGAACGACCTGGCCCACGGCGACTCCGAATACTGCGCCGGGCTGGTGGCCTTCAACTCCATCTTCCAGGTGCTCTTCTTCTCGGTGTACGCCTACGTCTTCATCACGGTCATGCCGGGCTGGTTCGGCCTTGAAGGTGCCGCCGTGGACATCTCCATGGGGCAGATAGCCGAATCCGTGTTCATCTATCTCGGAATCCCGTTCCTGGGCGGCATGTTCTCCCGGCTCGTCGGCATCAGGCTCAAGGGCAAGGAGTGGTACGAGACCGTGTTCATCCCGAAGATCAGCCCGCTGACGCTCATCTTCCTGCTCTTCACCATCTGCGTCATGTTCTCGCTCAAGGGCGACAAGGTGGTGGCCCTGCCCTTCGACGTCGTGCGCATCGCCATCCCCCTGACCATCTACTTCCTGATCATGTTCCTGGTCTCCTTCTACCTGTCATGGAAGGCCGACGCCAACTACGAGCAGGCCACGACCCTGAGCTTCACGGCCGCGTCCAACAACTTCGAACTGGCCATCGCCGTGGCCATCGCGGTCTTCGGCATCAACTCCGGCGAGGCGTTCGCTGCGGTCATCGGCCCCCTGGTCGAGGTGCCGGTGCTCATCGCCCTGGTCAACGTGGCCATATACTTCAAGAAGAAATACTTTCCCCTCGAGCAGAAAACCCTGGCCGGGGTCTGCCACGTGCGCAGGACGCCCAACGCCCGATAAGGAACGCACCATGAAGAACATCCTCTTTCTCTGCACCGGCAATTCCTGCCGCAGCCAGATGGCCGAGGGGTGGACCACCCACCTCAAGTCCGACACCCTGGCCGCGTACTCCGCAGGCGTGGAGACCCACGGCATCAACCCCCGCGCCGTCAAGGTCATGGCCGAAGCGGGCATCGACATCTCGGCCAACGCCTCCAAGCTGGTCACCGACCTGCCCGCGGACCTGGAGTTCGACTACGTGGTCACGGTCTGCGGCAACGCCAACGAGAACTGCCCCTACTTCCCGGCCAAGACACGGGTCGTGCACGCGGGCTTCGACGACCCGCCCTCCCTGACGCGGGACATGACCGACGAGGACGCCGTCCTGGCCGTCTACCGCCGCGTCCGGGACGAGATCAAAGCGTTCGTGGAGACCCTGCCCGACTCATTGGACACGTAAACGGTTTCGCCCCTCACCTTGAGGCAGGCCGAATATTCGTTGTGTCGCATTTATTCAATACAGATGATCCCGTCTGCGCTATGTTCCTTTTCCATTGACCATGAAAAAGGAGCATCACATGCGATTCAGATACACCATACTCTATGTGGAAAATGTCGCGGAAACGCTGGAATTCTACGAGCATGCATTTGGACTGAAGACCGCCTTCCTCCATGAAGGAGGCGACTACGGCGAACTGGGCACAGGAGCCACCGCCCTGGCCTTTTGCTCTCTGTCGCTCCTTCGCCGGATCGGAAAAACCCCAGCCGCTCCCGAGCCCCATCGCCCCTGCTTCGAGATCGCCTTTGAAACCGAAGACGTCGCAGGAGCCATGGAGAAGGCAGTCGCCGCCGGAGCAACAGTTGTGCAGGAAGCGGAAGAAATGGCATGGGGCCAGACAACGGCCTATGTCTCTGACATGAACGGATTCCTCGTGGAAATCTGCACCCCTGTCGCGACCTAGTAGGCCCGCCAGAAGAGTTGCTCCGTCAAATCCCGGCGCTGCAACAGCGCCGAGGGGGACACGCCGAACCACTCCTTGATCTCACGGCACATATGCGCCTGGTCGGCATAGTGGCATTCATACGCCACTTCCGGGCGGACGCCGGACTCGACCAATGTCCGTGCGCAGAGCCTGACCCGTGCAAGACGCAGCCAGAATGAAGGACTGCGCCGGGTGTTCCTCGCGAGCAAACGCTGAAGCGTCCTCGGGCTGACCCCCAGTTGCTTCGCGCAGTGCTGCACGCTGACGCCATGCCTTTTAATGCAGCCGACGGCTTCAGCGGTGTTCGCATCAACCCGGGTGGAGCATTCTATACGATCGATCAGCGCATCCGTCGAATGCGGCGACGCCAGCAAGCCCGGCATGTCTATGCCCTTCACGTCACAGCCCGGGCGGAGTCGAAACCCCGTCCATTCGGTCTTTGGTTTCACTTCCACCCTGATGGTCTGACGATACAGCGGCGAGATGAAGGCCTCGGTTTTGCCGCTTTCATGCCGGACAACAATAACATCCCGGCATCCGTCAGGAATCACGCAGACATCCCTGCGCTCCCTTGCGCTCATTGTCCACACATCCAAGATGCTCTTGTCGTCCACGGCTCAGACACCTTTTATCGATTGGGAAAAAGAACCGGCGGCTCACGAACAGGTCGCAAAACGATGCTCTTCCCGTTCGGGGGAAGAGCATCGCAAGTATATTGCAAGGTTAGCGTGCGACCGGTTTTTCTGCAACAGGGAGACCGGCGGCGGATTCGTCCACCCCGCTCACAAGCTACACGAGGGCCACGTCGCCGGTCAGATTGTGGCCCGAGGGGATCACGGCCTGGCGGCCGGTGTTGTTGATGATGGACACGCGGCCGTTGAGGGTTACGTCGCCCTGGAAGCGGACGTCGCCCTTGACGGACAGCCCCCGGCAACCGGCCATGGAGGGCACGCCCTCGGGGAAGCGGGAAAAGAAGTTGCCCACCGTGGAATAGACCCGGGGGTCAAGGCTGACCGAGGGCAGCTTGCGCCAGTCCGTGCGGCAGACCACCGAACTGCTGTCCGTGACCTTGAAGCAGTCGGACATGGTCAGCATCAGATCACCGATGGTCTTGACCGGAGAGAAGCGGCTGCGGGGAACGACCACGGCCTGGGCGCCCGGGAAGAGCGAAATGGCCGAGCCCATGGCGGTCTCCAACTGGATGACTTCCGGGGAGTCCGGGTCGCCCGGGATGGCCCGCTTGGGATTGACGATCAGCTCCAGGTCGAACTGGCGGCGCTTGAGGAACGCCTCCTCCACGGCCTTGAGATCGATCCAGATGGAATTGGTATTGAAGAAGGAATATTTGTTCACGTCCTGGAACTGGTCCATGTCCTCGGGGGCGCACTGGGCCACTTCCCGCAGGCCTAGGCACCCGTTGCGTTTCATGAGGTGACCGCCCTTGCGGTCCTGATGGGTGCGGCGGCACACTTCCATGAGGAAGGGGATTCCCTTTTTCGCCATGTAGCCGAGCAGGCTGGCGTCGAAGACCGCGCCCAGATTGTCGGAATTGGACACGAACACGTAGCGGTAGCCGGACAGAAGCAGCCGGCGCAGGGTACCCGTGGTCAGGAGAGAGGTATAGATGTCGCCGTGTCCCGGAGGATTCCATTCCAGCTCCGGGGTTCCCTCCATGGTCAGGGGGGCGAGGTTGTCCCGGCGGATGCGGGGGTAGCGGTGCTGCACAAAGGACATGGCCACATGCGGATCGCCGTTGATCTCGTCCTGGAGCCGTTTGCGGGTGGGCTCGTCGGTCCAGAAGCTGTTCATGAGCACCAGGGGCAGCGGGGCGTCGAACTCCTCGCGCATGGACCGGACCTGGTTCAGGATGAGATCCAGGAAGGTCCGGCCTTCGCGAACGGGCAGGAAGGATTTGGGCCCATCCAGGCCCATGCTGGTCCCCAGCCCGCCGTTCAGCTTGATGATGGCCGTCCTGGCCAGGGCGGCGTAGCCTGCGGCGCGGTACTTCCTGAGATCGCCCATCTCGGGGACCTCGCTGTCCATGACAGGGGTGATGTCCCCTTCTCCCAGAAAGGCCCGATCCCCGTCGAAGAACCGGCGCATCTGATCCTTGAACCCGTTGATGACGATGGCGGGGGTGCCGTCCTTGGCCATCTTCTGGGCAAATGAGGCAAAGCAGGCATGGAAATCGCGATCCTGCATCTGTTTTTCATTCAATTCGGTCATGGTGTACCTCTAGCTGTTTCCAGGGGGTCAGGGAAAATCTGACTCATATTCAATTTCAATCTAAAAACTCGCTATTTCACCGCCTGGGAAGCCGGTTAGCCAGGATCGTGCCAATTCTTTCAACATGCTGTATTCAAAAACTATTGCCATAAAAATAATTTTCTCCAACAGGAACCTTTTCCCGCATCCGCTTTTCCCGGACAAACTCCCCTTCGAGCCGCGACCCCATCCGTGGCTCACAACTTTTCCCCCCTCCCCCGACCGGGCAAAGCCGCTCACGCCTGCTCACTTTTACACAATGAATTCTGTTGTAAACATGAACCCCTCCATGATATTCGGAGAATAGCTATCAGTTACGACAAAACCCACGCTGCGCGCCCGAGCCGCTGGTTGAAGTACAATCGGATGACAGACGAGAATCGACAGGCGCGCCCGGCACCCGAAAACGTGGTGCTCGCGCGAACCCAATCCCTTGCAGGAGCTCTACATGTCCATAAGGAAGAAACTGTTTGCGGCCATCCTGGTCCTGTTCACCATCTCGGCGGCCATGTTCACCGCCACGTGGATCATCACTTCCATGCAGGAAGCCGACGGCCTGGTCATCAACCTGGCGGGCAGGCAGCGCATGCTCAGCCAGAAAATGACCAAGGAGGCGTTGACCGCCGCCCATGAGGCCGAATCCGTACCCGCCCTTGCGGACAAGAACAGGTCCTCGGCCCGGAACACCATGCGGGTCTTCGAGGCCACGCTGCTCGCCCTGAAGAATTCCGGGCCGGCCCCCCTCAGCCTGGACCCGGCCGGGCCCACCGCGCAGCTCCCGCAGGCGGAAGCCGCCATCGCGGCCCAGCTTGACAAGGTACTTTCCATTTGGAAGCCGTTCGCCAAGGACATGGACCTCGTGCTGGCCGATGACCACGCCGGGGCCTGGAATCGGGTGCTGGACAACAACATCCGGCTCCTCAAGGAAATGGACAAGGCCGTTGGCATGTTCCAGCAAAGCGCCGAAGCCAAGGTCCAATACCTGCTCATCACCCAGGCCACGTGCATCTTGCTCGGGCTGCTCCTGACCGCCGTCATCCTCTACCTCATCCAGCGGCAGATCATCGCCCCCCTGGACGCCATCCGCGATTTCGCCCTCAAGATCGTCGAGGGGGACCTGAACGCCACCATCAGGGGGCAATTCACCAGCCGACTCCTCACCCTCAAGGAGTCCATCGAGACCATGGTCGGCACGCTCCGGGAACGGACCGAACAGGCCGACGAACAGGCCCGGGAGGCCGAGGAGAAAGGCAGGAAGGCCAACGAGGCGCTGGAGAGGGCCAACCGGAACGAGGAAAACGTGGGCAACCTCCTCCAGAGCATGCAGCAGGCCTCGGGCAAGGCGGAACAGATATCCCGCGACGTGCTCGAATCGGTCAACGCCCTGTCCGCCGAAGTGGACCAGGTGGCCCGGGGGGTCAAGGTGCAGAGCGAACGCATTGCGGAGACCGCCACCGCCATGGAGGAAATGAACGCCTCCGTGGCCGAGGTGGCCCGCAACGCCTCACACGCGGCGACCAATGCCGAAGACTCCAGGGACAAGGCCACCACCGGCGCCAGCGGCGTCCGCAATGCCATCGAGTCCATCAACAGGATCGGCACGCGCATCAACGACCTCAAGGAGACCATGACCCAACTGGGCGACCAGGCGTCGTCCATCGGCCAGGTCCTCAACGTGATCACCGACATCGCGGACCAGACCAACCTGCTGGCGCTGAACGCCGCCATTGAGGCGGCCAGGGCAGGCGAGGCCGGACGCGGGTTCGCGGTGGTGGCGGACGAGGTCCGCAAGCTGGCCGAAAAGACCATGGACGCCACCAAGGAAGTGGCGGGCGCCATCGGCTCCATCCAGGAGGCGGCGGAGGAAAACGTCAAGGCGGTCGTGGCCGCCGCCGAGGACATCAACCAGTCCACCGAGGCCGCCGACGAGGCCGGACGGTTCATGGAGGAGATCGTTTCCATCGTGGACGAGACCTCCGCCCAGGTGGCCTCCATCGCCACGGCTGCCGAGCAGCAGTCGTCCACGTCCGAGGAGATCAATCGGGCCGTGACCGAAGTCAACCGGATCGCCTCGGAATCCACCGAGGGCATGGCCCGCTCCGCCGACAACCTGGGTTCCATCACCGCCCTGATCAGCGACCTCAACGAGACCGTCCAGTCCATGACAACCGCCCGGGACGCCGACAGCCTCAACGTCAGCGACGACCTCGTCTCCTGGTCCGACAAGCTCGCCCTGGGCATCGGTTCCATCGACGCCCAGCACAAGCAGCTGGTCAAGCTGATCAACGGCCTCAACCAGGCCATGCGCAACAAGGAATCGGCCTCTGTCATGCGGGACATCGTGACCGGGCTCAAGGAATACGTGGTCACCCATTTCGCTTTTGAGGAGAAACTGTTCGACCAACACGGCTACCCCGGGACGGCGGAGCACAAGTCCGCCCACAGCCAGTTCGTGGAAAAGGTCGGCGATTTCGAGCTGGCCCTGACCGAGGGCAGGGCCACCGTGTCCATCGAGGTCATGCAGTTCCTGCGCGACTGGCTCGTCCAGCACATCATGGGCACGGACCGGGAGTACGTCCCGTTCATGTCCGAACACGGCGTGCGCTAGGCGGCCCGTTTCAACGACGACAAAGGGGGGCGCGGAACAATCCGCACCCCCCTTCGTTTTCCCTCGCCCCGGCATCGGGGTCGACCCTCAAGCGGTTTCTACCACCCCTTGTGGGAGAGGATGTCGCTGACCTTGCTGGCCGTCTTCTTTTCCACGATGACCATCTTCTTGGCCTGGGCCTTCTTGATCTTCTCGGTCAGGGACTCGATGTCGGCGGGCTTCTCCATGAAGTCCATGGCGCCCAGCTTCATGGCCTGGATGCCTGCCTCCACGGTGGCGTGGCCGGTCAGCAGGATGACCTGCATGTCCGGGTGCCGGACCTTGATCGCCTTGAGCATCTCGATGCCGTTCATGTCGGGCATCTGAAGGTCGAGGACGATGGCGTCGTATTCGTTGTTGTCCAGCGCGGCCACGGCCGAATCGGCGGTGGCGGCAGTCTTCACGTCCATGCCGCGGATTTCCATCCGTTCGGACAGGGCGTTCAGGAATTCCTCTTCATCATCAATAAGCAGTACTTTCTCGGACATGGTATTTCTCCTGATAGGTGAATGTCGTTTTACTCGGGCCTGGCGGTCGGCTGGATGCGCAGCACGCTTGCCCTGTTGTCCTCGTCCACGCCCACGTCGGCCCCCATGGACCGGGCGAACTGGGCGAAGGCCTCATCATTCGCAAGTGGCGCATCCTTTCCGGGAGAGGAAAGGGAGAACGATGCGCCGCCGTTTTCGGGTTTCACGCCCACGGCCAGAGTATCTCCCGCCGACAGGGCATCAAGGGCCGCCGCGATGGAGGAGTGCAGCAGCAACATCAGATCAAAGGAATCGGCCGCAAGGGACACCGGCTCACAGTCGCCGGCGGTCAGCCTGATCTGTTTCATGTCGGCAAGGCGATTGGCCAGGGCCACGGTCAGGCCGAGCAGTTCCGCGAGGTTCACCTCGCGGACGTCCTCGTCCGTGGAGTGGGCAAAGGCGTTCATGTTCTTGACAATGGTGTCGCCGCGTCGAATCTGGCCCTGAATGGCGTTGGCGGCGGACTTGAGCCTCTCCGGTTTGAGGGGCATGCCGCGCTCGGCCATGAGCGTGAAATCCTCGATCAACCCCGCCGCCTCGTTGATGACGGCGAAGACGTTCTTGATTTCGTGGGACACCGAAGCGCTGACGCGCCCGAAAAATTTCAACCCTTCGCGGGCAGGAACGGTAGCCTGGCTCATGACAACTCCTCCCCGACGACTTCCCGGATCATGTCCACGAGGTCCTCGAGCTGGATGGGTTTGATGAGATAACTGCACCCGGCGGCGCACCCGGCCTTGAAGTCCGACTCGGAGCCGTGCCCGGAAAGAAAGATGAAGCGCATGCCGGGGTGGTGAAACGCCAGCTTCTCCCGCAGTTCCAGGCCGCCCATCCTGGGCATCTTCATGTCGAGGACCGCAACCGCGTATTCCGTCTCGGCGGCCATTCTGATGGCGTCCTCGCCGTTGTCGGTCCAGTCGGCGTCCAGGCCGCGGTAACCGAGCCGCTCGGCCATGGCGGAGACCAGTTCCACTTCGTCGTCAACCAGCAGTACTCTCATGTCGTCTATGCCTTCCTGGCCCCTTTGAGGGGCATGGTTATCGTGAAAACCGTTCCCTTCCCGACCTCGCTCTCGACGGCCATGGTGCCGCCCAGCTCCTGGACCAGACCATAGGTGATGGACAGGCCGAGCCCGGTGCCGCCGGTCTTCTTCTTGGTCGAGAAGAAGGGATCGAAAATGCGCTTGATGTCCGCTTCCGGGATGCCGCAGCCGTCATCCTGCACCGAGAAGATCAATCGGTCCTCGGTGATGGCCCGGGCGGCGATGTACAGGCTGCCGCCGTCGTTCATGGCCTGGAAGGCGTTGTTGATCAGGTTGAGGAAAATCTGCTGCAGCTTGCCCCGGTCGGACACGAATTCCGGCAGGTCGTCCGGGATGTCCATGGTGATGGAGATGGACCGGTACTCGGCCTCCTTGCGCAGGAAGTCCACGACCTCGTCGGCCAGGTCCTTGAACACGATGGAGGCCATCTCCACGTCGATGTGGCGGGCGAAGCTCAAAAGCCGCTTGGTGATCCGGCCGCAACGCGAAACCGAGTCGAGGATGGAATTGATATTGGCCAGAAGCCGCTCGTCGTGGGCGTACTCCTTGCGGTAGATGAACAGGTCGCTGATCAACCCGGCCTTCTCGTTGATGATGGCCAGCGGGTTGTTGATCTCGTGGGCCACGCCCGCCGCCAGCCTGCCGATGGAGGCCATGCGGTTGGTGTGTTCCATGCGATGCAGGGTGCGCGCCCTGGTCTGGTCCGCGATGTAGATCTTGTTGACCATGTAGGTGGCCACCCAGGTGATGACGATCAGGATGGCCGCAACGCACAGGGAGAGCATCCACAACAGTTCCATGCGGATGGCCTTGAGCGGCTCCAGCATCGCCGCCGTTTCCTTGACCACCATGACGATGAACGGGGTGCCCAGCACATAGGCATACCCCACGGTGAATTCCGTACCGTCCGTAGTCCGGACCTGCCGGACGCTCGTCTTCTCGGAGAACTCGGGGATGTCCACCAGGTCCACTTTCTTGAGCAGCTCGCCGTGGGTCTTGGACGGCGTCTGGATGACGCCTTCCTTGTTCACGAGGAATGCGTCGCCGCCGCCCGACAGATCCAGGGAAGTCAGCATGGCGTTGAACTGGCCGGTGTCCAGGGTCGCCCTGAGGATGTAGACCTTGTCGGTCTTGGCGTCATACACCTTGCGGGCCACCACCAGATGCGGCGTGTCCCGGAAGCCCAGGAAGACGTTGCTGATGGAGGTGCCCTGGGACATGGTGTTCTCGAACCAGTCCTGGGTGGAGTAATCCACGCCGAGCAGATCGTGGGGGCCTATGTAGGCCACCTGCCTGCCCCGGCTGTCGATGATGCCGATGTCCACGAACCCGCCGAAGCTGGACTTGAGCGACTCCAGGACCTTGGCGAGGTTGTCGCAGTCCCGCAGCTTGTCGATGCCCTGGTGCTCGGCCAGGAAGTCCAGGGCCTTGGTCCGCTCCTCGAGGAAATAGGCCACGGTCCGCCGGGCGTTGGAAGTGGTCCTGGCCGTGCGCAGGAGGGTCTCGGACTCCAGGGAGTGCCGGGTGACATTGTAGTCGATGAAGGCCAGCACGCACAGCGGGACCAGGGCCACCAGCGCAAGTACTGCGACGGCCTTGCGCCAGATTCGCCTGTAGTCGAACAGGTTCTTGGCGGGTCCGGTTCCGGAATCGGTTTCCAGAAACTGCGGTTTGATCTTATCGAATATCGACATAATGCCACCCGGCTCCATAACAGGCTACTTGCCGGCCCTGATCTTTTCGTTGGCGGCCTTGAGGGTCTGACTCAGGAGTTCGATGTCCACCGGCTTGTGCAGGTAGGCGAAGGCGCCCAGTTCCATGCACACCTCGCGGTCCTTTTCCGAGCCGTGGCCGGTCAGGATCACGACCTCGATGTTCGGATGCTCCGCCTTGACCCGGCGCAGCACCTCGATGCCGTCGATGCCGGGCATCTTGAGGTCCAGAACCATGACTTCGGGTTCGTCCTCGCGCACCAGGTTCAGGGCGGACTCGCCATCGTAGACCACGGCGGAACCCATGTCACGCATCATGAGGCGCTCGGACAGGGTCTCGGCGAACTCGCGCTCGTCATCCACCAGCAGGACCTTGGACGGGACCTCGAAATCCACCTTCCGGTAGATGTCGGTCTGGTGATACCCCTTGCCCACTCCGGTCTCGACCTTCTGGACGCCTTCCAGACCGGACACGATCTCGGTCAGCTCGCGCTCCAGCCTTTCCAGCAGGAGGACGTGCTTGTTGATGGTCAGGGTGACGGTACCGGACTTGGCGGAAACCAGGATGCTGTGCCCTTCGGCGGCCAGCACGGTCTCGACCTTGGCGGCCAGGGCGAAGTCGGCGACCCTGGCGCGGGATGCGTCGGTCACCTTGACGGCGGGGTTGGACAGCTGCTCGACGATGAGGTCGGCGGCCTTGTCCACGCCGGTTTTGCCCACGGGCACGATCAGGTCGTAGAGCTCGCGGGCCCAGGGGTCCTTGGAGCCCTTGAGGTATTCGGTCCAGGCCGCGCGGTCCTCGTCGTCCTTGTGCAGGAGCTTGAGGGCATGCTTTTCGGCGTATCCCTCGGCAGCTTCGGCAGCGGCCAGCCGCTCCTTCATGCCGGAGATGAGGCAGACCTTGAGGATGTGATCGATCTCCGAGGCCGGCAGCTGGGAGGCGAAGCCGGAGAACAGGAGGTCGTCCTGGTCCATGAGCTTGTTGGCCATGGCCAGACGGAGCCAGGCGATGGCCCGCTCCTTTTCATGGCTGAATGAATTGAACACGGATGTCTTGGCCTGAAAGGCCCGGGCGATCTTTTCCTCGGCCATGCCGGAGAGCCTGGCCGCGTCGGCAACGATCTCCTGGTCCGTGACTAGGCGATAGCCGGTGGAATCGAGAACGCGCTTGACGACGACGCCTGCCTCGGAGAACAGGCCATTGAATACGGTAATTACGGACATAATGACTCCTTGCTCTTAGGCGATGCGGCAGACCGTGGTCAACGGGCAGCTTTCCTCGTCGCCGTCGGCGTGGGCACTCTCGTGCGTCGCGCAAATGGCGTTTTCCATAGTCGGGTAGACGTGGTCCTTGCCGATCTTCTCGAGCAGGTGAGTCCGCTCGAGCACGGCCATGACCGCTTCGTTGACGCCGCACAGGGAGATGTCGATCCCGCTGGAGCGGACCCTGTCGACGATCAGGGACAGGGCTTCCTCGCCGGAAGCGTCCATGTCGTTGATGCCGTTGGCCACGATGATGATGTGTTTGAGCTTGTCGTTCTCCATCATGCGGTCGGTGATCTGGTCTTCCAGGAAGCTGGCGTTGGCAAAGAACAGGGGGCCGTCGAAACGGACCAGGGCGATGTGCCTGCATTCCTTGAGGCCGAAGACCGTGGCGTCGCGCAGGGACTCGTCGTCCGAGCGGGACAGGCTGGCCACCCGGGGGCGCATGGACTTGTACAGGAAGACCAGCAGCGACAGGGCCACGCCGATCATGATGCCCTTGTCCAGGTGCGGGGCAAAGGCCAGGGTGGCGATGAAGGAGAGGATGGAGATGGCTCCGTCATACCACTGCGCCTTCCAGGCGTGGATGAAGCCCGAGGCGTTGATCAGGCCGATGACGGCCATCATGATGACCGCGGCCAGCACCGCCTGGGGCAGGTGGTAGAGCAGCGGGGTGAAGAAGAGCAGCACGATGACGACCATGAGCGAGGTGAACACGCTGGACATGCCGGTGACCGCGCCCGCCTGCAGGTTGACCGCCGAGCGGGAGAACGAGCCGGAAGCCGGGTAGGACTTGCCGCACGCGCCGAGCATGTTGGCCAGCCCCTGGCCGATGAGTTCCTGGTTCGGGTCCAGCCGCTGGCCGGTCTTGGCGGCCATGGCCTTGGCGATGGAGATGGCCTCCATGAAACCGAGCAGCGAGATGATGGCCGCGAACGGGATCAGGTGCAGCATGACCTTGAGGTCCAGGGTCGGCGCGGAAATGGCCGGGATGCCCGAGGGCACGGTGCCGACGATGGCGCCGCCGCCGATCATCTTCAGGTCGGCGGTGTCGAGCCTGGAGTTGCCTATCTTGATGCGCCAGGTGCGGCCGTCGACGGGGGCTCCGGACGGGGCCTCGCCCTGGCGGTAGAAGGCCATGGCGCCGCCCGCCTCTTCCACGCCGTCCATCAGGGTGGACCGCACGGCTTCGCGGAGCAGATGCGACTCGTGCTTGAGCCTGGATATCCGGATGTTGATGACGCTCAGATCGTGCTCGGCGTCGAGCACGCCGACCACGTCCTCGGCCTGCTTGGCGGTGTCGAGTTTGCCGTTGAGGACAGTGCGCGCCTTGCCCAGGTCTTCGATGCCCGCGACGGTGGCGTTGAATTTGGTGATGGATTCGCGGACTTCTGGAATCTGGATGGCGTCCACGGAAACCCTGGCGTCATGGTTGAAGCCCATGCCCCAGGAAATGGCCGTGGTCACTGCCACTGCCACCAGGACGTTGGGGATCTTCGGATTGATGCGCTTGAGCACGATCATGATGCCGAAGGCGAGCACTCCCATGGCAAGGGTGGGCAAATGCGTGTAATGAAAAGCGCTTTCCACCACTCGGATGATGGTCTCGTAATGGTGCTCGGCCTTGTCCACGTACACGCCGAACATCTTGGAGAGCTGGGAAGAGGCGATGATGATGGCCGCGGCGTTGGTGAAGCCGTTGACCACGGGATGGGACAGGAAGTTGACCACCAGGCCGAGTTTGAGAACGCCCAGCAGGAACTGGAAGAGCCCGACCATGAGCGCGAGCAGGATGGCGTAGGCGATGTACCCTTCGCTGCCTGCGGTGGCCAGCGGTTCGAGCGACGCGGCGGTCATGAGCGAGACCACGGCCACCGGCCCGGTGGCCAGCTGGCGGCTGGAGCCGAACAGGGCGGCGATGAGCGGCGGCAGGAACGACGCATACAGGCCGTAATAGGCGGGCATCCCGGCCAACTGGGCGTAGGCCATTGATTGCGGGATGAGCACAAGGGCGACGGTGAGCCCCGAAATGGCGTCCGCGCGCAAGGCCGCCGTGTTGTACCCCTTGAACCAGTCGATGAATGGGAATATTTTCGAGAGCATTCAGCCAGATCCTTCCTCTTAGGCCTGCAACATGCGGCGGCACATGCTGATCAATTCATTGAACAGCGCCCCTGCGTCGTACAGGTTATGGTTCTTGAAACGCACCAGGCCGTCGACCATGGTGAACAGTATCAACGCGGATTTCCGGGTATGGATGTCCCTGGAGATGGACCCGTCCTCCTGCCCCGTCCGGATCGCCTGCTCGAAGATGTCGACCAGGCAATTGTAGATGGATTCCAGGTTTTCTCTGAACTCCGGATTCGACTCGGAGAGCCTGTAGAGAAAATGCCTGTGCAGCAGCAGAAACTTGTCTTCCAACAGTCCGGCCAGGTAGAGATAGAACGAGACGACCTCCTCCGCCATCTCGAGACCCGAAGCGAACGGCCTGTTCTCGAAGAACCGTTCGAACTGGTCCACAATCTCGTCCCTGGTCGCCTCCAGAATGGTCAGGAGCAACCCCTCCTTGCTCTTGAAATGATAGAAAACCGTGCCCTCGGCCACCCCGGTCAACCGGGCAAGCTCCTGCACCGACGTGTCCGTGAATCCCTTGTTCGCGAACAGAACGGTGGCGACTTTGAGTATGGCTTCCTTCTTCTTCATTTCCGGCAATCCATCCTTTTTTCAAAAACCGAGTGGTCACTCAGTTTTCTTATCCATAGTTTCCAATCGGCTTGAATGTCAAAAAAAATCGCAAAACTGAGTGATCGCTCAGTTTTATAACAAAGCAATCCGAAATCATTGAACAAGTCAACTCAAAAAAAACGGACACACGAAATAAATTGAAAAATAATTTTCTTTTTCCCGCATGCGGCCACGCTGTATTTGGGGACCGGCGCCTCGCACTCCGGTCCCGCCTTTACAAATCATCATAAGTAATTATTGATCATATATTCATTCAACCTTACCAAGGAGTCGTCATGAAAATATCCCGATCAATCGTTCCGGCCCTGGTTGTTGCCCTGATCTTGTCGCTCCCGGCCCTGGCCCGGGCGGCCGGTCACGGCGCGGACGGTCGCATGGAGAGCTATGCGGCATCCCTGCCCGCCGAGCCATTGAGCCACGCTGAAAAGGAAGGCCTGGCTTTCATGTTCGAGGAGGAAAAACTGGCCCGTGACGTATACGCGGCCATGGACACGGCCTGGAATGACCGAATTTTCTCCAACATCGCGTCCAGCGAGCAACAGCACATGGATTCCATCCGCACCCTGCTTGTCAAGTACGGCCTGCCGGTTCCTGCGGATACGCCCGGTCAATTCGACGACCCGCTGATCCGCGAACTGTTCGAGGAACTGACCGGCGCGGGCCGCAAATCCCTGACAGACGGGCTGCGGGTGGGCGCGACCATCGAGGACCTGGACATCGCGGACCTCAAGTCCCGCCTGGCCGATGCCGACAACCGCGACATCCGGGTCGTGTACCAAAACCTGATGAAGGGCTCCCGCAACCACCTGCGGTCCTTCTCCGCCCGCCTTGACGCGGCAGGCGCGCCTTACGAGGCCCGGCACCTGCGGCCGAGTGAGGTGCGGGCCATCGTCACCAGCCCCAACGAACGGGGCATGCTCGACGAAAACGGCCGGCCCGTCCGATAAAGCACCCCATGGTCCGACGACACGGCCCCGCAACGCCCGGCGCGTTGCGGGGCCGTGCGCTTTCACACTCCGGTCCCCGCCCGATTGACAGGGCGGTTGCTGCGGGATACTGTTATCGGCGAAAGTGTATAAATACCTAATCTTATTGAACTCATAATGAAAATACGCACGCTCATCGTCGACGACGAGGCCCCTGCCCGCAGCGAATTGTCATTTCTGCTGGAGAGCTTCCCGGACATCGAGGCCGACGAGGCCCGGACCGGACGCGAGGCGCTGGACATGATCCGCTCCGACTCGCCCGACCTGGTGTTCCTGGACATCCAGATGCCCGGGGCGGACGGTTTCGACGTGCTCCGGGAGGCGCGCTGCCTGCCCGACCCGCCGCTGTTCATCTTTGTCACCGCCTTTGACCAATACGCCATCCGCGCCTTCGAGAAGAACGCCGTGGACTACCTGCTCAAGCCGGTGGAGTCCTCGCGGCTCAAGGTCAGCGTGGAGCGGGTCCGGGAGCTGCTCGGCAGGAACGCGCCCGAGAGCGACCCGCAACCGGAAATGAACGACCTGCTCGCCGCCGTGGGCAAGCCGTTGCCCCGGGTGACCGTGGAAAAGAACGGCCGGTTGCAGCTCATCGATTTCGAGAAAGTGGTCTATTTCGAACTGAGCGGCCGCAAGATCATGGTCAACACCTACGACGGCTGCCATCCCTGCCACGGCCTGGCCACCCTGGACGACGTGGAGACCCGCGTGTCCGACCTCCCCTTCCTGCGCATCAACCGCAGCGCCGTGGTCAACCTGAGCCACGTCAAGGAGTTCTCCCCCTGGACCGGCGGCAAGTACACCCTGGTCCTGAACGACGACGGGTCAACGGAACTGACGCTCAGCCGGGGCCGGGTCAGGGACTTCAAGCAGTATCTCGGCCTCTAGGCCAAGGGAAGAAGGCCGCACATGTTCGAATACATCCTCACGCTGCTGATGACCCTGGTGGGCCGGTTCGGGGCCATGCTGGCCATCGGCCTGTTCGTGCTCACCCTGGCCCCCATCGGCAAGCTGGGAGTGGGCCGCCGCCCGGAGCGGCAGTACCGGTGGATGCTCGGCCTGATCTTCGGCCTGCTCGGCATCATGGGCACCTACGGCGGCGACATCGTGCTCGGCTCCTACGCAAACCTGCGCGGCGTGTACGTCATCACCGGGGGGCTGCTCGGCGGGCCGCTGGTGGGCTTCCTGGCCGGACTCATCGCGGGCGGGCATCGGTTCCTCATCGACATCGGCGGCTTCTCCACCATCCCGTGCGCCCTGGCCACCTTCCTGGAGGGCACCGCCGCAGGCTACGTGTCCATGCACCTCAAGGGCAACAACCTGAGCTGGCGGGCCGCGCTCATCTTCGGCCTGGTCAGCGAGTCCATCCACCAGCTCATGGTCCTGGTCATGGCCAAGCCGTTCGACCAGGCGCTCGAACTGGTCAAGGTCATCGCCCTGCCCATGATCGCGGTGAACACTTTCGGCGCCGTCCTGTTCGTCCAGACCCTGCACCTGCTCTTCGAATACCGTTCCAACCGCGATTCGAGCCGCATCAGCCAGGTCATGGAGATCGCCAACAAGACCGTGGCCCACCTGCGGTTCGGGCTCAACGAGGAATCGGCCATGAACACGGCCCGGATCATCTGGGACCACGTGCCCGTGGCCGCCGTGGACCTGGCCGGGCCGGAGACCGTCCTGGCCCACCTGGGCGTGGGCGACGACCACCACGAACCGGGCCAACCCCTGCGCACCAAGGCCACCCGCAAGGTGCTGAGCACGGGCGAGCCGGTCTTTCTCCGCTCCAAGGCGGCCATCGGCTGCGACAACCCGGACTGCCCCCTCGACTCGGCGGTCATCGTGCCCCTGCGCAAGGGCGGCCTGATCGTGGGCTGCCTCAAGCTCTACGGCACCGAGGACATCCAGCTGCACAAGGTCCACTTCGAGCTGGCCAAAGGACTGGGAGACCTCTTCTCCACCCAGCTGGAACTCCAGGACATCCAGACCCAGAACCAGCTCCTGGCCAAGGCCGAAATCCGGCGGCTGCAGACCCAGATCAACCCCCACTTCCTGTTCAACGCCCTGAACACCATCGGGGCCTTCACCCGCACCAAGCCCGAGCGGGCGCGCTCGCTCCTGGCCGAGCTGGCCATGTACATGCGCCGCAACCTGGACGCGGGCGACGGCTTCACCCGGCTGGGCGCGGAGCTGGACCAGATCCGCTCCTACCTCAAGATCGAGCAGGCCCGGTTCGGCGACCGGGTCCGCAGCCAATGGGAACTGGACCAGGGGGTGGAGAACATCATGATCCCCTCGCTGATCATCCAGCCCCTGGTGGAGAACGGGGTCAAGCACGGCATCCTGGGCAAGGTCGAGGGCGGCACCATCGCCATCCGCATCACCCTGCACGAGGGCACGCTCCGGGTGGAGATCGAGGACGACGGCGTGGGCATGACCCGCGAGACGCTGAACAACGTGCTCGCCAGCACGGGCGAGTTCGACGGCGACGACCACATCGGCGTACGCAACTGCAACCAGCGGCTGGAACAGGTGTACGGCCCGCAGCACGCCCTCTCCTTCACCTCCCGACCGGGCCGGGGAACCCTGGTTTCCTTCACCGTCCCCCTGGCCGCCGAAGCCGCCGCCTGATCTCCGCTGCACTTCAGCCGGATTTTTGTGCGCTTCAGCACGCAAAATCGCAATTTGCCCTTGCCCCCGTGTCATTTTCGATCCGGCAAAGGTATCCTCGCTCCGATTGTGAGAGGAGCCGCGCCCGTGCGCGCGTGGTCCGCCCTGGGGGGGGCGGGCCGATTCAACGCTTTTTACAAAGGAGTATCGAATGGATGCCATGCTCATGATGCTCGCGGCCTTTGCCGGATACATCATCATGTATCAGCTCTACGGCCGCTACATCGGGAAAAAGATTTTCGCCCTGTCCCAGGGGGCCAAAGTGCCTTCGGTGGAAATGGAAGACGGCACGGACTACGTGCCGACCAAGAAGGAAATCATCTTCGGCCACCACTTCACCTCCATCGCCGGCACCGGACCCATCGTCGGCCCGGCCATCGCCGTCATCTGGGGCTGGGTGCCCGCCATGATCTGGATCTTCGTCGGGTCCATCATGATGGGCGCGGTCCACGACTTCGGCGCACTCATCCTGTCCATGCGCAACCAGGGCAAGTCCGTGTCCGAAATCACGGCCAAATACATCAACCCGCGCACCAAGCTGTTCTTCTTCGTGGTGCTCTTCCTCGACCTGCTGATCGTCACCGCCATCTTCGGCCTGGTCATCGCGGTCATCTTCAACATGTACCCGGCGTCCGTCCTGCCTGTGTGGCTGGAAGTGCCCATCGCCATGGCGCTGGGCGTGATCATCTACAAGCGCGGCGGCAACGCCCTGACCTGGTCCCTGATCGCCCTGGCGCTCATGTACGTGACCGTGGTCATCGGCACCTACGTGCCCATCAAGATCGGCACCATCGCGGGCATCCCGCCGACCGGCCTGTGGACCATCGCCCTTCTGGTGTACGCCTTCATCGCGTCCACCCTGCCCGTCACCATGCTGCTGCAGCCGCGTGACTTCATCAACTCGCACCAGCTGATCGTGGCCCTGGCCCTGATGGTGGTCGGCGTGTTCGCCGCCTCCTTCTCCGGCGGCCAGCTGCACATCGTGGCCCCGGCCGTGCAGGCCGCCCCCGCAGGCGCGCCGCCCATGCTGCCGTTCCTGTTCATCACCATCGCCTGCGGCGCCATCTCCGGCTTCCATTCCCTGGTCTCCTCCGGCACCACCGCCAAGCAGGTGGCCTCCGAGCCCGACGCCCTGTTCGTGGGCTACGGCTCCATGCTGACCGAAGCCGTGCTGTCCACCCTGGTCGTCGTGGCCGTGGCCGCAGGCATCGGCCTGGGCTACACCGCCAACGGCACGACCCTGGCCGGTCTCGACGCCTGGACCACCCACTACTCCTCCTGGGCCGCAGCAGCGGGCCTGGGCTCCAAGGTCGCCGCCTTCGTGTTCGGCGCCGCCAACATGATCGAAACCGTGGGCATCCCGCACGGCGTGGCCCTGGCCATCATGGGCGTGTTCGTGGCTTCCTTTGCCGGAACCACCATGGACACCGCCACCCGCATCGAGCGCTACGCCCTGACCGAGCTGTTCAGCGGCTCGCCGATCAAGATCTTCGAAAACAAGTACATCGCCACCGGCGTGGCCGTGTTCCTGGCCGGCTGCCTGGCCTTCTCGTCCGGCGCCAACGGCAAGGGCGCCCTCTCCCTGTGGCCCCTGTTCGGCTGCATCAACCAGATTCTGGCCGCCCTTGTGCTGGCCACCATCACGGTGTACCTGAAGGGCCGAGGCGGACTGAGCTGGATCATTTCGGGCATCCCGGCCGTGTTCCTCGGCGCGATGACCGTCTGGGCCATCCTGCTCAACCAGGGCAGGTACATGGACGCAGGCAACACGCTGCTGTCCGTGATCAACCTGCTGGTGCTCTTCGTGTCCCTGTGGGTCATCTTCGAAGCCTTCTTGAAGTTCCTCAAGACGGACGGAGTCACCCCCGCCGCCGACGTCTCTTAACAATACGCAACCACCCCGGCCGGGCTCGAGCCCGGCCGGGGACCCGTGAGGTTTTCCATGGCTGACGCAACGCACGTCGATACGATTCGCACCGCCCTGCTGCGCCGCTACCTGACCATGCTCTCCCCTGCGGTGGTCCTCTTCGCCGTCTGGGCCGCCTGCCGCCAGGCCGGGCTCGTCCAGTCCCTGGGACTGGGGAACATCGACCTGGTCGGAAAGATCGTCTTCATCTCGGCCATCGTCCTGGCCGTGGCCCTGCCGATGTTCTACCGGATACGCTTCGTCAAGAGCGTGGAGGGCAGCCGAAACGTAAGCGAAGAAGCCTTCGTCCCCTTTCAGCTGACCCTCATGTCCCTGGCCCTGCTCGCGCCCTACGTCGCTGCGGCGGGCTATATTGCGGCAGTGTCCACCTTCCATTTTTCCGGGGCCTTCCTGGCCGGCCTGTACGGCGCGTACTACTACTTCCCCTCGGACAGGCGGGTGGCGCAGGAGATGCGCCTGTTCCGGGTGAGCCGGGACAACGGGGACAACCGAGCATGAAGAATCCCGTCAAGCGGGTCGTCCGCAGCATCCGCAATTCCTATCGCTTTGTGGACCAACTTCACCGGGCCAAGGCCACGGAACGCCTCGAATGGGAAACCAGGGAACTGGAGAACATCTTCAGCCTCCTGACCATCGGCGCGTTCGTGGGCATGCAGGCCCCGCCCATGCACATCTCACTGGAACTGCTCCCTTACATGGAAAACGAGCTGACCTGCATGACCAACCGCGTGTGCATGTCCAACGACCCCCTGGCCGACCTCTTTTCCATGCTGGACGGGATGTAGAACGGAACCGACCGATGGCCGAACAACACTACCATTTTCATGCGGGCAAGGGCGGCGTGGGCAAGTCCACCACCTCTTCCCTGTCGGCGCTGGAGCTGGCCCGGCAGGGCGAGAACGTGCTCCTGGTCTCCCTGGACCCGGCCCACAACCAGGCCGACATCTTCGACACGGATTTCACGGGCAAGCCGACCCGCGTGGCCGACAACCTGCGGGTGGCCCAGGCCGACATCGACCTGTGGATCACGGAATACATCAAGGGCGTGGAGCAGCAGATGCGCGCCAACTACACCTACCAGACCGCCTTCAACCTGGAGAAGCACCTGAACGTGGTCAAGCACTCGCCGGGCATCGAGGAATACGGCCTGCTCCTGGCCTTCCAGCACTATCGCAAGGAATACCCGGACGCCGACGTCATCCTCTTCGACATGCCGCCCACGGCCCTGACACTGAAATTCTTCAACCTGCCCGCCCTGTCGCTCATCTGGCTGGAGCATTTGCTCAAACTGCGCAGCGAGATCATGAACAAGAAGGAAATCATCACCAAGATCCAGCTGGGGAAAAAGGAAATCCAGTGCGACAAGGTCATGAACCGGCTGGAGCAGCAGCAAGCATTTTTCACGGAGTTGAAGGAGATTTTCCAGGACCCGTCCCGATGCTCGGTCAACCTCGTGGTCAACCCGGACCGGCTCTCCTTTGCCGAGGCCGAGCGCATCGACAAGACCCTTGCCGAGATGGGCCTGCAATTGTCCCGGATCATCATGAACAAGGTAACGGATGAGTGCACCTGGGACAAATGCTCGTCCCTCATGCAGGAATACGACGTCTGCCCGATCCCGCTCTCGCCCGAGCCGCTCATCGGCCTTCCGGCCCTGAACGGCTACCTGGACGCAAACGGATCGAAGCTGACCCTGTAGGCCAGCGCTCCCGCGCAGCCCCCTAAATCTTTTGCTCGTGTTCCCCGAAACAGGGGATGCAGTAGGTCTCGCCGCCCATGCGCCGGGTGCGCGACTCCATGACCGTCTCCCCGCACCCCGTGCACACGAGGCTCTCGAGAATCCGGGCGGGCTTGGGCGGGTCGCAGGTCAAGGCGGTGATCCGGAACAGGTCGTCCAGCTCCATCGACATGAAGCGCTCCTGCATCTGCCCGCGCAGGGCCATGATCCGCTCCCGGATTTCGGGCGACCCGTTTCCGGAAGCGTCCAGGGTGGTCAACTCGCCCATCTCGCGCCCGACCTCGCCCCATGAGTCGGGGTTGAGCACGGCCCGCAGTCCCTTGCCCTTCTTCCGGTCAAAGAAGGAAAAAGCCATCTTGCCGTAATCCCGGTGCATGAAGTTGCCCTTGCCCAAGGTGCAGTCCGTTATGAACTGGATGGCGTCCACGCCGCACATGTCGGTCTCGGCCACGGCCACCATCTCGGTCTCCCCGGGCAGGCCCAGGTCGCGAAAGGCAAGCTCGGCGGCCCGGATGCCGATGGCCAGGCCGGGACAGGAGTGTCCGTGGAAGGCGATGGTGTCTTGGATGACTTCAGGGGGAAAAGCGCAGGGCATAAGGTCTCCTTTAGATATGAATCAGGCGGCCGGGACCACCAGCGGGCTCCCGTTCACCGTGAGGATGTCCACGGGCAATCCGTAAACCTCTTCCACCACGGCCGAGGTCACCTCGCAGGTCGGGCCGGTGGAATGAATCCGCCCGTCCTTGAGGAACAGGACCCGGTCCGCATAACGGAAGGCCGTGTTGAGATCATGCATGGTCATGACCGCGCAGATGGCGTGCTCGCTGACCACCCGCCGGATCATGGTCAAAATATCCACCTGGCTCTTGAGGTCCAGGGAACTGGTGGGCTCGTCCAGCAGCATCAGCCGGGGCTCCTGGACCAGGGTCCGGGCGATGGCCACCTTCTGCAGCTCCCCGCCGCTGAGCTGGTCTATGTAGCGCAGGGCCAGCCGGTCGAGGCGCAGCCGCTTCAGCGCCGAATCCACGATGCGCAGGTCCTCGTCCCGAACCTTCCAGCGGATGTGGGGCTTGCGGCCCATGAGCACGGCGTCGAACACGGTCAGCCGCGCGGCCTCGCATTTCTGGGCCACGTAGCCGATGTTCAGGGCGATCTCGTCGGGCTTCATCTTGAGGACGTTGCGGTCCTCGACCATGACCACGCCGCCGGACGGTCGATGAATGGCGTTGATGCACTTGAGCAGGGTGGTCTTGCCCACTCCGTTGGGGCCGAGGATGGCCAGAAGCTCCCCGCCCGATAGCCCGAAATCCACGCCGTCGAGCACTGGGTGCCCGTTGTAGCCGAAGGCCACCCTGGAAACGGAAAGGCTCATCCGCGCTGCCCCCTGAGTATGAGGTAGATGAAGACCGGCGCGCCCAGGAAGGCCGTGAGCACCGAAACCGGCAGGACGTGCGGCGCCAGTATCAGCCGGGCCACGGTGTCCGACACCAGCAGGAGCAGCCCGCCGCCGAGGATGGTCGCGGGCAGCAGGAAGCGATGGTCCGATCCGATGACCCGGCGGGCCATGTGCGGCACCACCAGTCCGACGAAGCCGATGATGCCGAGAAAGGCGATGATCACCGCCGTCAGGAGCGTTGCCAGCAGCATGCCCACCATGCGCACCCGCTCCACGCGGACGCCGAGCCCCTTGGCGGTCTCGTCGCCCGCGTCGATGGCGTTGTAGTTCCAGCCGTTGAACAGGAAATAGGCGCAGGCCACCACGGTCACCACGGAGACTATGCCCAACTCCGACCAGGAGGCCCTGGCCGTGTCGCCGAAGGTCCAGAAGATCATGGCCGCCAGCTGCACGTCGTCGGCAAAGAACTGCAGGAGCATGGTCCCGGCCGTGAACAGCGAGCCCAGAGCCACGCCGGTCAGGATCATGACCTCCGGGGTGGCCCCGCGCAGCCGGGAAACGCCGATGATCACGCCCGCCGCAGCCAGGCTGAAGACAAAGGCCAGCCCGGTGGTCACGTACGGGCTGGTGATGGTCACCGCGTCCGTGTGGGTTGAGGCCATGATCCCGCCGTCCAGGATCATGACCGAAAAGGCCGCGCCGAACGCCGCCGCATGGGATATCCCCAATGTGAACGGCGACCCCAGGGGATTGCGCAGGATGGATTGCATGGCCGTCCCGGCCACGGCCAGTCCCGCCCCGGCGACAATTGCCGCCAGTGCCTGGGGCAGCCGGATGTTCCACAGGATCATCTCGAACCGCTTGGACACCGCCGCACCGGCCAGGGACCGGGCCACGTCGGCCAGGGGGATGTGGGCCGCACCCAGGGACACGGCCACCAGCAGGGAGACCGAGAGCGCCCCGGTCACCACGAACAGCAGCGCGGACTTCCAGCCGATGTACCGGCGGTATTCGTCAGGTATGGAACCATCCGAAAAATGCATGTCAGTTCAGGGGAATGGGTTTGTAGGCGAGCCCCTGGAACATGGCGTCCATGTCCTTGAAGACCGGCTTGCCCACCAGGAAGGTGAATATCTCGTCCGCCTTGGCCGCCGGGTCCACGTCAGCGAACCGATCGGGATAGAGCAGCTTGCCGACGTAGAAGGCGTTGGCCAGGATGGACCCGTAGTTCTGGGTGTACCAGTTGTAGGGGAGCAGGCCGTAGACCTTGCCCCCCTGCACCGCCGTCAGCGTCTGGTATGACGGGTCGGTCTTCAGCTCGAACAACCCTCCGGCCTCGTTGCCCAATTGGAGCGTGGACAGGTCGAGGAACAGGTAATCGGGGTTCCACTGGACGATCATCTCCTTGGCCACGTCCGAGTGACGCAGCTCCTTGCCGGAGAGTCGCACGTCATAGGCCAGGTTGTTGGTCTTGACGAACTTGAACGGGGGGTAGGCGGGCTCCGTGGACTGGTACCCGTGCGGTCCCTTGAAGGCCACGCCGCCCACGAAGACCGACGGGCAACCGTCGTCGGGCACGTCGGCCGTCCGAGCCACGAGGTCTTTGATCTGGCCCTCTATGAACTCGATCACCGCCTCGGCGCGGTCCTCTTTGCCCACCACCTCGGCCATGATGCGCAGGGACCTGTACAGGTCGGGCCTGAGCTTGCCGAGGTCGCCGTAGTTCAGGACCATGACCGGGATGCCGGTCTTCTCGTTCAGTTCCACCGGGTCATAGCCCATGGAGGAAGAATAGGTCTTGAGGATGACGTCCGGCTGCGGCTCCAGGCTCAGGATCAGTTCCGGGTTGTCGAAGCCGCGGAACTGGCCGAAGATGGGCATTTTCTTGAACTGGGGATTGGCCAGGGCGTAGGGACGGGCGTCGAACTGCTTGCGCCGGGTCTCAATGTCGTCCACGGCCACGATCATGTCCTGGGCCTGAAGATACGTCAGCAGCCGCAGACACCCGGACCCGGAACAGATGACGTTGCGAACCGTCTCGGGGATGGCCACCGCCTTGCCGGAGGAGTCGGCAACGGTTCGCTGTCCGGCAACAGCCGGGACAGCCGAAAACAGAATCAACAGACAGGCGAGAAAGCTGTTCGGGACGCGCACGGGACCTCCGGATTCAAGACGAATATGATTTTAATTACCATTTCATGTCATAATTATAGTTTTGGTGACACAAAAAGGATGTAAAAGATAGATTAGTCTGCGTCAAGAGGCACGGAACGCAAATACTGGCTACGCAGGGCCGGAGGCGACAGGGGCGGCAACCGGAATCCGGAGGCCGCCGGGCAGCACGGCAACCAGTCAGGACAGGATGCGCCAGCCGTTGGAATAGAGGTAGAAGGAGCCGTTGCGGAGGCGGCCCACCAGGGTCAGGTTGTTGCGCTCGGCATAGTCGATGCCGGAGCTGGTGGCGGCGGAGAAGCCGCAGAGGATGGGGATGTTGGCGGCCTGGGCCTTGACCGCCAGCTCGAGGGCCAGCCGGGAGGAGAGCATGGCGATGGCCACCTCGTCCAGGGTCCCCTCGAGCAGGGAGCGGCCTATGGCCTTGTCAAAGGCGTTGTGCCTGCCCACGTCCTCGCCGAAGGCGATCATTTCGCCGGAAGCGGAAAACAGGGCCGCCGCGTGGGTCGATCCGGTGGACTTGAACAGGTTCTGACGCCGCTCGAACGTCTCCTTGAAGTCGAACAGCCGCTCGGCCCTGACCCGTACCGGACGGGGCGACGGGAAGAGCCGCCGCATTGCGCCGGTGGTCTTGAGGACGACGGAAACCCGTGTCCGCCCCCGGTAGTTGAAGGTCACGTTGGACAGGTCCTCGCTCCCGCGAATCATATTCAGGGAGAACAGATGCCCGGCGACGAGGTTCATGTCGTCGCCGGGAGTTCTGGAGAGCGTGGTGTCGAGCACCCCTTCCACCTGGAGCCGGAGGGGGGCCTCCACCGCGATCGAATCCTTGTGATAGGCGAGCCTGCCGCCCTCGTACCGCTGCAGCGTGGCCGGGAAGGCCAGTTGCGACGTCCCGGCGTCCGGCCGGTCGTCCTCCTGCGCCCCCTGGGGCGCGGCGACTATCCTGAGGTGCGAGGTCGGCATGGCATCCCACCTAATCCGCGGCGTTCCACAGGGTCGGGGTCACCGGGACGAGTTCGTTGTTGCGGGCGAAGATGTCGAGATGAATGAGCCCCATCTGGACCACGTCCAGGTGCGGATGCGGCTCGAATTCGCGCAGGTCCACGTTCAGGCAGTACTTGCCGCACTTGTGGCAGGCTTCGATCCGCTCGTACCTGATGTCGTCCACGTAAAAGATCTCGCGGCTGTCGTTCTCGTCGTTGCCGCAGGCAACGCAGGCGTTGCGCCGATAGCGCCAGTCGTGCCCGCACAGGGAACAGTGCAGGTACTTCTTTCCGCCGCCCCCCACCAGGTGGTCGAGATCGGAGACTTCCTTGGGGGAAAGATAGGATATGGACGGGGAGGAACCGCATACGGGGCAGTACCCCCTGTCCCAGGTAATATCGGACAGGGACTTGCCCATGCCGTCGACCATAGCACAGAGGACAGGACCGAAAACGGTCTCTGAAATATACAGCAATGACGGTGAATGCCCGATGCCGAGCTGTACGGAGGTGTTCTCAAAGTGTTTCCAGTTGCCCTCGATCCGGGCCTGGGCAAGTCCCACGAGGTTGACAGGATCGGCCAGATGGCCTTGCAGGGCCTTGGCCGCATCCGCCTCCAATCGGAGCACTTCGATCACTTCCGGCAACAATTCGTCTCGCGAGGCCTCCATGGCCTCCACCCATAAGGAGAGGTCCTCGTCGATCAGCAGGGGAACTCCGGCCACCAGCCGGGCCGTATCCACGGCGGGCGGGTCGGGGAGTTTGTCGAGGAGGTCGTCCCGCACCTTGCCCTTGGTCAGGAAGAGCGGACCGAACCGGTCGGCCAGCTCGCTGTAGGCGGGGACGCGCTTTTTGATGGATTCCAGGGTTGAATCAACGATTTTCTGTGCAGAAGCAGTCTTCATGCAGTGCTCCGTGCTCTCCGATGGGGCCGGGAAGTCGCGTTCCGACATCCCGGCCCCGGAGGGAGAGGTGGTTTTCGTTATGCCTTCATTGCCTTGAAGGGTCTCGCCAGAGTGGCGAGGAACTGCTTCTTCGACATGGGCCCGAGGTCGGCCTGGGCCACGGCGAACTCGTGATAGTTCTCCGGCTTGTCGATGAGCAGATAGATGACGTTGACTTCGTCGGGATCAGCCAGCCGTGCATCCGGGTACTGTTTCTTGAGAACGGCCAACCGGGCCTCGGCGAGCTTGAGCATGTCGCTGCGTTCACCGAAGTTCATGGTGCCGGTGGGGCACACCTTGACGCAGGCCGGCGGCATCCCGTTGTGGATGCGGTCGTTGCACATGGTGCACTTGGTCAGCACCCCGGTCTTCTCGTTGCGCCTGGGGATGTTGTACGGGCAGGACTCGCGAATTTCCTCGAACTGCTCCTTGGAGAAGTTCTTGGTCTTGTCGGTGTAGAGCACTGCGCCGGTCTTCTCGTCCCTGACGATGGCGCCTTCTATGTACAGGTCGCCCATCTCCTTGCACGGAGCCAGTTCGCAGTGGCGGCACTGGTCCGGGAAGAAGTTCCAGCGGATCACGCCGTTGTCCAGGTGCTCGCTGAAACGGACGAGTTTGTAGTTGTTGGGATTCAAATCCTGCGGGTTCTGGTGGCTGCCCCACTTGTACTGCGTGGTCTTGTTGGCGGGCAGCTCATGCCACTCCTTGCAGGCTATCTGACAACCGCGGCACGCGGTGCAGCGGGACGTATCTACGAATATCGTCTTGGGCATGGCGTACTCCTTTAGGTTGCCAGCTCGGTGAGCTTGTTGGCCTTGCGAATGTTTACGCAGCAGGCTTTGAATTCCGGGATGGTGGTGTTCGGGTCACCAACGGAAGGCGTGAGCCTGTTGGTGGAATCACCGGTACCCGGCGTGGTCCAGCCGAAGCAGAACGGCATGCCGATTTCGTGGATGATGCGTCCGTGCACCAGGAGCGGGCGCATGCGGACCGTGACCATGGCGATGGCCTCGACCCGACCGCGAATGGATTCGACAATGACGCCGTCACCGTTCTTGATGCCCTTTTCCTCGGCCAGTTCCGGGCTCATCTCGACGTAGAGCTGGGGCTCGGCCTCAAGCAGGTTGGGCACGTTGCGGGTCTCGCCGCCGCCGCACCAGTGCTCCGTCAGGCTGTACGTAGTCAGCACGACGGGGTACTCGGGATCAGCAGGCTTGCACAGCTTGTCCATGTCGCTCGTAACGAACTTGTAGACCGGGCTGTTGAGCTGCTTCGAGAACAGGTTCTTGTTTACGGGCGTTTCCACCGGCTCATAGTGCTCGGAGAACGGGCCGTCCATGCGGCCCGGGCCGAAGAGCTGGCCAAAGCCGTGCTTGTGCATGATGAACGGATAGCGTCCCTTGCCGGTGGCCATGGGCGGCCAGCCGCCGTCGGGCACGTCGCCCACCCACTTGCCGTCCTTCCACTCGATAACGGCCTTGGCCTTGTTGTACGGCCGGCCGTTGAGGTCCACGGAAGCGCGGTTGTAGAGGATGCGGCGGTTGACCGGCCAGCACCAGGCCCACTTGGGGTACAGGCCGATGTTCTTCTGCATGGCGGTCTGTTCGGTGGAGCGGCGCTTGGCCTTGTTGCCGTCTTCCTCGGTATAGGAACCGGCGTAGAGCCAGTTCAGGCTCATGGTCGAACCGTCGTCCTTCAGGGCGGTGAAGGAAGGAACCTGCTGGCCCTTCTTGTACTTCTTGCCCTTGACCTCGGCATCCTGGGTGAAACGGCCGTTGATGCGCTGGCACAGATCGTCGGGATCGTAGGCTTCCGGGTAGTCCAGCCAGGTCACGGCCTCGGGCAGCTTGCCGCCCTCCTTGGCATACAGTTTCTGCAAACGGCCCATGAAGCCGCAGAACATGTCGCCGAAGGGCTTGGCCTGGAAGGCGGGCTCCACGGCCTTGTAGTGCCAGAGCAGCCAGCGGCCGGAGTTGGTCACCGAGCCTTCCTTTTCCAACCTGTGTGCCGACGGCAGCAGGAACACCTCGGTCTTGACCTTCTTCGGGTCAACGCCGGGGCGGTGCCAGTTGTCGGTGGTCTCGGAGTGATGGAGTTCCGAAGTGACGAGCCACTCCAGGTTGTCCAGCGCCTTCCTGAGCTTGTTGGAGTTGGGCACGGAGTTCATCGGGTTGAGGCCGATGATGATGCCGCCGCGAATCTTGTTCCGGTACATGCGGTCGAAGAGATAGAGGTAGGAATAGTCCCCGCCCTTCTCGATCTTCGGCAGCAATTCGTAGCAGAAACCGTTTTCCTTGGTGGCGTGATCGCCGTACCACGCTTTCAGCAGTGAAGCGAAGTACTTGGGCTTGTGCTGCCACCAGTTGGCCGACTGCGGGTCGCCGGAAACCGGAGTATTGCCTTTGACGTACTCGTCATAGGTCTGCCAGCCGTTGTGCGGCATGGCCATGTAGCCGGGGATGATGTGGTACAGCAGGGTGTGGTCGGTGGAACCCTGAACGTTGGGCTCGCCGCGCAGGGCGTTGATGCCGCCGCCGGCCACGCCGATGTTGCCCAGCAGGAGTTGGATGATACCGGCGGAGCGGATGTTCTGCACGCCGACGGTATGCTGGGTCCAGCCCAGGGCGTACATGACCGTACCGGCCTTGTCGCCGCGACCCGTTGCCGCGAAGTTCTTGTAGACCTTCATCAGGTTTTCGGCGGAAACGCCGGTGGTGGCCGAGACGGTATCGATGTCGTACCGGCTGTAATGCTCACGCATCAGCTGGAGGACACACCGGGGGTTCTTCAACGACTTGTCCCGCTTGGGCACGCCGTTCTTGTCCAGTTCGAAGCCCCATTTGGACTTGTCGTAGGTCCGGGTCTTCTCGTCGTAACCGGTGAAGAGGCCGTCCTTGAAACCGAACTCCTTGCCCACGACGAGCGCGGCGTTGGTGTATTCAACGACGTATTCCTTGAAGTATTTCTCGTTGTCGAGGATGTACTTGATCATGCCGCCCAGGAAAGCGATATCCGTGCCGGACCGCAGGGGGACATGGAAGTCCGACCTGGCGGATGTACGGGAGAACTTCGGGTCCACATGCATGACTGTGGCGCCCTTGTCCTTGGCCTTCAACACCCACTTGAATGAGATCGGATGATGTTCGGCAGCATTACTGCCCATTATGAGGATTGAATCGGCATTCTTGATGTCGATCCAGTGGTTGGTCATCGCACCGCGTCCGAACGACTCTCCCAGAGCCGCAACAGTTGCGCTGTGTCAGATCCTTGCCTGGTGGTCCATGTGGACGACGCCCAGGCCGCGCATCGCCTGATGGGCAATTGCGCATTCTTCGTTGCCTGCGTGGGAGGTGCCCAGCAGGAACATGGATTCGAGTCGGTTGACGGTGTCGCCCTTCTCGTTCTTGAGGATAAGGTCCTTGTCCCGGGTGTCCTTGATGCGCCGCGCGATGCGGTCGAACATCCAGTCCCAGTCCTTCTCTTCCCACTTGTCGCTGTAGGGAGCGCGGTAAAGCGGCTTCTGCAGCCGGTGCTTGCCGGTGGTCATGCTGAACATGGCCGCACCCTTGGCGCACAGCGAACCTTCGTTGATGGGGTAGTCCGGGTCGCCCTCTGCGTTAACCAGCTTCCCGTCCTTGACGTAACCGATCACGTGACAGCTCACCGAACAGAACGGACAGACCGTCACAACCTCTTTTGCACCGGAAATCTTGATTCCCGAGGCATAGGCCTTGACCGGAGCCAGACTGACTCCGAGCTGCCCGAGGGTGAGACACGCCGCTGACGAGCCTGCGAGCTTCATGAAGCTTCGGCGGTCGAGTTTCATACCTGTGGCCTCCTTGCTGTTTGCCGTGCGCACTGCACCCGGCAATGGTTTCCCCGAACACGATGTTCGAGCAGCATCAAGATATCATAAAATTCAATTAAATCAATATGTTATATTTAACATATTGAAAAGGCGAGAAAGCCGCTCACTCGTATTTTTCAAGAGAAAAAGGCAGTAATTCCCGGCTTTTGGACAGGGCGTAGGACTCAACTTCACGGAACCACTCGTCAAAGCTCTTGGCAATGCCCAGGCCGTACTGCGTGAGGTGGTACCCGGCGCGGCGGCTGGCGGCCCGCTCGATGAGTTTCTGGCCGATCACTTCCTCGGTGGCCTTGATCTTGCCCCAGGCCCCCCGGTAGGACATGCCCAGGGACTCGGCCGCAGCCTTGAGGGAGCCGCACCGCTCCACCTGGCGGAGCAGTTGCAACCGGCCGAGGCCGAAAACGACGCCCCCGCTGGTTTCGAACCAGAGGTGGATCCTCATGGTGGGACCGATTCGGGTTGCGGATTTGATGGACGTGACGGGATCTGGATTCAGCATGATCTACCTCCCGAAAGGACATTTGGGGAATGTGCAGGACGCACACTCCATGCACATCCCGCCGTTGCCCAGCTTGGCAACGTCGCTGCGGGTGATGGGCAGGTCCGCCAACAGCCGGGGCAGCATCAGGTCCAGGCTGGTGGTCTTGTGGAACAGGGCGCAAGCCGGTACGCCGAGGACCCGGGCGTTGCCGATGCGGCCCACAAGGGTCATGGCTCCGGGCAGGACCGGCATGCCGTAGAGGATATCGGTCAGCCCGGCCCGGGCCAGGCCGATCCGGGTGACGTCGTCCGGGTCCACGGAAAGGCCTGCCGTGGTGATGATCAGATCGCACCCGATCTTTTCCAGTCCGCTGGCTGCGCCCGCGATCTCGACGGCGTCGTCCGGCCGTATCAGGGTCTCAACGATGCGTCCGCCGTATTGGGCCACCTTGGCCTGGATGACTTCCTCGAAACGATCCTCGATCAACCCCTTGAACACCTCGTTGCCGGTGATGAGCAGTCCGACCTTGGCGTTGCGCAGGGGAGCCACGGAAAACAGCGGCGTGCCGTTGAGGATGGCCAGGGCACGGCCGTAGATATTCCGGTCGATAAACAGGGGAATGGCCCTGGTGGCCGCCACGCGGCGCCCCTCGCGCACCAGGCTGTATTCGTGCCGCGAGGAGACGATGACGTCCTGGAGCGAGTTGAACGCGCGCTGGACCGAATCGTTGAAGACGAGGATGCCGTCGCGGGCGGCGACCATGTTGATCCGTCCCTCGCACGGTTCGCCCTCGGCCCTGACGCCGTCGCCGCACATCCGACCGGCAAAGGCCCGGGCCGCGTCGTCTTCATGGATGAACCCCGCCGGGGCTTCCTGGTCCACATACAGGTTGAAGCGGCCCATCTGCTGCAACCGGCAGACATCGCCCGCCGTGACCACGTGCCCGCGCGAAAAGGCCACTCCCTTGGACCGACCGGGAACGATGCGCGTCATGTCGTGGGCAATGGTTTTGCCGAGGCTCTCTTCCACGGGTGTGGACGGAATGGATTCCTTGATGTCCATGACCACGGTCGCGGACCTGTCGTCGAGATACGGGGAGTCCCCGGCGCAGGACCGGCAGATGGAGCCGTGAAAGTCGGGATAGGCGTCCCCGCAAATGGGACACAGGGAGATGGCTCCCTTGCTCCGCTTGCGCACGACCTCGGCTTTGACGGTCACCTTCTCCACGCTCAGCATCTCGAGCCCGTGGTCCCGGATTTCCCGGCGCAGGGCCTCGGAGTCCTGTTCCGATTTGGGACGGGTCTTCATCAGCCAGCACAGGGTATGGGGGAAGGATTCGAGCTTGGCCGGGTCAAGGCGGACGCGAACGCCCTCTCCGGTATGCTTGTCGAACAGGGACACGGCGTAGACGCCCGCGTTGACGACCCGCAGCCAGCCGTTGCCGATGGTGCAGGGTGTCAGGAGCTGGACCGCGTCCGGCAGACACCAGGACGTCTCGCTCACGGCGTCGAAGAGCACGCCCTCCGGGATGTGGCGCTTGGCCTCTTCCACCATGTAGCCGCCGAGCAGCAACCCGGGTGCGGGATAATTGTGAAACCACGTGGCCAGCTCCACGAACCCCTCGAAGGTGAAATCCTGCCCCGCTTCAATACCGGGTGCCTGTCCGGCCGTCTGATTCAGCATAGTCCGTCCGTAGATATTTATTATGCCCACACGGGCACAATCAACCCCTATGAGAAGACGACACATCCAGACAATGTGCTCAGACTTGATCACGTTCTGGCACCAAACCAATTTACATCCACATTTCCAGCCGGTTGCAACCTAGCCACCAACTGCGGGAAGCTCCTTCAAGACTGAAAAGCGTCTTTATTTTTTGGGGAATAAATCAGTATTTCGGACAGATAGGCATCAAAAATCAAACTATCGAAAAAACTGGTGTCAAAACGTGGTGCAGTCTGAAAATATCCATTTTCCAGGCTCAAAAACCATACGGTTTTTTGGTGCATGGGCTAAAAGAATTGCACCTTGACCAGTCCGGGACGGAAAAAACTCCCGAATTCCGTCCACTCAGGCGGTATCCTGGAGGTCGGTTTCTAAAACCGAGGCCACTGCCCCCAGCAGGGTGTCGGAATCCAGGGGCTTGGACACGTACCAGTTCATGCCCGCTTCCAGGAACCTGTTCTTGTCCCCGGCCATGGAATGGGCGGTCAGGGCGATTGCCGGGATGTCCCTGTTCGTTTCCCCGGCGTCACCGCGACGGAGCGCCTTCATGGTTTCCATGCCGTCCAGAACGGGCATCTGAATATCCACGAGCAGGATGTCGAAGGGCTCGGCTCGCAGGGCGTCCAGAGCCTGCTCCCCGTTTTCCACGACCGTCACCGTATGCCCGCCTTTTTCAAGGACTCGCCGGGCGAACAGGCGCGACGTACCGTCGTCTTCGGCCAACAGGACTTTCACACCCGTCACGAGAACAGGCCCCATGCGTTTCCCGGCGACAGAGGCCGCAGGCTCGGCGATTTTGAAGGGAATGCTGAAATAGAATTGTGAACCGACGCCGAGCTCGCTATCCACGGCCATGGTGCCGTTCATCAACTCCAAGAGACGCGCGCAGATGGCCAGGCCAAGTCCCGCGCCCTGGAAACGGCGGCGGTAGCTTCCGTCGACCTGGGTAAAGGGCGTGAACACCCGCGCCAGCTGCTCGTCGGCTATGCCGGGCCCGTTATCGGAAACCGTGAACAGCAACCGACACTCGCCCTCGGCGTGGATCGGCAGCGGACGGACGTCCACGTCGACCCTGCCTGCCTCGGAAAACTTGAGGGCGTTGCCGACCAGATTGCCGAGAATCTGCTGGGTGCGCACGGCGTCGCCATTGAGTCTGGCCGGGACATCCGGGCTGACCTGAACCCGCAACTCAATCCCCTGCTCTCTGGCGGCAGGGGCGAAGAGATGGAGCATGCTCTCCATGATATCGGCCGGGCTGAAGGGCTCGGCAACGATTTCCATGCGGCCCGACTCGACCCGGGTCAGGTCGAGAATATCCGACAACAGCCGGATCAGCCTGTTGCTCGCCTGAAGCGCATATTCGATGAACTCATGCTGCTCTTCCGTCAGTTCCGTTGTGTTCATCAACTGCAGCATGCCCATGATGCCGTTGATGGGAGTGCGGATTTCATGGCTCATGTTTGCCAGGAACTCGCTCTTGACCTTGGAGGCGGATTCAGCGGCCTGCTTGGCCTCCACCAGGGCGGCTTCGAAGCGTTTCCGGTCGGAGATGTCCCGGCAGATGGCCAGGATGAGCGGCACACCGCCCGCCAGAAGGCCCCGCGCACTCACTTCCACATCGTAGGAGGAGCCGTCCTTGCGCCGATGAACAGTTTCAAATATCTTGTTTATCTTGGTCAGGTCTTCGAAATTATTTAATATTTCATCCCTTGACGTGTTCACCTCATAATCCCAGGTGTGCAAGCCGACGACCTCTTCCGCAGAATAGCCCAGCATGGCGGCGAACTGCTCATTGGCTTCGATAATCCGGTGCTCCTGGTCAATGATGACTATGCCGTCATTGCTCTTTTCCAAAAGCACCCTGCGCCGCTGGGCTTCGCTCTCCAGCAGGGATTCGGCCTTTCTCTGGCGGGAGATGCTGACCACGGTTTCAAGCCGTTTATCCTCCCCTCCGAGGTTCAGGCGCTTCACCGAGCGAAGGACGGGGATGGGGGCCTTGCCCGGGGTGAGCAGGATGCATTCCGCCTTGTCCTCTGCCGTGACGGGACCATCCGACTCCCGAGAGCCGTGGTCGCAGATGACCAGCGGGGCGGTCTTGCCCACCACGTCGCCTTCAGCGGTTCCCATGAGGTCCAGCACATGGTGGTTCACCTTCTCGATGACCTTGGTCTTGTCGTCAATGATGAACACGCCGACGTCGATGGTGTCGAGCAGGGTCCGCTGCAGGGCCTCTGCGGCCGCCAGGCGGGTGTTCGCCGCTTTGAGGATATAGAAGAAATAGCCAACGAGCAGGCCGGTCGTTCCGCCGACCAGAAAGGAAACGACATAGGTCGTCAGCCGAAACGGATCGATTCCCGTCGCCATCTTCTGAACAAACGACAACCCTGTCAGGAAGGCCGCGCCAGCCAGGAAGGCCACCCCGAAAAAAAGCGTTCTGGTTGCAATTCGTCTGTTCATGTTCCACGTGGATTGCAGATGACACCCGGAATCGGTCAACCGGTCCTCTTCGATCATGCAGATGCGGCCATGTCCATGGGATAGGCACACCTCACTGAAGACGATAAAACAAATATAGGCTTGCCGTCCAGATAATCGGTTTTTTTCTCCCATACCGCCATGCGGAGGACGGGATCGGGCCGAAACGGCGTGTGCGAAGGGGGTTATTGGGCCACGGGCGAAAAGGACGCTCCGGTCAGGTCGGCCAGATCGCGGGGGGAGAGCTCGACCTCCAGGCCCCGGCGCCCGGCGCTGACGAAAATGGTGTCCTGATCGAACGCGGATTCGTCGATGACCGTTGGCAGCGGCTTCTTCTGGCCGAGCGGGCTCACGCCGCCGACCACATAGCCGGTCACCCGTTCCACCTGCCTGACGTCGGCCATGGCCGTCTTTTTCGCGCCCACGGCCTTGGCCAGCCGCTTGAGGTTGAGCCGACAGGCAACGGGCAGCACCGCCACCACCAGTTCGGGCCCGGCGGCCACCACCAGGGTCTTGAACACCCTGGCCGGGTCCAGGCCGAGCTTTTCAGCCGCTTCCAGGCCGTAGGAATCCGCCGACGGATCGTGTTCGTATTCGTGGACGGCGTAGGCGATCTTCGCCCTTTTCGCCGCGTGGATGGCCGGTGTCATGATGCGCTCCTCGTCAGTTGCGGCGCAGCATAACCAAGTCGCCCCAAACCTTCAACAGGTCGGCCCGGTCGGTCAGAGCATCTTCTTCCGGTAAAAATAGAAGAACATGCCCACACCGACCACGCCCATGACGGCCATGACTATATAATAGCCGTAATACCATTCCAGTTCCGGCATATACTTGAAGTTCATGCCGTACACCCCGACAATGAAGGTCAGCGGGATGAATATGGTGGCGATGACGGTCAGGAGCTGCATGACCTTGTTGGTTCTGATGCCGATGAGTGAGATCTGATAGTCGATCATGGACTTGAGGATGTCGTGCAGTGCCGTGGCCCCTTCCAGGGTCTGCTCGTGGTGGCCGACCACGTCCACGAGGAAAGGATGGACCTGCTCCGATATCTCGGTGTCGTCCCGGAGCAGGGACTTGAATATTTCCCGGATGGGCACCAGGGTGTTGCGCAGCAGGATGGTCTCTCGTTTCAATTCATAGAGTTCGCCCAGCATGTCGTCGGAAATCCCGCTGCTCAACCTGCCTTCGAGTGCCTGGGCCGCCTCGCCGAACCGGGCCAAGGCCAGCATATGCTGGTCCACCAGGGCGTCGAGGATGGCCACCATCAGGTATGACGAGTCGGAGTTACGGATGCGCCCCTTTCCCTTGTGGATGCGGGCCAGGATGCCGTCCAGCAGGTCGCTCTCCCGTTCCAGGAACGCCACCACCAGATTGTCCCGCCAGAACAGGCTGACCTGCTCGGACTTGAGCAGGCCGTCCGCGACCATCATGTGCTTCATGACGATGAATCCGGTGTCGTCGTCCGCCCAGACAAAATGCGGTCGCTGCCCGGTGTTGAGCACGTCCTCCAGGAAAAGGGGCGGGATGGAGAGCTTCGCGCCGATGCCCTTGACCATGTCCGGCTGATGGATGCCGGTGGCGATGAGAAAATTGATGCAATCCGGCTCGAAGACAATGCCGTCCGCAGAGAGCACGCACTCCTCCGTGACCTTGTCCGACCTGTAGGAATACGTCGTCACGGACGGGGTGAAATCGCGTTTCTCCCCGGCATAGACGAGAGTTCCCGGGGCCGCATCCAACTTGACGCTGTTCCACTTGAGAAAATCAAACACTGTCCCCTCCTCGGTCAGCGGGATTGGTCGTGGCTTTTCATTGCAACCTTTCATACAACGGTGATAGGAACGGTGTCCACTGATTACACAACGGAGAAACCCATGCAGGAATTCCTGAACAACCCATACGTGGTCAAGGCGCTGCTGAGCCTGGCCCTGACCCTGGCCATCCTGATCCTGGCCAGGATCGCGGTGTCCGTAGCCACGCACAAGGGGCGGCAGGCCACTGAAGCTCCGTTCATCATCAAATACACTGCCCTGTTCCTGATCGCCATGTCCCTGGTGGTCATCTGGCTGGACGGCATCACCCCCATCCTCACGGCGCTGACCATCGTGGCGGCTGCGCTGACCATCGTTTCCAAGGAGCTGATCCTCAACTTTCTCGGCTCGTTCGTGATCTTCTGGCGGGAGGTCTTCGCCATCGGTGACCGGGTGGAAATCGGCGATTTTTCCGGCGACGTCATCGACAAGGGCATCCTCTACTTCACCCTGCTGGAAACCGGCAGGACCGACTCCACCAACCACTCCACGGGGCGGCTCATCAAGGTCCCCAACGCACTGACCCTGACCCTGCCGGTGGTCAACTCCACCCGGGGGGCGGGATACGTATGGACGGAGCTGCGCATCGTCCTCACCCCGGAAAGCGATTGGGAAAAGGCCAGGGAACGGCTCCTCGACCTGATCAATGCCTATTACGTATCCGAAAAAATCGATCTGGAACGGGTAAAGCGGGTGTTCGAGAAACGGAGCATCTTCTTCAACAGGCTGACACCCAGGGGCTATGTGGACCTGGCCTCCGGCGGCGTGCGCATCACCCTGCGCTATCTGTGCCGCTCCCGCATGACCAGGGAGAGCCGGGACTTCATCCTGACCCGGTTCCTGCCCGAACTGGGCTCGCTCAACGTCAGGCTGGCGGACGAGCAATCCTGACCGCCGCCCCGCCTGCCCGAATCCGGACCGGCGAATCCCCCTGAGGATCCTTCCGATTCCTCCCATTCCAGGCCGAAAAGGCCGACCCCGACCGATTGTGAAAACAACCGCGCCAAGACGTTCTGACACCTTGACATGGATATCCTTTTTAAAATAGTACCTCTATTGTGTTATTAATTTCATATTTGTGCTAACGGCTCCGATTCTTTCCCGACAGGTCCCGTTAGCCGAGGAGGGTATCCCATGTCAGGATGCACACCCAAGTCAGCTCCGGCAGTTGCGCCGGTGGACTTGTCTTCAATCCACCCCAACAAGGAGGGAACGATGAAAAAGATTGAAGGCGTGATGGCTCAAACCAACGCCCCCAAGGGCATCGACCCGGACGGAATTTTCTTTGTCCAGGTCGATCCCACCAAATGCGAGGCATGCGGCACGTGTGAAGAGGTCTGTGCCACAGGCGCGATCCAGGCCATCAACGAAGACGGCATTCGTGCGGTCGTGGACCCGGCGGCCTGCATGAACTGCGGCCAGTGCCTGACCAACTGTCCCTACAGCGCCATCTACGAAGGCGTGTCCTTTGTGGACGAGATCTTCGAAAAGCTGCAGGACCCGGACACCGTGGTCGTGTCCATGCCCGCCCCCGCCGTCCGGTACGGCCTGGGCGAAAGCTTCGGCGCGCCCACCGGCACCTATGTCGGCGGCCAGATGCACGCGGCCCTGCGCAAGCTCGGCTTCGACTACATCTGGGACAACGAGTTCACCGCCGACGTGACCATCATGGAAGAAGGCACCGAACTCATCCAGCGGGTCAAGGAACAGGGCAAGAAGGGCGCCCGCCCCCTGCCCCAGTTCACGTCCTGCTGCCCGGGCTGGGTCAAGTTCACCGAGACCTTCTACCCGGACCTGCTGCCGAACCTGTCGAGCTGCAAGTCTCCCATCGGCATGCTCGGCCCCCTGTCCAAGACCTACGGAGCGCACGAGACCCATACCCCGGCCAAGAAGATCTACACGGTCTCCATCATGCCGTGCATCGCCAAGAAGTACGAAGGGCTGCGCCCGGAGTTGGCGGACAGCGGCTTCCGCGACATCGACGCCACCATCAATACCCGCGAGCTGGCCTACATGATCAAGACTGCGGGCATCGACTTCAACTCGCTGCCCTCGCAGAAACCCGACCCGATCCTGGGCGACTCCACCGGCGCGGCCACCATCTTCGGCAACTCCGGCGGCGTCATGGAAGCGGCCCTGCGCCTGGCCTACGAGGTCCTGTCCGGACAGACCCTCAAGAACCCGGACATCAAGGTCGTGCGCACCCACGAAGGCATCAACACCGCCGATGTCGCGGTGCCCGGCTTCGGCACGGTCAAGGTGGCCGTGGCCAGCGGCCTGGCAAACGCCGCCAAGCTCTGCGACGAAGTCAGGGCCGGGAAATCCCCGTACCACTTCATCGAGATCATGAGCTGCCCCGGCGGTTGCGTTAACGGCGGCGGCCAGCCCATCGACCCCGAGGTCACGGCTTCCCTGTTCCGCAGCACTGTGGCCAAGATCAACAAGCGTTTCCGGGCACGCCGGGTCAGCGCATAAGGAGGATAGCAACCATGAAAATGAACAGACGCGGTTTCATCAAGGCCTGCGGCTTCATGGCCGGATATGCCGTTCTCGGCGTCAACCTGACCAAGGAAGCGGTCGCAAGCTCCATGAACTTCGTTGGCCTGCGCCAGAAGTCCGTGTACGACGCCGACGCCAAGATCTACAAGGTCAGGAAGTCCCAGGACAACCCCATGATCGCCAAGATCTACGACCACAAGGACGGCTTCCTGCATGAAGGTCCCTGCGGCCACATGTCCCACCACCTGCTGCACACCCACTACGTGGACCGCAGCGCGCGGTTGGCTGCACTCAAGGCCAAGGGCTTCAAGTTCAACCTCTAAGACCTGACAGCTTCGACCTGCGGCGAGGACATTTCTGATCCTAGGGCCGAAAGCTTTTCCCTCCTTCCCCGTTTCACTCTGCAAGACACCCCGCGCGCTCCGCGCTGCTCTCTCTGTTTCGTAATACTTTTTTTAAAAAGTTATGCGTTCAGTATAATTTTTTCTTGATTAGTAATATTTTTTCTCGTAAGAATTTCCCCGGAACACCTCCATTCGGAGAAATTCTGCCTGCGGGAAGGGTTCGCCTGAACCACAGGGTGGAGCCAACTGGCCCTGCCCGTTTCCGCGGCCGGGAGAACCGTCCAGAAGCTCCGCCCATATTCCCTCGAAGCAGAAGGCCCGGGAGTGCTAAACCGGGCTCTTCTCTTTACGGAGCAAGCCACCAACAGGAGGATACGTGATGCAGAAGCGACTCGGTATCGTCGGCATCATCATCAAGGACAGGCAAAAGGCGGCCGCGACCGTCAACACCATCCTGAGCGATTATGGGGACATCATCGTCGGGCGCATGGGCCTGCCCTTCAGGGACAGGGGCGTGAGCATAATCGACCTGATCATCGAAGCCACCACCGACGAGGTGGGGGCGCTGACCGGCAAGCTGGGCAATCTGGACGGCGTTCGGGTCAAATCACTTCTGGTGTGAACCAGGGAGGCAACCAATGAAACAGGACAACACGCTGGGCCAAGGCCTGCACAATTTCGTGGACGAGGCGACCATCCGGGAGGAAATGGCCCGGTTCGAGAATCCGGACCCGGGACGTATCAGGGAAATTCTGGCCAAGGCCCGCGAGAAACAGGGACTGGACCCGGATGAGGCCGCCGCCCTGCTGCGAAACAAGGACAGGGACCTGGACGAGGCCATCTTCGAGACCGCCATCACCATCAAGAAAGCCATCTACGGCAACCGCATCGTGGTCTTCGCACCGCTGTACATCACCAACGAATGCAAGAACCGCTGCCAGTACTGCGGGTTCAAGGCCTCCAACAAGGAATTGGACCGGCGCACCCTGAGCTCAGAGGAGATCAGGGCCGAAGTCACCGTGCTCGAGGACCTCGGGCACAAGCGGCTGCTCCTCGTCTACGGAGAGCACCCCACGCTGGGCGCGGACTGGATCGCCCAGACCGTGCGGGACGTCTACGCCGTGACCTCGGCCAAGAGCGGCGAAATCCGCCGGGTCAACATCAACTGCGCGCCCCTTGACGTGGACGGCTTCAAACAGCTTCACGAGGTGGGCATCGGCACCTACCAGTGCTTCCAGGAATCCTACCACCGGCCCACCTACGAGAAGCTGCACCACGCCGGGCCCAAGACCAACTTCCTGTGGCGGCTGCACGCCATGCACCGGGCGCAGGAAGCGGGCATCGACGACGTGGGCATGGGCGCGCTCTTCGGCCTGTACGACCCGGTCTACGAGGTGCTCGGGCTGCTCCACCATGCCCGCCAGCTCGAACGCGACTGGGGCGTGGGACCGCACACCATCTCCTTCCCCCGGCTCGAACCCGCCCTGAACTCGGACATCGCCTACAATCCGCCCTATCCGACCACGAACCACGAATTCAAGAAGATCGTGTCCGTGCTCCGGCTGGCCGTGCCCTACACGGGGCTCATCCTGACCACGCGGGAAACCGCCGAGTTCCGCAGGGAACTGATGGAGCTCGGGGTATCCCAGATCTCGGGCGGCTCCCGCACCTATCCCGGCGCGTATTCCGACCCGGAATACGACCGCCCGGACGTGCAGCAGTTCTGCGTCGGCGACAGCCGCAGCCTGGACGAGGTCATCCGGTCCGTGGCCGGGGATCACGGCTACGTGCCGTCCTGGTGTACGGCGTGCTACCGGCTGGGCCGCACCGGCGAGCACTTCATGGAACTGGCCAAGACCGGATTCATCCAGAAATTCTGCCTGCCCAACGGGCTGCTGACCTTCAAGGAATACCTGGAGGACTACGCCTCGGAAGAGACCAAACGGATCGGCGAGGCCCTCATCAAGAACGAAGTGGACAACTACCCCGACCCCGACCGGAAAAAGCTGTTGACCGAACGCCTGGTCCGGATGGAGGCGGGAGAGCGGGACCTGTACCTGTAACCTTAGCCGGACGAACCATGCGGAACCAGGAACCGGAACGACTGCGGACCGAACGTGACGGGATCGGCGAAATCGATCTGCCTGCGGATGCCTACTACGGCATCCACACCTCGCGGGCAGTGCGCAACTTCCCCTTCTCCGGATATCGGCTGCACCCGGCCTTCATCCGCGCCTTCGCACAAGTGAAACAGGCCTGCGCAAAGACCAACGCGCTCCTCGGGCATCTGTCCGGGGAGCGCGGACAGGCGATCATGGACGCCTGCGCCGAAATCGCGGGCGGCGCGTTCCACGACCAGATCGTGGTGGACCCCTTCCAGGGCGGGGCCGGGACCTCCACCAACATGAACTTCAACGAGGTCATCGCGGCGCGGGCAGCCGAACGGCTCGGCGGAGACAGGGGCGACCGCGAACTGGTCAACCCCCTGCGCCACGTCAACATGCACCAGTCCACCAACGACGTGTTTCCCACGGCCCTCCGGGTGGCGGCCACCGACCTGCTCATGGAACTGGAAAGGGCCGTGGCCTCGCTCCAGGAATCCCTCCAGCGCAAGGAGACCGAGTTCCGCGACGTGGTCAAGGTGGGGCGCACGGAACTGACCGACGCCGTGCCCATGACCCTGGGCATGAGTTTCGGGGCCTTTGCCGAGGCCGTTTCCCGCGATCGCTGGCGCATCTTCAAGTGCCGGGAACGCATAAAGCGGGTCAACCTCGGCGGCACGGCCATCGGCACCGGTCTGGGCGCGCCGCGAGACTATGTGCTGGCCGTGGCCGGGAACCTGGCCGCCATCACCGGGCTGCCCGTGTCCCGGGCCGAGAACCTGTTGGACGCCACCCAGAACGCGGACGTCTTCGTGGAGGTCTCGGGCATGCTCAAGGCGTGCGCGGCCAACCTGCTCAAGATCGGTTCGGACCTCCGGCTGCTGTCCAGCGGCCCGGCCGCCGGGCTGGGCGAGATCACCCTGCCGCCGATCCAGGCCGGGTCCTCGATCATGGCCGGAAAGGTCAACCCGGTCATGCCCGAAGCGGTCACCCAGGCCGCCCTGCGGGTCATGGGCAACGATCAGACCATCGCCCTGGCCGCCGGGCTGGGGCAGCTGGAGCTCAACCACCTGCTGCCGCTCATCACCCACTCCCTGCTCGAGTCCATGACCCTGCTGACCGCCTCCTGCCTCGGCCTGGCGGACAACTGCGTGCGCGGCATCGAAGCCCGGCCCGACCGCTGCCGGGCCCATGTGGAACAAAGCGCGGCCCTGGCAACGGTGCTGGTGCCCGTACTCGGCTACGACGCGGTGGAAAAGCTGGTGGCCGACGCGCGGCGCAACGGGACCCCCATCCCGGCCCATATGGTGGAAGCGGGCGTGGCCCCGGCAGACACCGTGGAACGCCTTTTTTCGCCCCGTCAATTATGCAAGCTGGGCTTCACGCCCGGAGAGTACGAAGAGGTGAACACGCCATGAAGATCGTCACCACCATCGACCGGCTGGACACGCCGTCCCTGTTCGCCCGGAGCCGCCGCAGGATCATCCTGCACGCGGCGGTGTACGGCGCGTTCGCCCGATCCCGGCCGCACAGGGAAGGGCTTGAGACCGCCCTGGAAAAGCCCGAATTCGAACGGCTGGACATCATCGTCCTCGAACCGGGCAACGACCAGGGCTGGGTGCGTCCCTTCCTGGACGCCCTGCGCTTCGGCATCTCGCCCCAGGCGGCGGACGACGAGGTGGCCCTGTCCCACCGGTTCATGACCGAGCTGGCCCACCGCTTCCCGGACAAGGTGTACCTGCACCCGGCCAGGCGGCTGCCCTGCCTGCCCGTGGTCATCGCGGACGACACCATCATTTTCGGCCAGTACGCCCACGCCAACGTGCACGCGCCCCAGGGATTCTGGGGCATGATCCGGGCGGACGTGCCCACCCTGCTCAAATGGACCATGGCCGGCAAGCCTCCATACCACGCCGACGACGAGGAGATTGCCGCCTTCCGTCTGGTCAACGAGTGCGCCAGGGCCATGTGCCGGTGCCGCGCTTTGTCGACCGTTCCCGCCCGACAACTCGAACACCGGGACACCCCGGCCACCACCACGCCATGAACACGCACGACATCCTCGAATACCTGAACGGCAGCGACGACGCCGGTCTGTTCGCCGAAGCCCACGCCACCCGGCAGCGGGTCTTCGGCAACGACGTCTACATCCGGGCCATCGTCGAATTCTCCAACGTCTGCGACAAGCACTGCCGCTACTGCGGGCTGCGCGCCGACAACAAGAACCTCACGCGGTACCGCATGCAGGCCGAACACATTCTCGACGCCGCGGCCCGGGCCGTGGCCGAAGGGGCCGGGACCGTGGTCCTGCAGTCCGGCGACGACACCGGTTTTTCCATGGAACTGATCGGCGAGCTGATACGGACCATCAAGCGGTGCCACGACGTGGCCGTGACCCTGTCGCTGGGAGACCGGGGCATCGACGAATACGCCTTCTGGCGCGCCTGCGGCGCGGACCGCTGCCTGCTCAAGCTGGAGACCACGGACCGCAACCTCTACAAACGGCTGCGACAGGGCGAGGATTTCAGCGCCCGGCTCCACCGGCTGGAGGGCCTGCGCAACCTCGGCTTCGAGGTGGGGTCCGGGGTCATCGCCGGGCTGCCCGGCACCACCCCCATGGACGCGCTCAAGGACATCCTCTTTCTCACGGACCTCGGCCTGGACATGATCGCGGTGGGGCCGTTCGTGCCCAATTCCGACACCCCTCTTGCGGGCTGCGCGCCGGGCTCGGCGCGGCTCTCCAACCGCATGACCGCCATCCTGCGCCTCCTCAACCCCGAGGCGAACATCCCGGCCACCTCGGCCCTGGACGCCCTGCGCCCTGAGAGCCGGGCCGAGGCCCTGCGCCGGGGATGCAACGTGCTCATGCCGTCCATGACCCCGGCGGACATCCGGGGGAACTACATCATCTATCCGGGCAAGAACGCGGACCCGCTGGACGGCCCTCCGACCCTTGACCGGGCCAGGCGGGCCATCGAGGGCTCGGGCTTCGCCGTGTCCTCGGCCAAGGGGTTCTCCCCGAGGAGGAATCATGTCGAATAAGGCGCCGCGCGGGGTTCGGCTGGTCATCGCCCTGGCGGGCAGGCGCAATGCGGGCAAGTCTTCCCTGATAAACGCCCTGACGGGCCAGGACACGGCCATCGTGTCCGACACGCCGGGCACCACCACGGACCCCGTGGCCAAGCACTACGAGCTGCTGCCGCTGGGGCCGGTGACCTTCTACGACACCGCCGGGCTGGACGATACGGGCGAACTGGGCGAACTGCGCGTCAAGGCCACCCGCAAGGTTCTCTACCGCTGCGACGTGGCCGTGGTCGTCCTGGGCGAGGAAGGGCTCACCGAATACGAACACGACCTGCTGGAAGCCATCCGGGAGATGAACGTCCCGCACATCATCGCCTGGAACAAGGCGGACCTGCGCACGGGCATCATGGACGGGACGGCCATTCTGCCCGGCGGCGAGGCCGTTCCCCTGGTCCACGTCTCCGCCGTGTGCAACACCGGCGTGGACCGTCTGAAGCAGATGATCATCGACAGCGCGCCGCCGGAATACCGGCAGGAGCGGCTGATCCTCGGCGACATGATCAGCGGAGGAGACCTGGTGCTCTGCGTGGTGCCCATCGACCTGGCCGCGCCCAAGGGCCGCCTGATCCTGCCCCAGGTGCAGGTGCTGCGCGAAATTCTGGACTGTGACGCCGTCGGGGTCACGGTCAAGGAACGGGAAATCCAGGCCGCGCTGGACGGGTTCAGGGAAAAGCCCGCGTTGGTCGTCACGGACTCGCAGGTGGTCATGAGCGTGGCCGGGGACGTGCCCGACGACATCCCCATGACCACCTTCTCCACCCTGTTCGCCCGCTACAAGGGCGACCTGGACAGCCTGGTCAGGGGGGCCTCGGCCATCGACGACCTCAAAGACGGCGACACCGTGCTCATCGGCGAGGCGTGCTCGCACCACAACGTTGCCGACGACATCGGCAGGGTCAAGATTCCGCGCTGGATGGGACAGTATACGGGCAGGGACCTGCGTTTCGAGGTCTATTCTGGGCACGACTTCCCCGAGGACCTGGAACGGTTCAGCCTGGTGGTCCACTGCGGGGCGTGCATGCTGAACCGCACGGAGATGCTCCGGCGGATAACGGAATGCGGCCGCCGGGAGGTCCCGGTGACCAACTACGGGGTGTGCATCTCCAAGCTCCAGGGGCTGCTCCCCCGCGTGCTCCGTCCCCTGGGCGTCGTGCCGTGATGGGGCGACCGGTGCCGGCTATGGTTCCGACACCAGCCGCAGGGCGTTCATCAACCGTGATTGTGGTCGTGCCCTTCGCCGCCATGCCCGTGGCCGTGGTCCACGTCATGGCTGTGGGCCCCGTGATCGTGCTCGTGCTCGCCGTCCACGCCGTGCTCGTGCCCGTGACTGTGGGTATGGCTGTGCACGTGGCAGTGCTCATGGGAGTGGGTGGTGCCGTCCGCGTGGGTGTGCTCATGCACGTGGGCATGCTGGTGCTCGTGCTCATGGCCATGGATGTCCTGGCCGCCGTGGGCATGCTGATGGGCCACCCGGTCCTTGTCGAGATTGCAGCCGCAGTTCTTGCACATATCCGTCTCCTGTCGCTTGACTGTTTGCCTTCCCTCTGCCTGTAATCATAATCCGTTTTCCAAGCCGATCAAGCCCCGCAAGAAAATAAATCCTGTACACACGGCGGGATACACAAGACCGATTGGTGCCATCCCTTGCCACGCAAACGAAGATCGTCTGCACGAGGGGCGATCCCGCGCCCAGCGATATACCCTTTCGCCCCACCGAACCCATGCGACACCCCCTCTCAGGCTGCCCACCCAGTCCGCCCGCCTTGTCTAGTCTGACTGTTTTTGATTTAGGTCGCTTTTATTGACACGATTTTTATATTAATGTTATTTAGCGCAATCTTTTTTAAAACCCGTATACGAAGTGAGGAGTTCATGCGCGTTTTCAAAACAATCCCCGCAGGGAGGCTGGCGCTGGCCCTGGCGGTCGGCCTGATGCTGCTGTGCACCATGGCCGTGTCCCCGGTCCTGGCCAAGGACACGCTCACCCTGGCCATTCAGGGCGAGCCCGAAGACGGATACGACCCGACCCTGGGCTGGGGCCGTTACGGCAGCCCCCTGTTCCAGTCCACCCTGCTCAGGCGGGACGAAAACCTGAACATCGTCAAGGACCTCGCCACACGGTACGCACTTTCACAAGACGGCCTCACCTGGACCGTGACCATCCGCGAGGACGCCAGGTTCTCCGACGGCACCCCGTTGACCGCCGAGGACGTGGCCTACACCTTCAACACCGCGGCCAAGGTGGGCGGCAAGGTCGATCTGATGAAAATGGACCGGGCCGAGGCCACCGGCAAATACGAAATCGAATTCCGGCTCACGTCGCGCGACTCGACGTTCGTCAACCGGTTCATCAGCCTCGGGATCGTTCCCAAGGCCGCGCACGGGCAGGACTATGCCCGCAAGCCCGTCGGGTCCGGCCCCTACATGATGGTGGAATGGAACGAGGGCCAGCAGATGATCGCCCAAGCGAATCCCCACTATTACGGCGACAAGCCCTTTTTCAAGCGCCTCGTCTTCCTGTTCACCGACGAGGACACCTCCTTTGCCGCCGCCCGGGCGGGCAAGGTCGATGTGGTCGTGGTGCCGCAGGCCCTGGCCGTGCAGACCATTCCCGGCATGAAGCTGCACCCCGTCAGGAGCGTGGACAACCGGGGCCTGATGTTCCCCACCGTCCCGGACAAGGGTGAAAAGACGGCTGACGGCCTGCCCATAGGCAACAACGTCACCACCGACCCGGCCATCCGCAAGGCCATCAACGTGGCCATCGACAGGAAGCTCCTGGTCGCAGGCGTGCTCGAAGGCTTCGGCCGTCCGGCTTACGGCCCCTGCGACGGGCTGCCGTGGGACAATCCCGCCAACGTCATCGCCGACGCCGACACCGAGTCCGCCCGCAAGATCCTTGCCGACGGCGGCTGGAAGGATTCCGACGGGGACGGCATCGTCGAGAAAGACGGCCTGAAGGCCGAATTCACCATCATCTACCCGGCCACCCGCTCCATCCGCCAGTACCTGGCCCTGGCCTGCGCCGACATGCTCAAGAACATCGGCATCAACGCCCTGGTGGAAGGCAAGCGCAGTTGGGATGAAATCAGGCAGCTCAAACACTCACGGGTCGTCGTCTTCGGCTGGGGCAGCCACGATCCCATCGAGGTCTACCACCTCTACAGCAGCCACCAGGCAGGGGAAGGATACAACAACGCGGGCTTCTACACGAACCCGAAGGTGGACGAATACCTGGACGCAGCCCTCGCCGCAGACAGCTACGAAGCGTCGCTCGAATTCTGGAAAAAGGCGCAATGGGACGGGAAGACCGGTTTCAACGCCAGGGGCGACGCTCCCTGGGCGTGGCTGGTCAATCTCGATCACACCTACTTCATCGACGAGCACCTGGATGTCGGCGTCTCGCAGGTCGAGCCCCACGGCCACGGCTGGCCCATCACGGCCAACATCCAGAAATGGACCTGGAAAGACTGATACCCATGCCCGGCGGCGAGGCTGACGCTCGCCGCCGGGCCGGGACAAGCAGATATGAACGTCATCTCCCCCTCCTTCTGCCTGGGCAAGGCCGGCCGACTGTTTCTCATCCTGTCGCTGGTCTCGATCCTGGCCTTTACCCTGGTTTCCCTGTCGCCCATCGACCCGGTCACTGCCTACATCGGCATCGACCGGATGCAGATCAGCGTTGAGCAGGAACAACGAATCATCGAGCGCTGGGGGTTGGAAAAGCCCGCGCCCGAACGCTTCTTCATCTGGCTCGGCAACGCGGTCCGGGGCGACCTGGGACAATCCATGATCTTCAACGAGCCCGTGACCACGGTCATCGGCAAACGGTTCGTGACCTCACTGTGGCTCATGGCCTCGGCCTGGCTGCTGTCGGGCGGTCTCGGCTTCGTCCTCGGGGTGGTGGCGGGCACCAACCGGGGCTCCCTGACCGACAGGATCATCCGCATCTACAGCTACACCCTGGCCTCGACACCGTCCTTCTGGATGGGGCTGGTGCTGCTGGCCGTGTTTTCCGTTTCCCTGGGGCTGACCCCCATCTGCTGCGCCACCCCGCCGGGGGTCTCGCCCGACGACGCCACCCTGTGGCAGCGCCTCCACCATCTGATCCTGCCCGCAGCCACCCTGTCGCTCATCGGCGTGGCCCAGATCGCCCTGCACACGCGCGAAAAGACCATCGACGCCATGAACAGCGAATACGCCCTGTTCGCCTTTGCCCAGGGCGAATCGCGGACGGGCGTGGCCTGGCGGCACGCGGTGCGCAACGTGGCCCTGCCCGCCGTCACCCTGCAGTTCGCCTCCCTGGGCGAGCTGTTCGGCGGTTCGGTGCTGGCCGAACAGGTCTTCTCCTACCCCGGCCTGGGCAAGGCCACGGTGGAGGCGGGCATCCGAGGCGACGTGCCGCTCCTGCTCGGAATCACCCTGTTCAGCGCCGTGTTCGTCTTTGCGGGCAATCTCATCGCGGACATCCTCTACGGGGTCCTCGACCCGCGCATCCGCATCGGCACGGAGGAAGCGAAATGACAACGGACACCTGCCGCCCCTCCCTGCCGGACCGGCTGCATCTCCTGGCCCACCGGCTGCGCCTCGGGGACGGCCGGGGCCGGGCCGTATGGGTCCTCTGCCTCTGCATGGCCTATTTCGCCACCCTGACCGCGACCGCCAACCTGATGGGAGACGCCGGACTGGCCACGGATTTCCTGCACAGAAAGCTGCCGCCGTGCCTGGAGTTCCCCTTCGGCACGGACTGGCTGGGCCGCGACATGTTCGTGCGCACGGTCAAGGGGCTCACCCGCAGCCTGGGCATCGGACTCCTGGCGGCCACGGTCAGTTCCGTGGTCTCGGTCGTGCTCGGCACCCTGTCCGCAACCATGGGCAGAAAGACCGACGCTGTGGTGACCACGCTCATCGACCTGATCATGGCCACCCCGCACCTGGTGCTGCTCATCCTGGTGTCCTTTGCCTGCGGCGGCGGGGCCACGGGCGTGATCATCGCCGTGGCCATATCCCACTGGACGCGGCTGGCGCGCATCATCCGGGCGGAAATCCTGCAACTCAAACAGGCCGAGTTCGTCATGGTCTCCCGCAGGCTGGGCCGGTCGCCCTGGTGGATCGCGCGAAAGCACATGCTGCCGCACATCGTTCCCCAGTTCACCATCGGCCTGATACTGCTCTTCCCGCACGCCATCCTCCACGCCGCCGGACTGACCTTCCTCGGGTTCGGGCTCTCCCCGCACAACCCGTCCATCGGCATCCTGTTGTCCGAAGCCATGCGCCACATCTCCACCGGCTACTGGTGGCTGGCCATCCTGCCCGGCCTGTCCCTGCTGGTGACGGTCAAGCTCTTCGACATCCTGGGCAACAGCCTCCGCGTCATAACAGACCCGAAAACCAGCCAGGAGTAGTCATGCTGACGGTCAACAACCTGTCCATCGAATTCAAACGGTACGGAAGCGGCTGGCGCCGCGCCCCCCTCCACCCGGTCAGGGACCTGTCCCTTCAGATCGGCCACGGGGAAATCGTGGCCGTGGTGGGGTCCAGCGGTTCCGGCAAAAGCCTCCTGGCCCACGCGGTCCTCGGGCTGCTGCCGAAAAACGCCCGCATCACCGGCGACATCCTGTTCAAGGGCGAGGCCGTGACGCCCCGCTCCATCCCCCGGCTGCGGGGCAGACAGATCGCCCTCATCCCCCAGTCCGTGGCCTACCTGAACCCGCTTTCCCGCGTGGGCAGGCAGGTCTACCGGGCATCCCGGCTGAGCGGCCAGTGCTGCCGGTCGGCGGCCAGGAACACGGACACGGCCTTTGCCCGTTACCGGCTGGAAAACGAGGTCAAGGCCATGTTCCCCTTCCAGGTCTCCGGAGGCATGGCCCGGCGGGTGCTGACCGCCACGGCCACGGCGGGCGACGCCGCCCTGCTCATCGCCGATGAGCCCACCACCGGGCTGGACCCCGCCGTTGCCCGGCAGTCCCTGCACCACCTCCGGGAGCTGGCCGACTCCGGCAAGTCCATCATGCTCATCACCCACGACCTGGACGCCGCCGTGACCATTGCGGACAGGGTGGCGGTCATCTACGCGGGCACCACGGTGGAGATGGCGTCCGCCCGGGACTTCCGGGAGCGGGAAAAACTCCGGCACCCGTACACGCAGGCGTTGTGGAATGCGCTGCCGCAACAGAATTTCGGATTCGTGCCCGGCAACCAACCCATGGAGGACCGGGCCGTGGCGGGATGCATCTATGGCGACCGGTGCCCGAAAAAGACTGCGGAGTGCCTGGGACCCCAGCCCCTGCGCCCCGTGGGGGACGGCCAGGTGAGGTGCTGCCATGCTTAAGGGAAACAACCTGTCCTTCCGGTATGATTCCACACCCTGGATTCTCAAGGACCTGAATTTCCACGTCCGTCCCGGCGAGGTGGTCGGACTGCCCGGCCCCAGCGGTCGGGGAAAATCCACCCTGGCCAAGATCCTTGCCGGACATCTGGTCCCGCAACAGGGCTTGGTGAGCTGCGACGGCCAACCGCTTCCGACCCGCGTTTTCTCCCCGGTGCAACTCATACTGCAGCACCCGGAGCTGACCATGAACCCCCGCTGGAAAATCGGCGACAGCCTCGCCGAGGGGCATAATCCCGGCCCCCGCACGCTCGAGCGGCTGAACATCGAGCCCGCCTGGCTGTCCCGCTACCCCCACGAACTGTCGGGCGGCGAGCTGCAACGGCTCGCCCTGGCCCGGGTCATGACCCCGAAGACCCGGTACCTGATCGCCGACGAGATGACGGCCATGCTCGACCCCAACACCCAGGCCCTGGTCTGGGACGCGGTGCTCAAGTGGGCCGGGAAACACGAGGTGGGCGTGCTGGCCATCAGCCATGACCGCCACCTGCTGGCGCGCGTGGCCCACCGCATCGACGAGACCTTTGCCCCCCGGGACGCGGTGTCCCATGAAGAAGAATCCTGCCGGGCCGCAGCCTGATCGGTCGGGCAGCCTCGAAAAAGGCCTGGAAGGAAAACCTTCCAGGCCTTTCAAGGCATGAGTGAAATCAAAGGGACAATCCCTTCAGAACGGTTTACCTAAAACCGTTCAAAGTCCTCGTCGTCCATCTCCAGGTTCATCCCGCCTGAGGGAACATCCTCGGGCGCGGACGCAGAAGCTCCTGTCGATCGCGCGGGCAAGGCGGGCGCAGGCTTGCGCTTGACCGTCCTGACGGGCCTTCGGGCCATGGTGCGGGACGCCCTGCCCTGCCCGGCCGCCGTCTTGAAGAAGGACATGGTTTCCTGCAGTTGCGCCGACTGGGCCGAGAGCTCTTCCGCACTGGAAGCGACCTCTTCGGACATGGCCGCGTTGGACTGGATGACCTTGTCCAACTCCTGCATGGCCTTGTTTATCTGTCCGGCGCCGGAATGCTGTTCGGTCGTGGCCACGGATATTTCCTGCACCAGCTCCGCCGTCTGCGTGATGTCCGGCACGAGCTTGTCCAGCATCTGGCCTGCCTCTTCAGCCACCTCGACGCTCTTGGAGGATATCTCGCTGATTTCCGAGGCGGCCACACCGCTTCGTTCGGCCAGCTTTCTCACCTCGGCGGCGACAACGGCGAATCCCTTGCCGTGTTCCCCGGCCCGGGCGGCCTCGATGGCCGCGTTCAGGGCCAGCAGGTTGGTCTGACGGGCGATCTCCTCGATGATGACGATCTTCTCCGCAATGTTCTTCATTGCGGTGACGGCCTCGGACACGGCCTTGCCGCCCCGGCGGGCGTCTTCTGCGGCTCGTGCGGCCAGCTCTTCGGTCTTGTTGCTGTTCTCCGCGTTCTGGGTGATGTTCGAGACCATCTCCTCAACCGAGGCGGACACCTCTTCGATGGAGGCGGCCTGCTCGGTGGACCCCTGCGACAGGGTCTGCGAGGCATCGGTCAGCTCCGCCCCGCCCACGGAAACGGCCCGGCTGGCTTCCTTCACGTCCGTGACGATGGCCAGCAGCCGCTCCACCATGGAAATGAACGCCTCGCGAAGCATGGCCAGCTCGGCCTTGAACGATCCCTCGATGTTCGGATCGAGTACGCCCTCGGCCAGGGTGGCGAACTTCTGCTGGATGCGCTGCAGCGGGACCGTAACCAATCGCTTCACGAAGAAGAAGATGATGACCACCGTCAGCAAAAGGCCGCACACGCCGAGTAGCAGCAGGAATTTCTGCAGCGTATAGGCGGCGCTCATCAGGTCGTCCTGCTCCGCGCTCAGCGCCACGACCCAGCCGGTCTTCTTCACATCGGAAAAGGCCATGTACTTGGTCGCGCCCTTCCACTCGTAATTGATGAATCCGTTCTTGCGAGTGACGGCTTCCTGGATGAAATGATAATTCGACAGGTCCTTGAAGATGGTATCCTTGTCCGGGTGGGCCAGGATCTTGCCCTCGGGATCGACGATGAAGCAATAGCCCTTTTCGCCGACCTTTATGGGGTCAATAAACCTTTCGGTGAACGCGGTGGCCAGCACCGACATGCCCACATATCCGATCGTTTTCCCGCCATCTTTCACTGGGACGGCAATTGCCAGCCTAGGCTTGTTCGAGACAGGCGAAAGCGTGATGTCGGAAATGTAATACGGCTTCTTGTCGACGATAATATCTTTATAATATCCTCGGGACTTGTAGTTTTTCCCTCTTCCGCCTTGATTGGTGGTGATGACGGACGTCCCTTCGGCGTCGTGAGCAAAAAAAGACTCCAACGACGCATCCCTGGCCTTGGCAGCAAGCGCGATATCGGTTGCCACGGTATAATCGCCATGGTTCAAAGCCTCTATCACGCTGGGTTCCGAAGCCAACAGACTGAGCAAGCTCAAACGCTCATCCAGCCAACTGTCAAGAGTGGCGGAAACGGAATTCGCATTCTGGCTGAGTACATTTTCAGATAAGTCAAGGGTAAGATTTTTGGTTCCGACATTGACGGCCAGGAGTGTTCCGGTGACGAGAAAGAGGACGACAACACTCACGAGAAGAACGAGGCGTTGTCCGAGTCCAAGGTGTATCTTCATGGTTACCTCCAGGTATTATTTCGCACGCTAGCTCATTTGTTGGGAGGATCAATTATAATAATTGGCAATAATGCGGGTTAATTCATTGTCCTGATAGCCCATTTTTCCGGCTGCATCCGCCGGTGGCGAATACATATTCCAGGTATGCAAAACCCGTTTCCGGCCAAGCCGGGTTTTTCTTTACTCCTTTCCTTTGCCATGTGGTATGGTGTGAAAAAGACCCATCAGCTTTGATAAGGAGATACTCATGAGTGAAAGAACCGGAATAATCACGTTCCAGGGGAATCCCCTGACCCTGGTCGGCCCCGAGATCAAAGTCGGCGACACGGCTCCCGACTTCACGATTGCCGCCAACGACCTGTCCCCGGCCACCCTGGCCGACTTTGCGGGCAAGGTGCTGATCATCGCCGCGGTCCCGTCCCTGGACACGCCCGTGTGCGACATGGAAACCCGCCGCTTCAACACCGAGGCTGCGGCCCTGGGCGACGAGGTGAAAATCCTGACCGTGAGCATGGACCTGCCCTTTGCCCAGGCACGCTGGTGCGGGGCCGCCGGAATCGAGGCCGTGCAGACGCTGTCCGACCATGCCGGGGCGTCCTTCGGCGAGAACTGGGGCACCCTGATCAAGGAACTCCGCCTCCTGACCCGCGCGGTCTTCGTGGTGGGCAGGGACGGCAAGGTCGAGTACGTCGAATACCTGAAAGAGATAACCGAGGAGCCCGATTACGAGGCAGCCCTGGCTGCCGCCAAGAAGGCCGTGGCCTGATACAGGCAACGGATACCGACAACCGGCCCGGAAGGAACCTTCCGGGCCGTTCTCATGCCCGGTCATTTCGCCGTCTCGCCGGGGCATGGTCCGCGCAAATTGGGAATTGTGCTCTGGACGACTCGGGGGTACTACTACAAGCTGTCGATCGGACTCGAAACGACAGGGGAAGGATCAGGCCACGGGCATTTCCGCCATAACGGATTACCACCACACACAATATGCCGAATTTTTTCAACAGCCTGAAACAGGCCTGGCCCAGCAGACGCACCCCCTCGGAAGACACCCGGGAAGAGCGAACCGTGACGGAGACACAACCCGACGCTGCGCAACGGCGCCCTACCAAACTCAGTGCATTGCAGATGATCGTGGAACTCGGGATACCGGTCGGCACGGTCATAGATGTCGGCGTCCTGAGCCAGACCTCTGAATTGATCCGATGCTTTCCGGACAAGAAGCACGCCCTGTTCGAGCCCGTCCCCGACCACGAGCAGGCCATCAGGCAGGCCTACAAGGACCTGGATTACGACCTGCACCAATGCGCGGTCTCCGACCAGGACGGGACAAGTTTCCTGAGACTGATCCGAACCGACCGGCAGGCCGTCAGCCACTCCCAGCTTGCCGACACCGAAGGAGAAGACTGCATATCCGTCGAGCAGCACAAGCTGGACACGATCATTCCCGCCCACTCCTACGCGGCCCCGTTCCTCTTGAAGATCGACGTGGACGGCAAGGACATCGAAGTGCTGAAAGGCTGCCGGGAGGTTCTCCCCCAATGCTCCTGCGTTGTCGTCGAAGCCACTGTACCACGGATCGGGCCCACCCTTTCTCTGCTTTCCCGGCAGGGGTTCTTCCTGTGGGACATCGTCGATCTCTGCTACTCCCACGGCACCCTGTGGCAGGTCGACCTTGTTTTCCTGCCGAAGAAATACCAGGCCGAGTACAGCATGAAATCGCCGAAGGAACCGGCGACGAGCCACCACTCTCCGTGGCAGCCGATATTCTGACGAGAGACACCGGCGGGGCTTGAATCGTGGGGGTTCATTCATGCCGGAATCCCGTCCTTCACGGACTGCCCCCGGCTCTCTCCCCAATGCAGGAAAGTCACAGCGGTTGACACCTGCGGATCGGTCGGGCTAATTTGCCTGCACATTGCATCAAACAGGAGATTTTATGTTCACCCGGTTTATTGATCTTGTGTCCGAAGTTGCCGAAATAAAGGGCAATCGACAGGCTTAAACCGCTTCCGGACCGCAATCATCTGCGGTTTGCACCCAGGTCTTTACGGCCAGTCCGATTCGCGTTTCTTCCGAAATCGGTCTTTTGTCGCACCCTTCATTTCCGCAACGCATTCACCATCGTACAAGCATCGAAGCCCCTGACCGCGAGTCACCGGCTTCCGCCGACTCAATCATGGTCGATCGAATGCGATCGGCCTCAACGAAATGGTGATGACAAATGATCAATCACATACACGTACCGGCAAACACGCCCGGTGATCCGACACGTCTCCGCCAACTGGGGTGGAACGAACACTTCGAACGCCACGTGGCTGCCATGAACAGGTCGCAGGACCGCATCGGGCGCGTTGTCAGCGTGCTGCGAAACCGGTTTCTGGTGACGGACGGCCGGGACGAATGGCTGTGCGCTCCTGCGGGCAAGCTCCTGCATTCCCCGCACCGGGACTACCCCGTCACCGGGGACTGGGTGCTGGTTGACGACACCGTTGTTACCCGCGTCATTCCCCGCAGGAACCTCCTGTCCCGGGGCGAGTCCGGTTCACGCGGCAACCTGTCCAAGGCCGTTAAACGCGAGCAGGCGATCGCCGCCAATCTCGACACCGTATTCATTGTTTGCGGCCTGGACCGCGATTACAATGCCAGACGCCTGGAGCGGTACATGACGCTGGTCCACAACTGCGGCCTCTCCCCTGTGGTGGTGTTGACAAAGGCGGACCTGCATGAAGACCCGGTCCCCTTTCGACTGGAAATCGAGAGCATCGCCTTCGGAGTTCCCGTGGTGTTGACATCCATGCTGGACGACAGGGGCAAGGATGAATTGGAGAGCCGCCTCGGCGAAGGACAGACCGTCGCCATGATCGGCTCGTCCGGTGCGGGCAAGTCCACATTGGCCAACATGCTGTACGGCAGCGCGATCCAGGCCATCGGCGAAGTCAGCGGCAGCGTCGGCAAGGGACGCCACACCACCACGACCCGGGAGCTCATCCGCATGCCCCAGGGCGGGATGCTCATGGACAACCCCGGCATTCGGGAGATCGCGTTCCATGAAAACGGCCACGGGGTGGAAAGCACGTTCGAAGACATACGGGAGCTGGCCGGGATGTGCCGCTTTGCGGACTGCTCGCACGAACAGGAACCCGGCTGCGCCGTCCAGCAGGCCGTCAGGGACGGCGAACTCCCGCAGGCTCGCCTGGAGAGCTATCGCAAGATGAAACGCGAGATGCAGTATCTTGCCGACCGCCGCACAAAAAGCGCGAACCGCATCGAAAAGGAGCGCAGACAGGGCATCGCCCTGCTGATAAAGGATATGAACAAGCGGAAAAAATAGTATAGACAGGCAGCCCTTCCCACATTCTGAAAGCCAAAAGAGGGCAACAGGCAGCGCCTCAACACACAAAGAGGTTATCCAAACAAATGGATAACCTCTTTCCCTTCTTGGTGGAACTGGAGGGAATCGAACCTGACCTGACCCCGTTCTCGCCGTTCTCGCGCTAAAATAAAAGACCTGACCCCTTTCTGTCCAGCGGGGCAAGGAAAGACCCCACGACGAGTGCCTTTCTAGAAAAATAAGCTTGCGGTACGATCTCACCTACAAGGGTAATAACGACTGTTGAAAAAACAAATGACCCGACACCAGCCATAACTGACTCGGAAAGCAGTGTTAGCAGGACATTGATGCTCACGTTGCCCCACAAAATTGTGCACAAAAGACGGTTTGGGTCCTGTCGTAAAGCCAAAACGGTCGCAGCCATCTTGTTCCCAGAGTGCGCCTCGACTTCAAGACGAAGCCTGCTCAGGCTAAAATAAGCCAAATTAAGACCAGAAAAAACTGCCGATTGAGATAAGCAAAAGATGATACCAACCCATATCAATGCTGACTGCATATACTATCCTCAGTAGATATGATAATGACCATATCTGTCTAATTATAAAGAATTAACAACCAGCATAGGGGACTAGCCATGCCATTGCGGGTCATCGAAATAGTGACACCTCGCTCAGATAAGGACCAAGTCATACAATCCCTTGAAGCTCATCGCCCTAAAGAAGGGTACGTCTTTTGGGCCTCTCCTCTTGAAGATGAAGAAGCACTCGCTTTCAAAATCATCCTTGATGTTCAAGAATCTGAGAATGTTATGGACAAAATGGAACATCTTTTCGCGTGGTCTGAAAAATACCGGATAGTAGTCTACCCGGCCGAAGCGACCCTACCTCGTTTGGACCCTCTCGCAAAGGAGGAAGACGAAAAGGAAATGAACGATCCCACCGACAACGATGATGAAATAAAAAAGAACAGAATAAGTCGCGAAGAACTATATTCCGATGTCCTCGACACTACAATTATTTCTAAGAACTATATGGTGCTGATATCCCTTTCTTCAATAGTCGCGATAATTGGGCTCAGACGGGACAGCGTGGCAATCATCATTGGAGCCATGGTCCTTGCACCGCTACTAGGACCCAATGTTGGCCTGGCTCTCGCAAGCACTCTGGGCGATTACAAACTGGCACGTGAAGCAATAAAAACATTGTTCTGTGGGATCAGCCTTTGCTTTGCCCTTTCCTTTGCTGCTGGCAGTATTTTTGGGTTGCCGAACATGACTAACGAACTTCTGCTAAGAAATACAATGGCATATTCAGATATCATCCTCGCAATCGTATCCGGTGCAGCAGGTATTGTGTCATTCACTATGGGCGTCCCGACTTCAATAGTCGGAGTCATGGTTGCCCTCTCATTGCTACCACCTCTCACTGCAAGTGGTTTGTTCTTAGGATCCGGAATGACCGGATATGCGATAGGAGCAGGACTCCTCTTTATTGCAAACATCATCTGTCTGAATCTTGCCGGCATTGTCACTTTTCTTGTTCAGGGAATTCAACCTCTATCTTGGAGAGACAAAGAACAGGCTAGGACAACGACGGTCCGCGTAGCTCTTCTGTGGAGTAGCTTGCTAGTTGCACTTATCATGCTTCTGTACTTCGAAATAGTTCGGTAACAACCAACACTCCGGATTGTATTGACACTCAATGTCTCGGACAAACTATAAAAAAAATGGGAAACGACTGATGTATTTCCATCAATTCAGAAAATAGACGCAGTATGACACGATCAATAAAACAATTACAGAAAAACTAACGCTCTCTCCCGCATTTTAAAAAGCAAACAAGCAGAGTTTTCGGCTTGATTTTGAAATATTTCACATTACATACTGAAGTCCACTCACAAACGCTCACATCGAGAACAAGAACCGCCAAAGCGATTCTTGCAGACTTGCTTCGTATAACGTCTCTCCTTATTGCGCTTAAATGAAAATATGATTATTTTTTGACAAATAACATTCGAGCTTAACAGCTATTCTAAATTTGGAGTTCCAATGAAAACACCGACTCTAAGCCTATTGGGAAAAGCCAAAGTATTTAGCATGATAACCCTACTCGTTTTGTTCCTGCTGTTCCTTTTTCAAAACATACAGCAAGTGGAGATTTCTTTCATATTTTGGACCATTTCAACTCCACGCGCCCTTTTACTATTCGCGACATTGAGTATAGGCATTGTAATCGGATATCTGCTCGCACAGACGAAAAAATCATGCTCGGCTGAAACAAATTAGGAGGGGGAATTATGGCTCGGTTTCTTAAAAAATTTGATCGGAAAAAAGGTTTGCCTCCTGGGTCTCTTGTCTTTGTCGGGCAACAAAAAACAGACAAACCTCGCCTTCGAATTATTGACTATGACATTTCAATGATGCGTGATGAATTCATTCAAAGCATCGATGATGCTGCCTGGACAAAAGAAACCGAAACAACCAGCTGGATCAATATCGACGGCCTTCATGATGCGGAATTGATGAAAAGAGTAGGTGACAATTTCTGCCTGCCGTCAATGGTTCTCGAAGACATAATGAATACAGGACAACGGCCTAAGATCGAAGAACACTCCGACCACATTTTTATTACCATGAAAATGCTCTCTCTTGACGAAGCCCAAGGCAAAGTCAAATCAGAACAAGTGAGTGCCGTTTTGGCAAGGAACTACTTGATCACATTTCAAGAGCAACCTGGGGACGTCTTTGAACCCGTTCGTGATAGGATTAAAAGACAAAATGGAAGGCTTCGGAAATTCGGACCAGACTATTTATTATATACGCTCATCGATTCCATCCTGGAAAACTATCTAAAAGTAATAGAAACGATGGGAGAAAGAATAGAAGAGATGGAAGATGAAGTTTTGGCCAACCCGGACCCAAAACTTTTGGAAGAGATAAATTTGTATCGACAAGAAATTGCTTACGTTCGCAAGTCTGTACGCCCCGCTCGGGAGATCATATCCAGAATCAATAAACTTGAATCGGACATTATTACCGCCGACATATTGCCTTACTTAATGGATTTATCCGATATTTCTGAACTATCTGTAGACTCTGCTGAAATATATAAAGAGATGCTTGCCTCTCACATCACCACATACAATATGGTTATGGGAAACAGGTTGAATGAAATCATGCAATTTCTGACAATATTTGCAACTATTTTCATCCCTCTTACCTTTCTTGCCGGTATATATGGAATGAATTTCGAGTTTATACCAGAATTACATTACAAATATGGGTACTTTATCCTGTTGTTTGTCATGCTGGCAGTAACAATAACAATGTTAATGTACTTTAAAAAAAGAAAATGGATTTAACAGAGACGTAGACCATTGCCAATCGGCACGAAATTACAATATATTAATTCTATTTGAAATTATTCGTTAGACATCTTAACATTGACAGTGTGTTGAGCAAGTTGTATTGTTTCGCAAGGCATTTCTATTCCAGAAGAAATAAATGATTTAAATATTCTCTCCCGCAACTCATAAGCCTTTTTAATATGCTTTCGTTCGTTGCTGATCCATGCTTGTAACTCCAACTCAACATTGTAGTCATTGAGTTGTGTCACAACAACAGCAGGTGAAGGCGTTGTCATATAGTCTGGATCATTTTCAATTTGTGACAACAACAACATTCTAGCATTGTCTAAGTCTTCTGAAACTCCAACACATACAGAGATATCCAGCCGAAGATGAGGAAAATTTGTATATGATACAACTGTCTTATTCATTACCTCGGCATTAGGTACTGCGACCATCTTTCCATCGTTTGTTACGATCCGTGTAGTACGCAATGTGATTAAATCCACCCTCCCATATTTTCCATCGACTTCAACTAAATCATCAACAGTAAATGGCCTATCCATATGCAAAAGAACGCCAGAAATTATATTTGAAATCACGTCTTTCAGCGCAAATCCAAGAGTAAGACCAACTACCCCCAGAGAGCCTAATAGTGCTGCTGTCTCAACCCCGGCAGCGCTAAGTGCAACAACAAAGCCTATTCCAAATAAACATATTTTAATCGATATACTAGCGAATGATGCGCTGGTTTTATCAAAACGCCTGTTCAAAGTTGATTCTATCAAACGGCTTAGCAACCACCAAATAGTATAAAACACCATTAAAACTAAAATAAAAATCACCAGCTTAACGAATAGCCCACTCAAAAGCTCTCCAAACCGGTCTATGCTAAAGTAAGCTTGTAATTTAATAAATATGCTCTCAATTAATTGCACTGTCGCTCCTATAGGCAACTAAAATTTGAAGTCTTTCTCTACAATCAATTTTATGTCCTGACATTTAATCCGCCGGAATTCCAATTGCTATAATTTCCAACACGGACTTGGCCCCTCGTTGAGAATAAAAAGATCAGGATAAACAAACAAATAAAAGTTGGGCCAAGAAACTAGACCACAACTCAATGTAAACTCACGACACCTGAGTTCTGCCCTATCTTTCCCGATTTGTGCCAAATTGGATAAGCACACACCTGATCATAATTAAATATATATGACAGGAGCATATTAAAAACAATATTTTTCTAGGGGCTGTACCAGATAACACCTCTGGTTATCTGGTACAGCCCAAAAGAAATCAGGACTGTCCGAGACTCGTTGGTCTCTCCTCGCTAGTTACTATGCACACCCTGCGTGTCTGGGTGAATGAAACTGCTCGGAGAGGACTATGGATACGCAAAAATTACTGCTCAAGAGATGGGACAAGAATGTTGCGGGAACGATCACCAAAGAGGATTTGCTGGAATACAGGGCCGAAGTTGTCGGCCATCTGGACGGCAGCAGGATGAGCGAGTTCAATTCAGCCTGAAAGAGTGTGTGCAAGTCTCTCGGCATCGAGGATTTCCACTTCCACGACAACAGGCACACCTACTGCTCAAACATCATCATGGCAGACGGCACACTCAAGCATGCCAAGGAGATGATCGGCCACAAGACGCTCCGCATGGCGGATCGGTATTCCCACCTTGAAGCGGCAAGAGAAAACGTCATACAGGACAATCTGGCCGCTCATTATGAAGATCAAAAAGTCAGTGTTTCGGAAAAAAGGAACACATAGCGGACATATTCTCGAAAGCGCCCCGCAGACACGAAAAAAGGATTCCAAGTATTGACTTGAAATCCTTATTTTTCTTGTGGTGGAGCTGGAGGGAATCGAACCCACGACCTCTTGAATGCCATTCAAGCGCTCTCCCAACTGAGCTACAGCCCCACGTAGTTGGGTGGAGGGGTATTTATCCAAGGCGGGGTCGGTTGTCAACCAGAAATCAGGGGGAGCATGCCGGAGATGCACATTGATTCGACCGGCGACTTGGCGTAAACAATATGGGCGGTTACCCTAACCTGGAAAAACGATGGCCCAAGTACTGAAACGAATCCTGATCAAGCTGTTATGGGTGGGCGTGGTGTTTCTCGGCATCACGGTCATCAGCTTCTGGGTCATCCATCTGGCTCCCGGCTCGCCCACGGACTTGCAGACCACGCTCAACCCCGAGGCCGGACTGGAGGCGCGCGCCCAGCTCGAAGAGCTCTACGGGCTGGACCAGCCCATCCACATCCAATACGTCAACTGGCTGCAAAGATTGGTCAAGCTGGACTTCGGCCAGTCCATGTCCGGCGACCACCGGCCCGTGTGGGACAAAATCAGGGAGCGGCTGCCGCTGACCTTCGGCATGAACGTGGCCTCCATGCTCCTGACGCTTTTGATCGCCGTGCCCATCGGCGTGGCCGCAGCCTGGTGGCGGGGCGGGGCCTTTGACAAGATTTCCACGGTCATCGTGTTCATCGGATTCGCCATGCCCGGTTTCTGGCTGGCGCTGCTGCTCATGCTCTGGCTGGGCATCGCCTGGCCCATCCTGCCCATCTCCGGCCTGACCTCCATGGGTTTCGACGCCATGTCGCCGCTGGAAAAGGCGTGGGACGTGATCAGGCACCTGATCCTGCCGGTGTTCATCTACACCTCGGGTTCCTGGGCGGGCATGTCCCGGTTCATGCGTTCCTCCATGCTCGAGGTGCTGCGCCAGGACTACATCATGACCGCCCGCGCCAAGGGGCTCTCCAGCCGCGTGGTGCTGTTCAAGCACGCCCTGCGCAACGCGCTCATGCCGGTCATAACCATCCTCGGCCTGTCCGTCCCGGCCCTCATCGGCGGGTCCGTGATCATCGAATCCATCTTCGCCCTGCCCGGCCTGGGCCAGCTCTTCTACCAGGCGGTCATGGCCCGCGACTACCCGCTGATCATGGGCAGCCTGGTGCTGGGCGCGGTCCTGACGCTCATCGGCAACCTGCTGGCCGACGTGGGCTACGGGCTGGCCGATCCGCGCATCCGCGTGGGCCAGGGGAGGGACCGATGAAAAAACGGACCCTGAAACGGATTTCCCCCTGGGCGCGATACAGCCTGTTCGGGCTGGGCGCGCTCATCGTGGGCGTCATGTCGCTCGGCGCGGTGCTCGCTCCCTTCATCGCCCCGTTCGACCCCAACGCCATCAATGTGGACGCCCTGCTCCTGCCCCCGGGCGCAACCCACCTCATGGGCACCGACGCGCTGGGCCGCGACGTGTTCTCGCGCATTCTCTACGGCGGCCGCGTGTCGCTGTGGGTGGGCTTCGTGGCCGTGGGCATCGCCACCTCCATCGGCCTGGTCCTCGGCCTGGTGGCGGGCTACTTCGGGCGCGTGGTGGACGAAATCATCATGCGCGGCGTGGACGTCATGCTCTGCTTTCCGTCGTTCTTCCTGATCCTGGCGGTCATCGCCTTCCTGGAGCCGAGCCTGACCAACATCATGGTCGTCATCGGCCTGACCGGCTGGATGGGCGTGGCCCGGCTGGTGCGCGCCGAGACCCTCTCCATCCGCGAGCGCGACTACGTGCTGGCCGCTCGCGCCGCAGGGGCCGGGCCCATGCGCATCATCTTCCGCCACATCATGCCCAACGCCATCGCCCCGGTGCTCGTGTCCGCGACCCTGGGCATCGCCGGGGCCATCCTGACCGAGTCCTCGCTCTCCTTCCTCGGCCTGGGCGTCCAGCCGCCCGACGCCTCCTGGGGCAACATCCTGATGGAAGGCAAGGAAGTGCTGGGCATCGCCTGGTGGCTGTCGGTCTTCCCGGGCGTGGCCATCCTGCTCACCGTTCTCGGCTACAACCTGCTCGGCGAGTCCCTGCGCGACCTGCTCGACCCGAGGCTCAAGCAGTGATCGACTGCCGTCCGGCCCGGCCCGGAGGCAAAACGGCGAGTCGCGTCACAACACCGCTCCTCGTCCTCGTTTTCCTGGCCGTCCTGGCCGCTCCGGCCCTGGCGGGCCCCGTCCTGCCGGGCACCATCGTGCTTTCGCCGCAGGTCCTGTACGAAACCAGGCAGAAAATCCTACGCCGCGACCCGGCTGTAAAGCCCGCCTACGAGCAATTGCTCCGGGAAGCGGACCGCGCCCTGAAGTCGCCTGTCCGGTCGGTTGCCGACAAGCCCACAATCGAACGGGGCAGGGACGGACTCGACTATGTCTCCCTGTCGCCCTACTGGTGGCCCGACCCGGAACAACGGGACGGCCTGCCCTACCTGCGACGCGACGGCGAGCGCAATCCCGAGGCCGATTCCGACGCCTATGACCGTAAACGCATGGCCCGCATGGCCGCAGACGTGGAGACCCTGGCCCTGGCCCACTACCTCGGCAGCAACGAACTCTACGCCATCAAGGCCGCCGCCATGCTCCGCGCCTGGTTCATCGACCGGACCACGCGCATGAACCCGCACATGGAGCACGCCCAGGTACGCCCCGGCACGGCGGACGGGTCACCCACCGGCATCATCGAGACCCGCGACCTGATCCGTGTTGCGGACGCTGCCCGGCTCCTGGAGCCTTCCCGTGCCTGGACCAGGGTGGACGCCCGCAAGCTTTCGGAGTGGTTCGCGGCCTATACGGACTGGCTCATGCACAGCGACAAGGGACGCGAGGAGGCCCGGGCGGAAAACAACCACGGCACCTGGTTCGATGCCCAGGTCGCCGTGTTCGCCGTCTTCTCCGGCGACGTCCAGCTGGCCCGCGCCGTGGTCGGCACGGCGGAGCGCCGCCGCATCGTGCGCCAAATCCTGCCGGGCGGCTCCATGCCGCGCGAACTCAAGCGCACCCGGTCGCGCCACTACACCTTCTTCAACCTGGAAGCGTTCGCCGTGCTGGCGGCTGTGGGGGAAGGGCTCCACATCGACCTGTGGAACTGGCGGGACACGGTGGGGTCGTCCATACGCGAGGCCCTGGATTTCGCCGCCCCGTATCTGGACCCGGAAAAGGAGTGGCCCCACGGCCCCACCGGCGAGTTCCGCCCGGAAGAACATATCCGGCTCCTCCGCAGGGCGACCCTGGTGTTCAAAGACGAAAAGTATCTCGACTTCCTGAAGGACCTGCCGCCGAAAACCGTTGAAACCCACCGATCGACGCTCTGCCATTGAGGGACCGCCAGCCTCCGGTCAGACCCGCAGCCACTTGCCGACGACCTCCATCAACCGGTCCACGGCCACCGGCTTGACCACGTAGTCGTCTACCCCGGCCTCGAAAAAATTGTCCCTGTCCCCGGACAGGGCATAGGCGGTCAGGGCCACTATGGGGATGCGCGCGTTGTGCCCGCCCGCCCGACCCGAACGGATGGCCCGGGTGGCTTCCACGCCGTCCATGACCGGCATCTGGATGTCCATCAGCACCATGGCGTAACTTTTGTCGGTCACGGCCCGGAGCGCCTCGGCCCCGTTTTCGACCGCATCGATGCGATAGCCCGCCCGGCTCAGGAGCCGCTTCACGGACAACCGGTTGACCGCGTCATCCTCCACCAGCAGGATCGGGCTATGCCTGTCGACGGGGCAGACGGTCGGCACCCGGACCCGGTCCGCCTCGACGCCCTCCCGAACCCCGAACGGCAGGCAGAAATGAAAGGTCGTGCCGCCCCCGGGCGTGCTCGCGGCAGACACGCTGCCGCCCATCAGGCCCACCAGTTGCCGCACGATGGCCAGCCCCAGCCCCGCGCCCTGATGGGAACGCCCGTACCCGTGGTCCGCCTGTATGAACGGCTCGAAAAGCCGCTCGATGTCGTCCTCCTCCATGCCGATGCCGGTATCGGACACGGAGAACAGAATCCGGGACTCGTCCGGGCCTGCGCCGGACAACGGGTATGCCTCGAGCCGGACGCTTCCCTGATCCGTGAACTTGACCGCGTTGCCCACCAGGTTGTTGACGATCTGCTGGAGCCGCACCGCATCGCCGGTCAGGTTGTCGGGGATGGCGTCATGAACATTCACCTCAAGACCGATGCCCTTCTGCTGGCAGGACGGGGCAAACAGCTGCCTGGTGAACTGCAGCGTTTCCCTCAGGCTGAAGGCGGCTTCCGTCAGCCTGATCATGCCGGTTTCGACCCGGGTCAGGTCGAGGATGTCACCGAGCAGCGACGTCAGCCGCTTTGCGGACTGCACGGCCATGTCCACGTATTCCCCCTGCTCCCGGTCCAGGGACGTGCCCAAAAGCAACTGGTGCATACCCACGATGCCGTTCAGGGGCGTCCTCAGCTCATGACTCATGTTGGCCAGGAAAACCGTCTTGGCCTCGTTGGCGGCCTCGGCATTGGCCTTTTCCCGGGCAAGTTCGGCTTTCTGCCGCAGCAGATGCTCGCGGGCCCGTTCCAGCTTGCCCACCATTTCGTTGTAGGCCTCTCCCATCTCCAGCATCTCCAGGGGCAGCTTCTCGATGCCTATGGAGGAACCGAGCCGGCCCTTGCCCAGGCTTTCGAACGCCTCGCGGAACTGTCCCCTGGCCGCGTCAAGGAGGTTGTCCCGGCTCAATACCGTGATGCATATCCAGTCCATGCATTGCAGGGTCACCCAGTAAATCTGGTACTCGTCTTCCCCGGCCTCGACCGTCTGGTGCCCGGTTCCCTGCGTGTGCAGGGCATGCAGGTCGAGCCCGTTGAACGCCTCGTGGATGTTCCTGAACGGGGTCAAACATATCTCGCCCTTTTCCATGTCCTCGGACAGGACGCCGTGGCTGCAGGATATGACCGTGCCGTCGGCCTGGACCACGCAGGTCAGTTGCGATTTTCTCGTCGGGGTCAGGATGGACGGACGGACCAGGCTGTCGACCTTCAAATCGATGGACCACAGGCCTATGAACTCGTCCCGGACGTAGACGGGAATGGAGGCGGCCACTATCAGTCCCTGGCCCGCATAATCGATGTGCGGCGGGGACCAGCGGATGGATCGTTCCGGATTCACCTCCGGCTCGACCGAGGCGTAGGTATGGTAATCCCGCCACTGAAAATCCGGGGTGATGGCCGTGATCTGGTCGATGTAGGGATATTGCAGAGCCGTGTTGGTGACGTCCTGATAGTAGACCCAGACCGTGCCCGGAAGCCGCTCGCACAGGGCCATGAGCATGGGTCCCATGTCCTTGTGGCAAAACAGCCGGTAAGCCGCGTCCTGGTCGTCGCGGATGTCCCCCGGCCAGGAATAGCTCAACGCGTCCGCGTGCAGGGTCCCGCTCCTGTGCGCAGCGAGATCGGGCAGGCTGAGGAAAAATCCGTCCTCCCCCACGCCGAATCCTTCGGACGCCAGCCAGGCGCGGACCGCTTCGGGATCACGCGGGATGACGCGAAACAACTCCAGGGAATGGTGCGCAAGATAGACCAGGGCGTCCTTGACCCGGTCCAATTCACAGGAAACGACCCGGGCGACGACCTTGAGTTGCGTCTGTATCCTTTCAAGTTCAATCACTCAGCGCTCCTTTGCTGCGCGGGCACAGGCCGGGTTCACGAACGGATCACCTGCCTTTCGGCAACGTCGCAGGGGATGCTCCAGGCTCCCATAGGGTCTGGGGATGCGGCAAAATTGGTGTATAATATTTGAATGCTTCTACCGGACTGTACATTATAATCCGGCCAGGGCCTGGCACCGCGCCGACAGCGCCTTCCATGTTCCCCCTTTTCCGCAGGAGCGCAGTGGTGTATAACCGGCCATGGCAATTCGATTTGCCGGACCGGACGCGATTGGTTGAGTTGACCGTGCGCCGGGCCAACCCTTGTTACCAGGCTGGTATATTACATGCTGGAATTGTTGCGCATCCGAAATCTTGCGCTGATCGAAGACGTGGAGTTGGAGTTTGCTCCTGGCCTGAACGCCCTGACCGGCGAGACCGGCGCGGGCAAGTCGTTCATCATGCGCGCCGTCGACTTTCTCATGGGCGAACGCATGGACCGGAACCTGGTCCGACCCGGAACGGACAAGGCCACCGTTGAGGCGCTGTTCGTGCTGCCCGAGGGCGAGACCGTCATCCGCCGCGAACTGTCCGCCGAGACCGGGCGCAGCCGGGTGTACGTCAACGACGTGCTCTCGTCCCAGCCCACCATCCGGGACATGGGCAGCAAGCTGGTGATCCACACCTCCCAGCACGGCCAGCAGCGGCTGCTCTCCCCGGCCTTCCAGGCGGAAATCCTGGACTCCTTCCTGCCCGACCGGTCCCTGGTCATCGCCCGCAACGAACAGCTCGCCGTGCTCACCGACGTGCTGGACCGCAAGCAGCGGCTCCTGGAGCGGTTCGAGGACATCGAGAAGCAACGCGACTTCCTGGAATTCCAGAAAAAGGAAATCGAGGCCCTGGACCCGCAGCCCGGCGAGGAAAACGAGTTGGAAGAACGCAAGAAGGTGCTCAAGGACCGGGAACGGGCGGGCGAATGCCTGCAAAACGCCCTGAACATCCTGCACGGCGAGGTCGGCCTGCTGGACGCCATGACCCTGCTCACCCGCGAGATGGAAATCATCGCCCGGCTCTTCCCCGGCTTCGAAGAGGACCGCGAGGCCATCGAGGAACTGCGCATGCGGCTGCACGACATGGACTCCCGGCTGCGGCGCGGACCGGAGGGTCTCGGCGACGACGACACCATGTCCCTCGACGACATCGAGGAGCGGTTGTTCGAGCTGGCCAAGCTCAAGCGCAAACTCCGGCGCGGCCTGGACGAGATCGTCGAGATGAAGGCCGAGATCGACGAGAGCCTGTCGTTTCTGGACGCCTGCGCCCTGGACGTCAAGGCCCTGAACCGCGAGGAGGACGCCGCGGCGACCGAATTGAAAGCGGTCCTGGCCAAGCTCAACGCGGCCCGCAAGAAGGCGGCCAGGGAACTGTCCATCCGCATCGTTGACGAGCTGCTGGACCTCGGCTTTTCCGAGCACGTCAAGGTGCACTTCGAATTCGACGCCCGCGAGCTCTACCCCGGCTGCGACGACATGCGCGGCCGCCTCATGTGGGTGCCCAACCCGGGCCAGCCCGCCCAGCCCCTGCACAAGATCGCGTCAGGCGGCGAGCTGTCCCGCTTCCTGCTCGCCCTGGTCTCCATGCGCGGCAACAACCAGGCCGATCACGACACCCTGCCCTCGCTCATCTTCGACGAGGTGGACGCGGGCATCGGCGGCCTGACGCTCAACTCCGTGGGCGACAAGCTGCGCACCCTGGCCGACCGCCAGCAGATGCTGCTCATCACCCACTGGCCGCAATTGGCGGGCAAGGCCGACCGCCACTTCCTCATCCTCAAGGAAGTGATCGACGACGCGACCTACACCAAATGCGAACGGCTGGAAGCCGACGATATCAAAAACGAGCTCTCAAGAATGGCGGGCGGCGGCGAACAGGGCGCGGCCCTGGCCGCGAAATTGGTGAAATAATTTGCCTTCGGCGACCAGAGGGGAAACCCTTTGAGAAGGGTTTCCCCTCTGGACTCCCCTTCCTAAACTTTTTGTCGCGCGCTTCGCGCGGGGATCGCATGACCTCACTCTTCGTCTCTCTGTACATAAAACTGTTCTTCCTGCTGACGCCGTTCTTCGTGCTGTCCGTGTTCCTGTCCCTGACCGAAGGCGAGGAGGTGGCGGCGCAGCACAGGCTGGCGGTCCGCACGACCCTGGCCGTGCTGGTCATCTCCCTGGTGCTCTATTTCGCGGGCAACCCGATCTTCGCCACGCTGGGAATCACCCTGGACGGGTTCCGGGTGGGCGCAGGCAGCCTGCTGTTCCTGTCCGCCGTGTCGCTGGTGTCGGGCAAGCGGCAGCGGCCCGAGCCCGACGATGACGCGGACGTGGCCGTGGTGCCGCTGGCCATCCCCATCACCGTAGGTCCGGCGACCATCGGTACCCTGCTCATCCTGGGCGCGGAGCTGGGCACCACTTCCCAGCGCATGATCGGCGCGGGCTCGCTGGTCGCGGCCTGCCTGACCGTGGGAATCATGCTCTTCTCGGCGTCGGCCGTGAAAAAGGTCATCGGCTCCATGGGCTTGTCCGTGCTGACCAAGGTCACCGGCCTGGTCCTGTCGGCCATGGCCGCCCAGATCGTGTTCACCGGAGTGCGCAATTTCATGGCCTGATCCCCCATGCCCCCCCTTTCCCCTTTACACGGCCCCGGATCTCCCATACAGACTAGTTGCTATGACAACTAATCCTGATCTGACATTCGAACACGCCTACAATATCCGCTCCTACGAACCGCGCACCGACGGGCGCGTCTCCATCGCCTCGGTATGCAACCAGTTGCAGGACATCGCCTCGCGCCACGCCGATTCCCTCGGCTTCGGCTTCGACGACCTGCAGCAAAGCGGCCACTTCTGGATACTGGCCCGGCTGCATCTGATGATGGACCGGCTGCCCGGCTACGGCGAACAGGCGCGCATCCTGACCTGGCCCTCGGGCAACGAGCGGCTGGTCGCCCTGCGCGACTTCCTGGTCCATGACGCCGACGGGATCGTGGGCCGCGCCACCACCTCCTGGGTGACCCTGAACGCCGAGACCCACCGCCCGGACAAGCCGGACACCGTGCTCGACCGCCGGTTCATCCCGGAGCGCGACCGCGCCCTGGAGTTCCCCTCCAAGTCCGTGACCCGGCTCAAGGAGGGCGAGCACTCCGTGCAAATCACCGCCCGCCGGGCCGACATTGACATCAACGGGCACGTGAACAACGTGAAATACGTGGAGTTCTGCCTGGAGGCGGTGCCGCAGACCTGGACCGACAGCCACCGCTGCCTGGGGCTGGACATCCAGTTCCGCACCGAGTCCTTTGCCGGAGATTCCTACGCGGCGGCCTGCTCGCCTGCGGAACCGGAAAACGGTATGGACACCTTCCTGCATTCCCTGATCCGGACCTCGGACAACCGGGAGATCGTGCGCATGAAGACGTGGTGGAGAAAGTCATGAGCCAAGGCATACGGCTGGCCTTCGACAGCGAGGGTGTGGACTGGGCCGAGGCCGCATCGATCTTCGAGCGCGCCCCGCTCGGCACGCGCGAGCCTGACAAATTCGAGCGCACCTGCCGCAACAGTGATTTGGTCTGCTTCGCCTGGGACGGCGACGTCCTGGTCGGATTGGCCCGCGCCCTGTCGGACGGCGAGGTGCAGTCGGTCATCTACGACCTGTGCACGCTGCCCGAGTACCAGGGCCGGGGCCTCGGCACCCGGATAATGGAGGCAATGATGGAGAAGCTGGGCACGCCCAATGTGGTCCTGTGGTCTGTGCCCGGGAAAGAAGGCTTTTACGCCAGGCTCGGCTTCAAGCCCATGCTCACCGCCATGGCGCGGATGGAAGACCCGGAGGCGTCCGCAGCCCGGGGTTACATTCGTCTGTAGGCCCTATTCCACCACGGTCATCTCGGTGCGCAGCTTGCCGCCCTGGATCATCAGCACGGCCAGCAGCTTGGTCAGCACTGGCTCGTATTTCGCCGTGTCCTTGGCCAGGGTGACCACGGCCTTGGGGATGTCCTTGGGTTCGCGGAAGGGACGCTCGCAGACCATGGCGCAGAAGGAGTCGGCCACCGCGCAGACCTTCCCGATGAGTGAAATATCCTTCTTGAACCGTCGGTTGGGATAGCCGGAACCGTCCAACCGCTCATGGTGCTGGCGCATGCAGTCGAGGATGATCTGGGACTGGATGCGCAGCCGCATCATCATGGACTCGCCCGCCTCCACGTGATTCTCGATGGAGGTCCGGTCCCGCTGCACCAGGTATCCGGCCCGGTCCAGGACGAACCGGGGCACCTGGATCATGCCGACATCGTGCAGCAGCAACCCCAGAGCCACGTCGACCAGGTCCGCCTGCCTGAACTTCCCGGCAGTGACCAGAGTGAACAGGGCCAATCCCACGAACATGGTGTTCACCGAGTGGGTGGTCAGGCTGTATTCCTTGTGGATGGTGGCGGTCAGGTACTCCACCCTGCCCGGATCGGCCCACACGTACTCGGCCAGGATGGACACGTCCTTGGCCATGGCCTTGAACGGCCCCTCGGTGGGATTGCCGAAAAAGTCCTCCACCCGGTCGCGGAAGGCGATGAAGAATATCTGCGCCACTTCCTGGGGAGTGAAGTCGTCCTCGGTCAGGATGAGGCCGAGCTTCTTGCTGAGGTGGCTGGCGTAGATGCGGTAGTCCTCGCGCAGAAGAAACAACAGGCTCTCCGCAGCGAAACCGGCCACTTCCGCCTGCCGGTCCTTGGACAACCGTTCCTCGGCCTTGTGGTATTTCTTGGTCTGGGCGGTGTCCATATCGAACACGTACAAATCCACGGGGGGCCGGAACTTGGGGAAACTCTCCAATATATTCGGACTTATCTGTAAATACGTTTCCGACAGGGACTCGCCGCTCATAAAAACACCTCTGAATGATTCAAGATACTGGCCTACTAGCCATATTCGTATAATTATTTCAAGCGTAACCGCTCGTTTGTCAACGAAAAAAAAGACGGGACCCGTTTTACGGGTCCCGTCCGGGATATCAATGAGCCGGTTGCGGTCAGCTCTTTCCGTTGCCGTTGCCCTTGCCGTTGCCGCCGGCATTGCTGCTACCCTTGCCCTTGGCATTGCCGCTCTTGCCGCCCGCATTGGAGTTGCTCGACTTGGACTCCTTGGAGCCGGACTTGGCGCTCTTGGACGCCTTGTTCAGACCGATCCCCTTGCCGTTGCCGGCTTGCGCGCCCGGCGTGGAGGAGACGCCGGACTTGAGGTTCCGGCCCGTGGCCTTGCCTGCCGCCGAAGCGACGGCGGCCTTTTCCATGCCCACGCCCATGCTGGCGACCTTGGCCCGTTCACGATTCTGATTTTTGTGCCCCAGGCCCACGGTGCTCGGGTGCACGCCCAGTTCCTTGGCGATCTCGCCCCAACCCATGCCTTCCTCACGCATGGCCGCGACATCGGACACGTCCACGGACGCGGCGTTAGCCGCAGCGGCGGCAGCGGCATCCTCGGCATCCTGAAGATCGGACAAGGCGCTGTCCAGAGCAGTCTGCGCCGCCGCCGTTTCCTCTTCAGTGGTGGCTGCGTCCAGGGCCTCCTGAGCCTCGGTCACGGCCTCCTGGGCCTCGGTCACGGCCGCCTCGGCTTCCTGCACCGCTCCGGCAGCGGCGGCTGCCGCTGCTTCGGCTATGGCTTCGGCCTTGGCGGCCTGTGCCGGATTGCTGAACTCGGGGGCGTCTTCGGTCTCGCCGGTGTCGCCCGTGTCGCCGGTATCCCCTGCATCACCGGTGTCGCCGGTGTCGCCCACCGCGTCCCCCGGTGCGGGGTCTTCCTGGGCAAAGGCCGCAGGTGCGGCGAGAACGGCCACGAGAGCCGCTATCATCAGCCCGAATATAATCTTGTTCAATGTGATTTTCATGATCCTCTCCTTGAGTGATTACCGGACTCCGGTAATGAAGTTCACCGACTTGTCGAGGGAGAACGTCCTGTCCCCGGCCTCGACCGTCTCGGCGGTCCCGAACCAACTCAGAGGCAGCCTTTGGGCACCGATCCCCGGATGTCCGGCCAAAACGTAGTCGCGAATGCTCTTCGCGTAGGCCTTGGCCCGGGCGGCATCGCCGTCCACGTAGGAAACAACGTTCAGTGTCAGGTCCTTGTTGGTTTCAAGCAGGGCGCTGATCACGTGCAGGGTTTCCTTGCTTTGGGCATCCGGATCGCTCGATCCCGGTTTGAACGTCATGCTCTTCAGCGTGATGTTCCGTTTTCCGATTATGAAATTGCGATAGGTGAAGTCTCCGTGCAGATTGAGTCGCGCCGCAGCCTCCATGCCGAGGGTCCCGGCGGGGTAAAACTCCAGAAACTTCTTCCAGCCCGCAATCTCCTCTTGTGTTCTTTTCAGTCCGCTTAAAGCGACGCTCCTGTTGTAGAGCGCCTCGGGATTGTATTTATCCAGCCTGATGACCGTGTCGTACTGCTCGAGCGCCCGGGTCCATTCTCCCTGATCCAGGTACCCGTGTCCCAGATAGAGGTTGGCCGAAATATGTTCCGGGTCCAGGCTCAACGCCTTCTTGTAGGCCGCCCGCTCCCGCTCGAAATCCAGCATCGCCCAGTGGGCCACCCCGGTCCAGAACACGTAATCCGCGTTTTCAGGGTCCAGGGCCACGGCCTTTTCCAGATAGGGCAGGCCGTCCTCGGGCTTGTTCAGGGCCAGGTAGTATCTCCCTACGTAGTAGGCCGAGGAGGCATCCCCGGGGTTCTCCCTGAGCTGATCGCCCAATACTTCGATTCCTTCCTCGTACTTCTCGCTTTCGAGATAGTACGGTCCGACGACCTTGGCGCAACCGGCCAGGGCCAACACGGCCAGCAAAAGACCGGCAAAAGCAATTTTCTTCACAAAAGGACTCCCCTACGACATGTCATGAAAGAACCGTTGTCCTCATATACAATATATACACCCGGCCACCGTACATGGTCACAATTCAGGCAGAAATTATTATTCGGAATCCGGTTGCCCTTTCAGGCTGCGTGAGGTGAAGCCGAGCCGGGAGGAAACGTCGCGCAGCGCCCCCTTCCGTCCCAAAACCTGCCGCGCGGCTTCGGCGATGTCGGCATCATCCAGGCCGCGCTTGCGGGCCACCAGGACGATGCGGATGAAGTAGCGCCACTCGTCGGCCGGACCGCCGTTTTCAAAGGCCTCCCTGAGCATCGAGCGGGTCAGCTGGTAGTCGAAGGCCGACTGCCCGAGCAGGCAGACCATGTGCGCCCCGGTGAGGAAGGAGGCCTGCGGCCGGGTGGAAAATTCGGTGACGTATGCCTCGAGGTCGGCCTGGGGAGTGCCCTGGGACACGCCTTCACCCATGACGACGAGCAATTCCGGGGCCACCTCTGCGGACCGGCCCGAGAGCAGCCTGCGCGCGAAGCGGTAGGCTTCCAGCTTGCGCTCCAGCACCCGCACTATGAGTGACGGGGCCACCCGTTTGGCCAGCCCCTCGTCCAGCTTGTCCTCGAAAGGCACCAGCGGCAGCCTGCCGGTACAGGCTTCCAGCAGGGACCCGAGCAGAGCGCTGCCGTCCTCCTCGCTGAGATCACCCGCTTCCACACTGACCGAGACCCGGTCTATGACACCGGGAAAGACGCCGCACGTGCGGGCCTGCTCCGCCGTTTCCGAAAACGAGGCGTGATCCGCATAAGCGGTTGCCGCCGCAAGGAGACAGAAAAGGGCCGCAAGGGCGCAGAGAGTAAAACTACAGGGCCTGTTCATCGTCACCGTTCACGAACAAGATGGAGTTCCTGTTGCCGAAACCGTCGTCGCGGGTCATGGGAGCCTGGGGATCGGGCACCAGCTCCCGGCCGTTCACCAGGAAGAGATATTCGTGGTCGCCCGGCGGCAGCTTGGCTTCGAGCACCCAGGCGCGCGCCTCCGGATCATACCACATGACGGACCGCTCCGCCCGCCATTTGTTGAACGAGCCGATGACGGACACGTTTCTGGCCTGCTGCCCGGCGTCGTGCAGGACGAACCGGACCGAGGTCATGGCGGCCGTCCGGTCCGGCGCAGGGGTGTCGTTATTGATCACGGCCAGGGCGATGAGGGCCATGGCCAAGGTCACCGCCGGTATGACGGTCATGGGCCTGAAGGTCATGACCTGCGGCCGGATCAGCCACAGCCTGAGCCGCTTCCAGACCGACGGGCGGCGGGGCTCGAGCCCCTGCATGACCCGCTCGGCGAACCCTTCGGGCACGTCTGTGCCGGGCGAGGTCCGGATGGACTGGATGATCACGTCTTCCGTGTAGATCTTTTTCTGTTCGTCGGTCATATGACTCCCCCGTCGAATTTCTGCCGGACCATGTCCAGCCCCCGGCTGATGCGCATTTTCGCGCCGCTCACCGATGTCTCCAGCGTCCGGGCGATTTCCTGCATGGTGAAATCGTACCGGTACCGGAGTATCAGCGCTTCCCGGTATTTCGGGTCCAGCGTCAGGACGATGTCAAACGCCTTGGCCCCGTCCAACCGGGCATGAAGCGTGTCCTGTTCGTCCGGCGTGTCCTCCTGCCTGGCCATCACCGACGCGTCTTCCACGAAGACGAGCCTGTCCCGGCCGTCGGCACGAAGCCAGTCGCGGGCGATGTTCAAGGAAACCGAATACAGCCAGGGGAAAAACCGCCTCCCCGGCTTGAAGGATTCGAGCTTATCGTACGCCCTCGTGAACGCATCCTGGGCGAGGTCGGCTGCCTTGTCTTCGTCGCCCACCATGCGAATCATGAGATTGTACACGGGCCGTTGGTACTCGCGCACCAACAGGCCGAACGCCTGGACATCGCCCAGAAGCACCTTGCGTACGATATCCGCTTCGCGTTCCTCTTTCATTACACTCCAAGGGCCTCGAAGCCCCTCCGACTCTCTCTGCACCCCTATATACGCCGCAGGGGCGCTCACGGTCACACGGGCTTGCCCGCTCCGGGCTCGTGATATACAAACATACACGCATTCAGGAGGATTATTCAATGCAATACGATGACAACCCGGTTTTCCAGGCCATCTATACCCGCAGGTCCATTCGCAAGTACACGGACGAGCCCGTCACCCGGGACGAGCTGACCGCCATCCTCGATGCGGGACGGTGGGCGCCCAGCGGCCTGAACAACCAGCCGTGGCGGTTCCTGGTGATCACCCGCGACGATGAACGGCACGAGAAGCTCGCCGAATGCACCAAGTACGCGCACATCGTCCGCGGCTCCCAGGCCTGCATCGCGGTCCTGCTCGAAAAAGAGGCCATGTACAGCGAGATGAAGGACCACCAGGGTGCCGGGGCATGCATCCAGAACATGCTGCTGGCCGCCCATGCCCTGGGCATAGGCTCGGTCTGGATCGGCCAGATCGTCAACGACCAGGCCGCATCCCTGGGCGCGCTCTCCCTTTCCGAAAACCAATACGAACTCCAGGCGGTCATTGCCCTGGGCCGTCCGGCCCAGAAGGGCGGCTCCAGCCGCAAGGAGCTTGCCGAACTCATGCTGGAGACATTCTGATGACCATCAAAGACTACCAACTGGGACCGCTCCAGACCAACTGCTACCTGCTGGCCGGGGAGACCGAAGCCGTGGCCATCGATCCGGGCGGCGATCCGGCACCGGTCCTGGCCTTCCTCGAGAAAAGCGGCCTGACCCTGACGCACATCCTGAACACCCACCTCCACTTCGACCACACGGCGGGCAACAAGGCCCTGTCCGACGCCACGGGCGCGCCGGTGCTCGGCAACAAACGCGACGCCTATCTCCTGGACACATGGCTCGGCAAGGGCGGGGACATGGGGCTGCCGCTCATCGACCCCTTCGAGTGGGACAACCTGGAACCGGGCGCACGGGCGTTCGCCGGCCTGGAATGCCGCATCCTGCACACGCCGGGGCACTCCGAAGGCAGCCTGACGTTCTACTTCCCCGAGGCCAAGGCGGCCTTTGTGGGCGACTTGATCTTCTACCGCTCCATCGGTCGAACGGACTTCCCGGGCGGAGACATGGACGTGCTCAAGCGGTCCGTCAAGGAACACATCTTCACCCTGCCCGACGAGACCGTGATCCTGTCCGGCCACGGGCCGGAAACCACGGTGGGCGACGAGAAGAACCACAACCCCTTTTTCGGAGGATTCTGATGGCCGAAGACGTGACCATCGACATCCGCGACAAGTGCTGAGGCGTCGGGCTGGAGGTAGGTTGGTACCTCCGTTTCGCCAAGACGGACCGCGTCACGGCCCTGGTGTCCACCAAGGGCGCGGCTCAGGTGCGCCATGAGGAACACATCTTTCCGGACTGGGAATTCGACATTGAAGAGATGGACGACCACGCACGAGCGGTCATGACCCGCAGAAAACCGTTGTTCGACAAGGAGTGAACGTGGACGAAGCAGTGATTTTCGCCTGCAGCCACAGAAGAGACGGCAACACGGACCACGCGGCCCGGCTGATGGCCGAGGGGGTGAATGTTGCGGGCGGCCATGCCGAGATCATCTACCTCCGCAACCACAAGGTCCTGCCCTGCCTGGCCTGCGGGTACTGCTGCGAAGCCGTCGACCGCCGGGGGCGCGAGCGGTGCGTGCTCGGCGCAAAGGACGAGGCCTTCGAGCTGTTCGCGAAACTGTTCTCGGCCCGGACCGTCCTGTTCGCCTCGCCCATCTACTTCTACCACCTGCCCTCCCTGTTCAAGACCTGGATCGACCGCAGCCAGCAATTCTGGACGGCCCGACAGACCGGCGAACCGTGGGTGGCGGACCTGCCCCGGCGCACGGCCCATGCGGTGCTGGCGGCCGGGCGGCCCGAGGGGGCCAGGCTCTTCGAAGGCGCCGCCCTGACCCTCAAGTATTTCCTGCACAACTTCAACATGACCCTGGCCGAACCGCTCCTGCTGCGGGGCATTGACGACCGAACCGATCTGGCCGACCGTTCCGAACTGGAAGAACGGATCGTGGAACTCGGCAAGACGGCATGGGCATCGGCCTGAGCCCATGATCCCCCGGATTCTTGATCTCGCCCGCAGGATAGGCCTGACGGCCCGGCGCTGCCCCGCCTGCGGCGCGGTGACGCACGCCCCTGCGAAGACCGACGGCAATACGCTCTGCGCCGACTGCGCCCGGGCCATGGCCCCGCGGACCGGTGGGTACTGCCCGGGCTGCGGCCACATGTCCGGCCGTAAGGACGACCCGCCCTCGCTGTGCCCCGAATGCCGCCGCACGCCCCCGCCCTGGGCCCGGCTCCATTTCCACGGCAAATACGCCGACCCCCTGCGCACCCTGATCCTCGGCTACAAGTTCGGCGGAGGCTTCGGCCATGCCCGGCTGCTGGCGGACATGGCCGAGCGGGCCTTCAACGGGACCGGGAACGCCGTGCCGGACGTCATCGTTCCGGTTCCCCTGCACAGCAGACGGCTCATGTGGCGAGGGTTCAACCAGGCCACCGAGATGTCCCGTCTCCTGTCGCGGAAACTGGGCAGGCCCATGCTCCAAAACGGCCTCGTGCGGACCAGGAACACGGTGCCCCAGACCCGCCTGGGACACAGGGAGCGCCAGGCCAACATCAAGGATGCCTTCACCGCCGACCCCGGACAGGTCAGGGGCAAGACCGTGCTCCTGGTGGACGACGTGTACACCACGGGCGCGACCCTGCGGGAGTGCGCGCGCACCCTGAACCGGGCCGGGGCCGCCGCAGTGGAAGTGCTGGTCCTGGCCAGGGCCCAGCAGGAACCCTGCTGAGCACGGCGTATCGCAGGTATCGGAAGGGCCGGGCCCGGAGCAAAAAAATAGCAAAAAAAACCGTTCCGGGACTTGACTTCTCACATAGGTTGCGGCTAGGTTGCCTCCTCTTACGAATTGGAGGTTGACAATATGTTTGCTATTATCGAGACCGGCGGAAAACAGTACCGCGTTGAAGAAGGTCTTGAATTCAATGTAGATCTGATCAAGGCCGATGCAGGCAAAAGCCTGAGCATCGATTCCGTTCTCCTGGTTGACCAGGACGGCGACACCAAGATCGGCGAGCCCTACGTCAAGGGTGCCAAGGTTGATTGCGAAGTCCTGGGCCACACTCGTGGCGAAAAGGTCGTGGTCTTCCACAAGCTGTCCAAGAAGGACGCCCGCAAGACCCAGGGTCACCGCCAGGATTATACCCAACTGAAAGTCAAGTCCATCAAGGCCTAGCGGCCTGGAAGGGAGGATAACATGGCTCATAAGAAAGCTGGTGGTAGTTCCAGGAACGGTCGCGACAGCGCCGGACAAAGGCGTGGCGTGAAGCGTTTCGGCGGCCAGGAAGTGGCTGCCGGCAACATCCTCGTGCGTCAGCTCGGCACCAAATTTCATCCCGGCGAAGGCGTCGGCATGGGCAAGGACTACACCCTGTTCGCCCTGGTGGACGGCGTTGTCCAGTTCGAGAAGTACACACGCAAGAAGGTCGTCAAGACCCGCGTGAACGTACTTCCCGCCGAGGCCTAGTTCTCGCAGGTAAAACTTTTGCGCCGGGCAGGGAGCAGTTATGCTGCTCCCTGCCCGTTTTTTGCGTTCTGATTCGCGAAACGCCCGGTTTGGAGACTCTTCCGGACCGGCGTCTGGCGCTTTCGGGCTAATCCGGGTTAAGGAACTGATATGAAATTCGTGGATGAAGCGACCATCAAGGTCATCTCCGGCAACGGCGGCAACGGCTGTGCGAGCCTCAGGCGCGCGGCCAACCTGCCCAAGGGCGGCCCGGACGGCGGCGACGGCGGCAAGGGCGGCGACGTCATCTTCCGTGGTTCCTCGCGGCTGATGTCCCTGTACGACTTCCGCCTCAAGCGCAAGTACGCAGCCAAAAACGGTCAGGCCGGAATGGGCCGTGACCGGTACGGCAGGGCCGCCGAGGACCTGATCGTCGATCTGCCCGTGGGCACGCTCGTCTTCGGGATCACCGAGAACGAAGACGGCTCGACCAGCGAGGAACTCATCGCGGACCTGACCGGCGACGGAACCGAAATCGTCGTCTGCCAGGGCGGCAAGGGCGGCCGGGGCAACCTGCATTTCAAGTCGTCCGTCAACCGCACCCCCCGCTATGCCGAGCCCGGTTTCCCCGGTGAAGAGAAGCATATCCGCCTGGAGCTGAAGATCCTGGCCGACGTGGGACTGCTCGGCCTGCCCTCGGCGGGCAAGTCCACCTTCATTGCCCAGGTGTCCGCAGCCCGGCCCAAGATCGCGGCCTACCCCTTCACCACCCTGGTGCCCAACCTCGGGGTCATCGAGAACGAACATTTCCAGCGGCTGGTCATAGCCGACATCCCCGGCCTCATCGAAGGAGCCCACGAGGGGCGCGGCCTGGGCATCCAGTTCCTCAAGCACGTGGAACGCACCCGCTTCCTGGTCCACATCCTGGCCGCCGAGGACGTCAACCGCGACAACCCCGTGGACGGCTACGCCATGCTCAACCAGGAACTGACCGAGTACAACGAGGAAATGGCCGAGAAGCCCCAGATCAAGGTCATCAACAAGATCGACACCCTGACCGAAGAGGACCTGGCGGACTTGAAGGCCAAGGTGGCCGCCTCCGGCGAAACCGTGTTCTTCATTTCCGCCCTCACCGGCGAAGGCGTGGATGCCCTGCTGGCCGAAATGTGGAAGCAGTTGGAAGTCATGAACCAGGCCGAAGCCGCCGAGCAGACCGACTAGCCGTCCGCTTCACTCCCGAGTGCGGATCAGGTGGTCCGCCGCCCCCGCAGGTCCCGGAAACGGGATATCGGCGGCCAGCCCGAAGTCATGCCTTGCCACCCCCGCCCGGAGTGCTGTACTGTGCGCCCCATGACGAATCATGCGATCAATCGGCAGTCCGTTCTCGCCTCGCTCAAACGTGTGGTGGTCAAGGTCGGGAGTGCCGTCATCACCACCGGGGACGGGCTCGACAGTACGGCCATCAACCGGCTCGCGGACCAGCTCTGCGGGCTGCGGGACCGGTCCGTGGACGTAATCCTGGTCTCTTCCGGCGCAGTGGCCGCAGGCCGCCAGCGCATCTTCGAACGCACGCGGCAGACGCAGAATCCTGCCGACATGGCCTCGCGCCAGGCCGCTTCCGCCGTGGGCCAGGGACGTCTCATGCACGACTACGACGAGGCCTTTGCCAGGCACGGCGTGGTCACGGCCCAGATGCTGCTCACCCGCAGCGGCCTCAAGGACCGGGAACGGTTCCTCAACGCGCGCACCACCATGGAACGCCTCCTGGAATGGGGCGTCATCCCCATCGTCAACGAGAACGACACCGTCTCCACCCGCGAACTGGAGTTCGGCGACAACGACACCCTCGGGGCCATGTGCGTGGGGCTGACCGGAGCCGACCTGTTCGTCAGCCTGACCTCTGCGGACGGCGTGTTCGACAGGAACCCGGACAGCAGCCCGGACGCCAAGCCCATGCCGACCATCGACAACATCTGCGACCTGGACATCGAATCCCTGTGCGACGGCAAGACCTCGGTGGGCACCGGCGGCATGTACTCCAAGCTCCGGGCCGCGCGCCGCGCCTCCCAGTTGGGCGTGCCGACCTTCATCGTGTCCGGCAAGGGCGACTTCGACATCCTGGCCGCCCTCGAAAGCAAGACCCGGGGCACCCTGATCCTGCCGCGCAAGAACGCGGTGTCGAGCAAGAAATTCTGGCTCGCCTACCACGACGACCCGGCCGGTTCCATCCGGGTGGACAAAGGCGCTGCGGGCGCACTGCTGCGCAAGGGCAAATCGCTCCTGCCCATCGGCATCGCCGGGGTGGACGGCTGCTTCGAGCGCGGGGCCCTGGTCTTCATCAGGACCCTGGAAGGCGAGGAGCTGGGTGTCGGCATATCCAATTTTTCGGCCGACGAGCTGTGCCGCATCAAGGGCAGGCACACCGACGAGCTGGCCGCCATCCTCGGCCCCATTCCGTCCGACGAAGCGATCCACCGGGACAACATGCTGCTGGACGCGGCCATCTAGATGCGAAGACTTTATCTCGACAAGAATCTGCAATTCATCTTCGGCGTAACCCTGATGGCCGTGCTCGGCGTGTCCTCCATCATCCCGGCCCTGCCGGATATCATGGAGGGGCTGTCCTTCACCCCGGCCACCATCGGCCTGACCATCGCGGTCTTCACCCTGCCCGGCGTGCTGCTGGCGCCCCTGGTGGGCATCCTGGCCGATCGGCTGGGGCGCAAGGTGGTGCTGGTGCCGTCCCTGTTCCTGTTCGGCGGCTTCGGATTCGCCTGCTTCTTCGCCCAATCCGTCACCCAACTGCTGGTCCTCCGCTTCTGCCAGGGCGTGGGCGCGGCCCCGCTGGGCGTGCTCTACGGGACCATGATCGGCGATCTGTACGAAGGCCGCGAACGCGGCCAGGCCATGGGCTACAATTCCTCGGTCCTGGCCATGGGCACGGCGGGCTTTCCGGCCCTGGGCGGTTTCCTGGCCCTGCTCGGCTGGAACTGGCCCTTTCTCCTGCCGCTCGTGGCCATCCCGCTGGGACTGGCCATCTCCACGGCCATGGACACGCCGGAACCCCGGATTTCCGGCAGCTTCAAGCAATATCTCTCCACCGCGCTGACCCAGATGAAAACCCGGCAGGCGCTCTCCCTGTTCGCCACCACCCTGCTGACCTTCGTCATCCTCTACGGCCCCATCGTCACCTACCTGCCGCTGCTGCTCGACCTCCGATTCCACGCCTCGCCCGCGTCCATCGGCATGATCTTCCTCGTGGCCTCGGGCTTCTCCGGCCTGGCCTCGTTCCAGCTCGGCAGGCTGGCCGAATGTTTCGGGCAAAAGGCGCTGCTGGGCACAGCGGCCGTGCTCTACGGGCTGGCCATGCTGCTCATGCCGCATGCGCCCGGCATGTGGCAGGTGATCCCGCCCGTGATCTGCTTCGGCCTGGCCCAGGGGTTGAACATCCCGACCATCATGACCATGCTGACCTCGCTGGCGCCCATGGAACAGCGCGGCGCGTTCATGGCCGCCAACGGGCTGCTCCTGCGCCTGGCCCAGACCGTGGCCCCGTTGGTCATGGGCGGCATCTACGCCCTGTTCGGCATGGGGGCCGTCTTCCTCGGCGGGCTGGCCTGCGCTGCGGCCCTCCTCGGTCTGGCCCTGTTCGCCACCCGAAACACCCGGCCCGAGCCTAATACTCCCGAATGTCCACGCCGATAAGAAAGGCATGACAGGTATTCGAAACCGATTGCAGCACAGGCTCAACCCGCTGCACCTCTATTGCCGGCTGCGCACCCTGGGCATGACCCACGGGACGGCCGTCATTCTCTCCCGCTGCTACGAGCGGGCGCTCTACCGCCTCGTGCTTGCCTGACCCCTGTGCCACATTGATGGCAGGTACTTTCCCCTTGTACCCGGAAGTCCTCTGTGAGATTGTTCCGGACCGTACGAAGGGAGGGGTTTATGCGTATTTTCCTGGGATTTGACGACACCGACGACCACGACTCGGCCATGGGGACCGGACGGCTGGTGCGCGAATTCGGCTGCCAACTGCCCGAGGGGTACACCCTGGCGGGCATCGTCCGGCACCAGCTGCCGCGGCTGGAAGAAATACCCTTCACCTCCAACAACAGCTCGGCCTGCGCAATCATCGACATGGACGACGACTGCTCCCCCGACATGCTGCGCGACCTGGCCGTCAAACACCTTGAAGCCCACTGCGCGCCCGGCAGCGACCCCGGCCTGTGCCTGGCCGCAGAAGCCGACGTCGTCCCCGCCATGGTCGAATTCGGGCAAAAGGCCACCGGCCACCGGTTGACCCAGAAAGAGGCCATGGAAACGGCCCGTTCAATTCAGTTGTACGGCCTGGGCGGCACCAACGACGGCATCATCGGCGCCCTGGCCGCCGTGGGCCTGACCCGACTCGGCTGGTGCGGACGGTTCATCGAATTCGGACGGCTGCGGGACCTCCCCGCCGACATGCACGTTCACGACCTGAACGACATCGGCGTGTCCGTGGTCTCCGTGGACCGCGACCCGTTGGTGCCCCTGCCGGGCGACGTGGTGACAAACGCGGTCTGGATCCGCCCCTCCCTGTGGGACGGCAAACCCGTACTGCAGGTCAGGAACGTGGAACACGGCGTCTGGGCTCCCGCCCATTCCAAAAGGGGCAAACACAAGGACAAGGCGCGCCGGGACAAACCGGCGTCTACCCTCTCCGGTAGAACGCAATAAAGGCGTCGAGCCTGTCCCGCTGCTGCTCCATGTGCTGAATCCACATCTCCAGCACTTCCTCGCCCTCCGGGGTGATGGAATAGACCCGCTTTGCCGGGCCGTCGCCCTCATTGTCCCAACTCGAGGTCACCAGTCCCTCCTCGTCCATCTGCCGCAGATGGCGGTAGACCATGCCCGGAGGCGCGTCCCCGCTCAAGAACCCGTACTCGCTGATGGCGCTGATCAAAGGGTATCCGTAGTTCGGCCCCTCGCGCAGGGCCATCAAAAGGGAAGGCTGCATATACCGTTGACGCTTCTCGCCGCCGACTTTCTTCGACATCGTACTATTTCCTTCTTGACTCTATGTGCTTGATGGATATATAAACACTATAGACCAATATCCATCAAGGCTCAAGCCAAGGAGGACGATATGAAGATTTTTGTCAGGGAAAGACGGCGTTCCGACAAGGGAGACAAGAAGCCCCGTTACCGCGTTGTCGGTGTGCAGGGCGGAGACCTCAAGATTTACGTCAAGCGCATCCGCAAATGCGAACTCGATGAAATCGCCAAGTCCACCGGTGCCGAGGTCGTTCTCCTGGAACGCGACGGCGAAGGCAAGGGCGGCGGCAAGGAATAGCCGCGCAACGCACGCAAAAAAGGCCGGGAGCATCATGCTCCCGGCCTTTTTCGCGTTTTGTCGATTCCGTCTAATCCTTGTAGATGATGGTGCCCACATGCTCGCCTTCCAGGGCGGCGTGGAGGTGTTCGGGGTGGCGCAGGACGTCGATGATCTGGAAGGACTTGAGCGTCTTGGCGTTCTTGAGGAAGGTCAGGACGGGCCGCTCCACGATGAGGTCTTCCAGGTCCATCTCGATGAGTTCGTCCACGTGAATCTTGTCGAAGAACTTCATGGTCTTCCGGTCGCCCTTCTTGGGATCGTTCTCGTACATGCCCTTCTCGTCCTTGAGATAGATCAGGGACTTGGCACCGATATTTTCGGCCAGGAGGCACGCGCCCGAGTCCGTGCGGTGGGGCGGAATGGAGCCCAGCTCCGCCGGGTGCTCGAAAAACCCGTAGGGCGGGATACCGGTGGTGATGGGGATGTAGCCGAGCTGGCAGTACATGTGCAACTGTTCCAGGTGCGCGCCGTGGCCGATCATGGCACCGCCGTGCTTGGCCAGGAGCACGGACAGCATCTCCGCGTTCTGGGCCGACACCTTGTCGCCGAGCTTGGACAGGACGCCGGTGGGCATGCCCAGATCGACGCCGATGTTGTACACGTGCCGGGCCCGGGTGCCGCCGCCGCACATGAGAAGGATCTTGTGCTTCTCCTTGGCCTTGACCAGCTCCTCGAGAATGGGGAACAGGGCTTTGGCCCCCCGGTCCATGATGGACTGCCCCCCGATCTTGAGCACGTTGACGTCCGGCTGCATGCGAAAATATTCGGCCGACTCGGTCCGACGGAGCAGCGCCTTGCCGACCAGGGACTCGCCCATCAGCGGGGTGTCAATATGCAGGCGTCCCTTTTCTTCTTGTTCCTTGATGAGCTTGCCCATGAAATTCCTCCAAATTCAATTTTTTAAATTCACTCAGCACCATTGTACCTGCCGGGATAAAAAAAACAAGCGGGTTATTGCGTTCCGGACTTCGGCACCGGGGGATCAGACCGTGATCCGGCCCTTGTTCATGAGATGCATCAGGACGAGGCCAACGCCGAACGCCCAGGCCAGGTTGGCGGCCAGGGTGATGCCGAGCATGACCACGATGACGAACAGGTGGGAGCGGGACTCCACGTCCTGGATGGTCAGGGCCAGCTGGATGCCGGAGAAGAACAGCAGCACGCCGAGCACGCCCATGGGCAGCAGGTGCAGCGCACCTGCGGACCCCGGCCCCAGCAGCACGGCCAGGAGCAGGAAAAACCCGCCGATGACGATGTTGGACCCGGCGGTGCGCGCGCCGAAGGCGTAATGCGCGGCCAGCCCGCCCGCGCCGTGGCAGACCGGCATGCCGCCCACCAGGGAAGAAAAGACGTTGGCCAGCCCCATGGAGATGCACAGGGCGCGGTCCGTGACACGGCGGCTTTCCTCGCCGAAATATTCGAAGCTCAGGTCCCGGCTGGCGATGACCGCGTTGCCCATGGTCATGGGAATCTGGGGCAGGACCAGGGCGAACAGGCCGTAGGTCAGGTCCACCCCCGTGGGCAGGCCGAACGGCAGGATTTCGGGCAGGTGCAGCCCCACGGAGGCCGAGGCCAGCTCGCGCCACGCGCCCAGGGCCGCCCCGAAGGCCGCCCCGCAAACCACGACCACCAGCCCGGCCGGATAGCGACGGTTCTTGAGCAGGAACAGGGTGACCAGCCCGAACAGGACGCCCGTGACCACGGACATGGGCACCGGGCCCAGGGCCTGGACGGACAAATACGGCTCGACGCCGCCGCGCATGGCCTGGAACGGGCTGTTGCCCACGATGAGGGACGCGCCCTTGGAGAGCAGGAGCACGCCGGTTGCCAGCTGAACGCCCCTGATGACGGGCCGGGGGACCACCTTGGCCACCACGTTGACCAGGCCCGTGGCCCCGAGAATGAGCAACAGGGCCGCCAGGAGCATCCCCGAACCGGTGATCACGCCGGGCGTCAGCGCCAGGGCGATGCCGTAGGCGGACACCACCTTCATGGGCTGGACCGCGATGGGCACCCGGAAATAGGAACCGGCCAGGATGTACATCAGCCCGATGGTCAGGAACAGCCCGGTGGCGGACAGCCCGTTGATCATGATCATGCCGAAGGCCAGCGGCAGGAGCGTACCCAAATCCCCCACGGACCCGGCCCATTCCATTCTGTTGAAACTGATCTTCACGTCCTACCGTCCTGTCATGAGTTATTGGACTCACTGGACAATTAACAGGTCCGGACAACGAAATGCAACCGTTCCAACCCAAAAAACATACCTTTCCACTCTGAAAAGTGTCGGAATTACCTGCCGCCAACGGCTCCTGCGACCGATCGGGAATTGACTTCAACCCTCCTTTGAAGGACAATCCCGGCCATCATCGGGCCCGGTGTCCGAAACCAGGAGCACACATGAAACACGAATCCATCAGCAAGCGGGACATGAAGCGGTACCAGCTGCAGGCCAAGTCCATCATCGAGACCCTGCCCTTCATCACCGAGTTCTTCGGCAAGACCCTGGTCATCAAGTACGGCGGCAACGCCATGATCGACGAGGACCTCAAGCGCGCCTTTGCCCTGAACGTCATCCTGCTCAAATACATCGGCATCAACGTGGTGGTCGTGCACGGGGGCGGCCCGCAGATCGGCAAGATGCTGACCGCCCTGAACATCGAGTCCCACTTCCGCGAGGGATACAGGGTCACCGACGAGGCCACCATGGACGTGGTGGAGATGGTCCTGGTGGGCAAGGTCAACAAGGAGATCGTCAACCTGATCAACCTCAACGGCGGCCAGGCCGTGGGGCTGTCCGGCAAGGACGGGCGGTTGATCACTGCCGAGCCCAAGGAGCTGGCCATCGAAAAGGACAACGCCCCGCCCGAGATCATCGACCTGGGCAAGGTGGGCGAGGTCACCTCGGTCAACACCCGGCTGCTGGAATCGCTCATGCGGGACAGCTTCATCCCGGTCATCGCCCCGGTGGGCGTGGACGAGGAAGGGGTCACCTACAACATCAACGCCGACTCGGTGGCGGGAGCCGTGGCCACCGCCCTGAAGGCCAAGCGGTTGTACCTGCTGACCGACGTGCCCGGACTGCTTGACGCCGACGGGGAGCTGGTCACCTCGCTGACCGCCAAGGAGGCCTTTGAAGCCATCCGGTCCGGCGTGGTCACGGGCGGCATGATCCCCAAGATCAAATGCTGCCTGGAGGCCGTGGCCGGGGTGGAGAAATCCGCCATCATCGACGGCCGGGTGGAAAACTGCATCCTGCTCGAACTGTTCACCAAGTCCGGCATCGGCACCGAAATCGTCTACTAGGGGGACCGCATGGAGCATCCTCAATGGACCGAAAGACTCAGCGTCGGGCTGGACGCCATCGACGCGCAGCACAAGCAGCTCTTCGCCATCTCCGAGGCCCTGCACTCGGCCCTCCTCTCCGGCCAGGGAAAGGAGGCCGTGAAAAAGGCCTTCAAGGACCTGGAAGCCTACACAACCAGGCATTTCACGGAGGAAGAAGACTTCATGCGCTCCATCGGCTACCCGGACATCGAAGCACACAAGACCCAGCACGAACAGCTGCTGCTGCGCTGCCGGATGCTCTGGAATCTCGACCGGCGGAACGACCCCATCAAACCCGAGGGCGTCGCATTTTTCCTGGCCGAATGGCTCGACGAGCACGTCTCAACCAGCGACAAGGCCATCGGGGATTTCGTCAGGTCCCGGAAATAACCGGTGCCAAACCGGCACCAATGGCGCACCCCTTGAACCATGGGCCGGGCCATAGGTATCCTCATCGGAACAGGAACCGATACCATCATGAATCACGGATTTTTCACCATCATCAGCCGCGAGGAGTTCGTGGAACGCCTCAAGGTGTTCGCCTCCCTTGAGGCCGAAACCGTGGACCTGGCTCTGGCCCGCGACCGGGTCCTGGCCGCAGGACTGACGGCGTCCCACGACTGGCCCCTGCTCGACCGATCCTGCATGGACGGGTTCGCGGTCAACGCCCGCGACGTGTTCGGGGCCGGCGAATCCAATCCAGGGTATCTGGAGTGCGTGGCCTCCCTGCCCATCGACCGGCTGCCGGACATCACCCTGCAGCCCGGCGAGTGCGCCCGCATCGCAACGGGCGGCATCCTGCCCGAAGGCGCCGACGCCGTGGTCATGGTCGAGCACACCCAGGCCATGGAAGAGGAAACCGTGGGCAGCACCATCGAAATCCGCAAGAGCGCGGCCCCCGGCGAAAACGTCATGCAGCGCGGCGAAGATGCCCGCGAGGGCAGGACAGCCCTGGCCCAGGGGATTGTCATGCGGCCCCAGGAAATCGGACTGGCCGCCGCCCTGGGCTTCGAGTCCGTGGAGCTGACGCGAAGGCCGCGCGTGGGCATCCTGTCCACAGGCGACGAACTCATCGAAGTGACCGGGACGCCCCGGCCCGGCCAGGTGCGCGACGTCAACTCCCTGACCCTGGCCGCCCTGGTCGAACAGGCGGGCGGCGTTCCGACCCGCTACGGCATCATCAAGGATGTTCTGCCCTCCCTGTCCGAGGCCCTGGAACGGGCAATCGATGAAAACGACCTGGTGCTCCTCTCCGGCGGCAGCTCCATCGGCGTGCGCGACCTCACGGTCCAGGCCATCGAGTCCATGGACAAGGCCGAAATCCTGGCCCACGGCGTGGCCCTCAGCCCCGGCAAGCCAACCATTCTCGGTCGCGTCGGGAACAAGCCCGTCCTCGGCCTGCCCGGCCAGGTGACCTCCGCCCTGGTGGTCATGCACGTGCTCATCCTGCCCCTGGTCCGCCACCTCCAGGGCGACGGCCACGCCTTCTCCGAAACCGGCCGCGCCGTGCGCAAGGCAGTCCTTTCGCGGAACCTGCCGTCCAAACCGGGCCGGGAGGACTACGTCCGCATCCGGCTGGAAACGCGCGACGGCAAACCGGACGCGGCCCACCCCGTGCTGGGCAAGTCGGGACTGCTGCGGACCATTGTCCAGGCCCACGGGCTGGCCCGCATCCCCGCCGAATCCGAAGGATTCTACGAGAACGACCTGATTGATGTATGGATTATATAAGCTATCGGAATCGATAGCTTTCGATTAGATCAGTCCTGTTCGTCCAACTCCAGTATCCGCCACCCTTCCCCGCCCTTCATGAGCACAAACACGGAGTCATCCTCGAAGTTCTTGTCCAGGTTCTCGACCTTCACGTTATAGGAGCCGAAGACCCGGACCTCGGCCAGGTCCCTGTCCAGATAGATCAGGTCGAAGCGCAGCCCGGCCGGGTCCACCCTGGCCGTGCGCAGCCGCTTGAAGGTCCCGCGCTGGCGCTGGATTTCCTTGAACACCTCGAACTGGAAGTCGAACTTGTCGCGCACATGGTGCGCGAACAGCAGATAGTAATCGTCGTCCAATGACGTCTGGCGGACGTAGAAGGTCCGCAGCAGGTCCTTGATCTCCTCGGGGACCTCGCTGGTCAGATCCGCCGGGGGCAGGCCGGAAATATCGGCGTTGTGGGCATCGATGGCCGCGCCGTCGGTCTGGGAGTTCATGAGCGTGAGGTAGAACTTGACCTCGGACACGGCCAGCTTCTTGCGGGCCACGGGCACGGACTTGGGGAACACCTCGTCCACCACGATCCTCAGCGACTTCACGGGCTGGATGGGACAGGCCACGATCTGCTCGCCTGGCTCGTCCCGCAGCCAGAACCGGGTTTCGGTGCCGTCGGGGTAGATGATGCGGCCGGAGCGGATGCGGCGGAACTGATCGAACAGGCCTTCGCCCTGATGGCCGTTGTAAATGCCGAGCTTGACCACGTTCACGGGCAGACCGAAGGAGAACTCCATCCACTGCCCCGCACCCGAGGACGCCTTGCCCACGGCCCAGGCCGTTGTCGGGTCGTTGTCCAGGAGATACTCCGGCCCGTACTCCAGGCCGAAATCCACCTTCTGGCTGGACACCTTGACGTCCACGTCCAGGGCCTGGGCCGGACAGGCCGCCAGTGCCGCGAAGCCGAGAATGAGAAGCATCAGGCTGAAACGCATGGCCGACTCATAGCACAACTTTTCCCGGACCGCTTCCATCAAATGGTCGCAAATTCAGGACGCCCGAACCGGGGTCGACATATCAATAGAAAGTATGGCCGAGGGGGTTGGAACGCAGGAAGTCACTTGTCCCTGACGCCGCTGATCAGCCACGTTCCGCCCTCGTTGACCAGCGTGAACAAGGCATTGACCTGGAACTCGTATCCCCGGTCGCCCACATAATACCGGCAGGGACCGTGCACCAGCGTGGACACCGCGCCACCGGACTCCACGGGCTTGTCGAAATTCAGGCCGATGAGTTCAAGCATGGCGATGTGGTGATTGTTGAACTCCTTCTTCTTCCGGGTCTCGGCCTGGAGGGAGAGGAACGCGCCGCGCTCCTTTTCCCGGATCGCCGAGGCGAGCACGTCGGGAAAACTGTCGGAGAGCGTGGTCAGATGGGACAGGAACCGCTTTATCCCGGCCACCAGTTCCAGGTCGAGCCAGGGGCTGATCACGCCCGCCTGCAAAGGCTTGTCCGCAGGGACTTCCGTGACCGGCCGCAGGTAGGCGACGGACCCTGCCGCCGTGTTCCCGGCCTTGGCCTTGGGCTTGGGCTTGGCAGCAGACTTTTTGGACACGGGCTTTTCGGCCGCAATTTTTTTGGCCGCAATTTTTTTGGGCGGGGTCTTTGCCGCCGGCTTCGACGCGGGCTTGACAGGTTCCGCCTTATCGACCGGCGCGGCTTTCTTCGGGGCCGTTTCCCCGGCCTCCGCAGGTTCGGTCCGACCGGCCTCCGCCTTGGCTGCCGGTTTCGGTTTGACTGCGGGCTTTGCCTTGGCAATGGGCCCGGGCACCTTCTCGCCCTTCGGCTTCGGCGTGGCCTGGGCCACAGGGTCCGGCTTCCCGGCAGCGGTCTCCACCTCTGCGGGCAGGTTCGCTTCCCCGGCGGCTCCCGCTCCCGCCGCGCCGACGATCTCGCCGAACACGGTCATCTCGGAAACGGCCACCTTGGCCTTGCCCATGGCCTCGTCCCCGGCAGCCGGGGCCACGCCGGTAATGATCACCCGGAAGGTCCTGACCGTCTTGGGCTCCAGCCGGATGGTCTGCACTCCGGACACGGGCTTGAGGGTGAACTTCTGGCGGGTCTCGTCGGGATAGAGAATGACCCCCCTGGTCAAACGCCGGAACTTGTCGAACCGTCCCTTGCCCTGGTGGCCGTTGGCCACCCTGAGGGAATCCAGCCGGACATCGGCCGGGAAGGTGAACTCGATCCACTTGCCCGGCCCCACGCCCGTGCCGCCGCCGACCCACGCCGTCTCCGGGTCGTTGTCGATGAGATTGGCGCCCACGAAGCTCCCCTCATGGTTGCGCACGGTCACCTCCACGCCGTCCACGGGCGCGCCCAGGGCGGGCACGCAGACGAGTACCGCCAGCAGCAACGCGGCCGGACCCAGGAGCAGTGGTTTCACATTCGACATAGGCATTCGTTTTCCCGTAACAAAAAAGGGAGCCGTTTGGCTCCCCTCTTTTTCGGACGAATCCGATTATTTCTTAATGCTTGATATACCGCCGGTTGCTAGTAGCGGTAGTGGTCGGGCTTGAAGGGGCCTTCCACGTCCACGCCGATGTAGTCGGCCTGGGCCTTGGTCAGCTTTTCCAGCTTCACGCCGAGGCGGGCGAGATGCAGCCGGGCCACTTCCTCGTCCAGCTTCTTGGGCAGGATCATGACCTTGGGGTCGTAGTCGTTCTTGGCCAGGTCGAGCTGGGCCAGCACCTGGTTGGTGAAGGAGTTGGACATGACGAAGCTCGGGTGGCCGGTGGCGCAGCCGAGGTTCACCAGACGGCCTTCGGCCAGGATGATGATGGAACGACCGGATTCCAGGGTCCACTTGTCCACCTGGGGCTTGACCTGCTTGCGCACGCACTTGGGGTTCTTCTCCAGGTAGATCATCTCGATCTCGGAGTCGAAGTGGCCGATGTTGCACAGGATGGCCTCGTCCTTCATCTGCTCCATGTGCTCGCCGGTGACCACGTGGTAGTTGCCGGTGCAGGTGACGAAGATGTCGCCGCGGGAGGCGGCGTCGTCCATAGTGGTGACCTCGAAGCCTTCCATGGCGGCCTGAAGCGCGCAGATGGGATCGATCTCGGTAACCAGGACACGGGCGCCGAAGCCGCGCATGGACTGGGCGCAGCCCTTGCCCACATCGCCGTAACCGACCACGACCGCGATCTTGCCCGCCACCATGACGTCGGTGGCGCGCTTGATGCCGTCGGCCAGGGACTCGCGGCAGCCGTACAGGTTGTCGAACTTGGACTTGGTCACGGAATCGTTGACGTTGATGGCCGGGAAGAGCAACTCGCCTGCGCGCTGCATCTCATAGAGGCGATGCACGCCGGTGGTGGTCTCCTCGGACACGCCGCGCACCTTCTTGGCGATCTCGGTCCACTTGGTCGGGTTGGCCTTCACGGACGCGGCCAGCCGGTCCATGATCAGCTGGAACTCGTGGACGTCGTATTCCTTGTCGCACAGGGACGGGTCCTTCTCGACCTTGACGCCCTGGTGGATGAGCAGGGTGGCGTCGCCGCCGTCGTCCACGATCAGGTCCGGGCCGGAGCCGTCGGGCCAGGTCAGGGCCTGCTCGGTGCACCACCAGTACTCTTCCAGGGTCTCGCCCTTCCAGGCGAACACCTTGGCCATGCCGGACTCGGCGATGGCGGCTGCGGCGTGGTCCTGGGTGGAAAAGATGTTGCAGGACGCCCAGCGGATGTCGGCACCCAGCTCATAGAGGGTCTGGATGAGCATGGCGGTCTGGATGGTCATGTGCAGAGAGCCCATGACCTTCAACCCCTTGAGGGGTTTATCCTTGCCGTATTTCTCGATGATGGACATCAGGCCCGGCATCTCGCGCTCGGACAACTGCATTTCCATGCGGCCCCATTCGGCCTGGGACGGATCAGCGACCTTGTTCTCGCAAGTCGGGTCGACGGGCAGGACATTCTTGGACATATTTCCTCCGATTCTAAGGTGATATTCTTATTTTTTCTCGGCCTCGTACAAAACGACGACAAGGCCCATGTTGACGGAAAATTCCGTGACGGACCGGACTTCGAACCGGGCCTGTTCCAGCCATGCGCTCATCTTCTCGCGCGGGATGCCCAACCGCCGGTCGCCGTACTCGCTGCGCATGAGCTCGTTCTCGTGCTGGTCGAACTCGGCGATGATCAGCCTTCCGCCGATCTTGAGCACGCGGCCCGCCTCGATGAGCGCGTCCAGGGGGCGGGGCAGATGGTGCAGGACCAGGGAGATGACCGTGCAGTCCGCCTCCCAGTCGCGCAGGGGCAGGTGCGTCAGGTCGCCGATGCGCAGGCTCATCCGGCCGTCGCCGGAGAACCGCTCCTCGGCCAGCTCAAGCATCCTGGGCGAGTTGTCCACGCCGATGACGGTCTCGGCGGTCTTGGAAAGAATCTCCAGCATATCGCCGGGGCCGCAGCCGATGTCCGCCGCGCAGGTGCAACGGGGCAGCCGCTTGCGGATCTCGCGTCCAAGGTCGAGGTCGCCCAGGACCTCGGCGGTCATGCGGTCCCATTCCGGCGCGATGTCGTCGAAGAACTTGCGGGTGGCCGCAGTCCGCTCCCGGATGACCTTTTCGGCCCGGTTGCGGTCGCGCAAGGCGTCGGTCTCCTCGGACAACAGCGAGCGCACGCCGTCCAGGAACGTCCGGCCGGGCCCTTCCTCGCTGGCCCGGTAGAACGCCCAAAGCCCGTCGCGCCTGACCTCCACCAGCCCGGATTCCGACAGGATCTTGAGGTGCCGCGAAATGCGCGACTGGCCCATGGCCATGACCTGCACGATCTCGCCCACGTTCAACTCGTATTCAAGAAGAACATTGACCAGCCGGGCTCGGGTTTCGTCGGCTAACGCCTTACAATATTTTATTATTTCCATCTATTTCGTCCTATATCAGGATATCTTGATATAAGGAATAAACCCTTCCTACATGAAGATGCGGGGCACGGTCAAGACGCTTTTTCCCACACGCTTGTCGATTTCGCCCCGGGATGCAGCAGCCTGAACAACGCCGGCAGCCGGGAAGCCGCCTCCTTTTGCGCCGCAGCCGCCCTTTTGATATTGCTTGCCCTGCTCATCTGAAATTGCAATAGTAGCAGTGGAAAGCCGCCAGCCGGTTGGCGGCGAACTGACCTCATATACCGGCCCAGACGGAGGAAACGCACATGTTCAAGAAGATACTCCTGGCAGTGACCCCGCTGATAGACGTGCAGACCGCGCCCAAGACGGCATTCGACCTGGCCCGAAAGCGCGGCGCCGAACTGATCCTCTTCCATGCCCTGCCCATCGGCAGGGACCCCTGGTGCTCCTTTGACGAAACTATTTCCAGCGACGAACTCGTCGCCTCGGCCCGGAAGAAGATCGCCGAGTTCTTTGCCGAGGGCCTGAAGGACATCCCCAACCACTCCATCCGGGTGGCCACGGGCACTCCCCACAAGGAGCTGCTCAAGATCATCCACGCCGAGTCCGTCGACCTCATCATCATGGGGCACCACACCGCGGCCATGGACCGTCCGGACCGCATGTGGGGCGTGGTGGACACCACCATCCGCAAGGTATGCGCCAACGTGTTCTGCCCGGTCATGGTGGTGACCAGCGAAATCCCCGCCGATGCCGAGATCAAGCGCGTCCTCATGGCCACGGACTTCTCGACGCCGTCCGACTCCGCCCTGTGTTACGCCATCCAGCTGGCCCGGGCCAACGACGCCCACCTGGACATCTTCCATGTGCTGGACGTGGGCCAGACCTCGCCCAACCCCAAGTACTACATGCAGGCGATGAACGTGTTCATCGACAAGGCCAAGGAGCGGATGGCCCGGCGCTACACCAAGGCCCTCGCGGGCGTCAGCCACGCCTTCCACTGCTGGGAGGGCATCCCCTATGTCGAGATACTCAAGCAGGCCAGGTTCGAGAAGGCCGACGTGGTGGTCATGGCCCAGTATTCATCCAGCGAGGACGAGGCCAAGCCGTCGGTCGGGTCCACCCCCATCCAGGTGGCCCTTTCGCCCGGCTGCCCGGCCATCATCGTCAACTACCGCGCCCGCAACTGCATGTAAGGAGCATTCATGTCCCGACCAGTCGCCCCCCTGCTCGCCGTCGCCTGCCTGCTCGCCCTGGCCGCCTGCGGCGTGCCCAAGCAGAAGATTCCCGTGTCCACCGACCCCATCGGGGCCGCCATCTACCTGGACGGCGAAAAACAATGCACCAGCCCCTGCGCGGTGCGGGCGGACAAACAGGGCGACCACCTGCTGACCATCGTCAAGGAGGGGTACGAGCAGGAAGAGATCATCCTCAAGCGGCAATTCAAGCCCGACAGGGCCCTGCGCGACGGCGTCATCTCCGGCATCATCAGAGGCGGCGGGGCCGAGGGCGTGGCCAAGGAGACCGCCAGGGAAGTGGACGAGCAGGAGCGGTCCGGCGAGGCATACGTGCTCACGCCGTCCATCGTCACCATCAGGCTGACCCCGAAGGGAGACCGGCTGTAACATGACCCGCTACTTCCGCGCATACAACAAACCCGGTCGCGCCAACACAACCAAAAAGGTGGGCAAGGCCCTGCCCCGATTCCTCGACAGGCTGGACACCACGGGCGGCTTCGCCCTGGTCAGGCTGTGGCGCGCCTGGGACGACATCATGGGCGACATGGCGCAGTTCGCCCGCCCCCTGGGCCACAGGCGAACAACGATCATCCTGGCCGCCGACGACCCCATCGTCATGCAGGAGGCCCAATATCTGGCCCCCATGCTGCTCCAGAAAATCAACGCTTTTCTGAGCGAAGAAGTCTTTGACAAAATAGTATTCGAGCTGCTAAACGGCAGAGTTCCTTTGGACGGAGCAATCCGGCCGGAGGCTCCAGAGCCTCCGAGGAAACTTAAAAAGCCTAAGAAATTAGGCGATTTAAACGAGGAACTGGACCCCGACTCCCCCGTGGGGAGATGTTACCGGGCGTACCAGAGGGTGTTCGACGACGAGTAGTCCATCCTTCCTCAATCCACATTTTAAGGAGTACACCATGAGTGAAGAAGTGAAAGAAATTGCCTTTGACGAGCTTGGCCTGACCAAGCCGCTGGAAAAGATGACCACCAAAGAGCTGCGCACCCTGTGCATCGAAAAGCTCCCCATGATCACCGGCGCTTCCGGCAGGGACAAGGCCGAGCTGGTCCAGTCCATCAAGGACGTCTTCGGCATCGTCGAAGAGCAGCAGGTCTCTCCCTACAAGAAGCAGATCGCCGAGATCAAGCGTCAGATCCGCGCCATGCGCGTCGAAAAGGAAGCCCTTCAGGACCGCGCCAAGCGCGACTACCTGCGCCGCAAGATCAACAAGCTGAAAAAGCGCACCCGTCAGCTCGCCAAAGCTGTCTAAATAGCGCAAAAAAGAAGTTGACATTCCAGGGGCCAGCCCTTAAATCAACTTCTCGCTGCTGGGCTGTCGTTCAATTGGCAGGACGACGGGTTCTGGCTCCGTTAATCAAGGTTCGAGTCCTTGCAGCCCAGCCAAATTGCGTCCCCATCGTCTAGCCTGGTCCAGGACGGCGGCCTTTCACGCCGTTAACAGGGGTTCAAATCCCCTTGGGGACGCCAAGGAAATCAAAGGCCTTACGCACACCGCGTAAGGCCTTTTCCTTTTCACGTGTCACCCGCAAGTGTCATTTTTCCGGGCTCGGCCTCTGACCGCATCGGCCAAGGCCGCGTCCAGGGCATCCACGGCACCGGTGGTCTTCTTCGTCCGGAGGATGTAGCGCTGGGTCGTGGCGATGGACTTGTGCCTGAGCAGGTGCTTCACTTCCATGATGGTCGCACCGTTGTCGATAGCCACTCGGGCCGCCAGGTGACGGATGCCATGAAAGCCGAACGGCTTCACCCCGGCTTCGGCGCACAACCGCTTCAGCCACCGATTGTTCGGGTCCAGAAGGCCGTTGAACCGACTGCCAAAGACCAGGTCCTCGGAGCCGGACACCAGCTTCCATTCGGCCAGCTTGGCGCGAAGCCCTGCGGACATGGGGAGTTCGTCGAATTCCGCGTTTCCGCTTCGCCGCTTCCGTGTCCAGTAGCCGACAAGTCCGGAACCGAAGTCGACCTCGCTCCACTTGAGCTTCCAAAGCTCGCTCCTGCGCGGCGCGGTATGGAAGGCCAGCAACAGCAGTTGCCTACGACGAGGTCCAGCCAGGTCCACCACCTTGCGGAAGTCGCCCAACGGCGGGACGTAGCGCGGGTGGCGATCCTCGGGGAACCTGTCCACATGCTGGAAGGGATTGTCCCTGTCCAGATTGAGGTACTTGATTCCCCACACCCAGGCGGCGGCGAGATTCTTGCGATCCTTGTTCGCCGAATTCCCGGTTACCGTCCTGGAGACCATGGCCAGATGCTCCAGAGCCACGTGAAGGCTGATTCGCCCGACCAGCGACCGGTCGTCCCTGAGGAAAGACCCCAGTCGCTGGAAAGCCAACCGCTTTTCGTTGTAGGTCTTCCGGCACATCGTGTCCTCGACGTGATCGAGGTAACGATTCGCCCATTCCGTCACGGTCAGAGCCCGGCCAATCACATCGGCCTTGGCAGGGTTTCTCTGATCGGCCACCTTGAATGCCTTGACGGTTTCGCCTTCCCAGTCCTCTGCCTGTCTCTTGGTTTCAAAGAACTTCGTGCGCCTGATGATCGGACCATGTGTCGGGGTGAAACGCACCACGCCCCTCCACCGTTTTCCTTCCTTGTAGGGCATATTTTCTCCTGCAGGGAAGGTCGCTTACCATTATTGAAGTTACCAAATGCCATGACGATCCGTCAAATTGGACCGGCTTCCGCCTTCGTCCGTGACTGGCGTCTTTTCTGCATGGCCGATCTGGCCCCTGGCGATATACGCCTCGAGCAGATCATGGTGAAATCGGATGCCCCGTTTTCCGATCCGAAAAGCCCCCAGCGCGGCAAGCATGGCCGGAGTTCTGACCAGGCTTTCCGAACAATTCAGGATTCGGGCGACATCCTTGACCTTCAATGCGTTCGACATGCGACCTAAACCAAAGGGTTAAACACCTGTCCCGCAGCGGGACTCCCAGCCAACCCTTCAGTCTGATCACACCGGCACCTTTGAACTCAAGGAATCGGGATAGGGTATTTTCACTTTTCGATGAGTCGCTCATCAGGGGGCAACCGTCCTCCCGCCCATCGGCCACAAGCCGACGGGCGGGAGGACGGTTGCCTGGAGATGAATCGCCTGAGCGATTCATCTCCAGGCAACCTCATGCCCAATAAGGGAAACCCCGCCGGAAAGGGCGGGGCTTCTTCTAACGGGAGCTGCCAAGATAGGCGTCGGACACATCCCGGCGGCCGGGGGAATGACCGGCAGTGACCTCGATGTCGTCACGGGCTTCGGCGTCGAGCCGAGGCCATTCGTTCCCAGCCGTGTCCCGCGCGGCTTTCTGGAAGGCTTCCACGGAATCGTGCTGGTTGGGCGGCTGAAAGCCCGTGTGCTCGACGTACATATGGTGGAACCGTTCATGACGATTGCTGTGCAGCGTCCACCCGCTTTCCTTCTTGGTGAAGCCGCAAAGCCTGGCCGCGTAGGACAGCTTTTCCTGCCATTTGTCGCCCATCCCGCTCGGCATGAGGTTATGAATCCCCGGCCTGTCGGATTGACTGACGTATGGTAGAGCTCGCTCAAGAGCTTCCTGCTGCCGATCGGACAGATTGTGCAGCGTCCGGGGGCGTCCACCCTTCGGGCCATACTGGATGCGAAGAGTGCGGCCTTCCTTGTCCCAATCGTTGATCAGATCGACTTTTGCCGATTCTTCGCGTCGGAGCCCCAGTTCGTATTGAAGCCGGATCTGGGCGGCGCACCGGGGACCGTGCTCGTATGACGATTCGGCTTCCAATTTGGCGATTGCCCCCAAGACGAATTCAGGGGCAACCGCCTTGCTGTTGGCGTTGGCAATGGTCCCGCGCTTCACGCCGAACACGTCATTGGTCGGACTGATGCGGGTGTTGCCATATGCTTCGCACAGGTGACGGGCTGCCGAAAAGATTTCGGCGATACGCCCGTCACCCACGCCCTGTTCTTTCATTTTGTCGGCCACAGCCGCAAAATGCTTGTTGGAAATGTTGGTCCATTTGCGGACCCCAAACCCGGCTTCACGCAACCGGCTTGCGAAGGCTTTGGCGTTCTGCCGGATTCTGTGTTGTTTCGAGCGCGGGCCGGACAAGGTTGCCCTGTTCGCGCCCAGTACCAGACTGATGGATTTCATATTGAATCTCCTTCCTGAAGTTCGGGGCAGTGCCCCGGGACAAAGCGAACCCACGGGTCCGCCTATGGCGCGAATGCGCCACACAACAACCGACACGGGACAAATCAATGTCCGTTTCCCACAGAAGGAAAAATCCTGAGAATCCATTCAATAAGGGGTGCCACCACGCAGGCTCGTTCGTCCTGCGCAAAAAGCGGTGGCCATGGGGGAATTTCGACAACGGCAGATTTCTAGATACCTGTCGTTTGTCCGGCGGGGGTGCTGTGTTTCAGCCTGGCGTTTGGATGTGAAAGTGTGCCGTTTGGAAATGAACGGCAGCGAAGTGTTTGGTGTTCCGGCATGTTGGTGCCGATTTAAGCGTTCATCAGTTTAGACTGTCGTCAAAACTTATGAACGCGCCTGAACGCGATTCTTACCTCCTTCTGGTTCCTCAACCTGACTGGTTATGCCCTGTCCTATCACTCCGAGAAATCGCCGCGCAAGGTCCGACGGCAGGGTTTCTCTCCCTCACGCCGATTTCCCCTGCGAGCGTGACGCAAGCAGCCGCCGGGGCAAGGCCAAGCCCTTCGGGCGACCGGCGAGCCGGTCGGCCTTGCCTCGACGGCTTTACTTGCGTCGTTATCCGCGCAGGCAACGGCGAGAGGGATGGCGGGATCGACTCGAGCTCAAGGGATTATAAGCTGTCACGTTTTACCATGTGGTGAGAAGCAAGGTGGACCCATTTCTGTTTCACCAAAAAATAACACGATTTGAATTGTGGATTCCCATGATCGGAGTACTATGCATATGAGGTGAAAATTATGAACGCTCTTTTGGTCTACCCTGCCTATCCCGATACATTCTGGAGTTTCAAAAGCATACTGTCCTTTGTATCAAAAAAGGCGGCTTTCCCCCCGCTCGGTTTGCTCACTGTGGCCGCCATGCTTCCCGTGGAATGGGAAAAAAAACTGGTTGATACGAATATCGCCCCTCTGGAAAACGCCGACCTCGAATGGGCGGACGTTGTCATGGTCAGCGCCATGTTGGTGCAACTTCCCAGCGCGAGGAATATCATGAAACGCGCCAGGGAAGCCGGAAAAACCGTGATCGCGGGAGGACCAGCCTTCAGGTCGCATCTCGAGCAATTTCCCGATGTGGATCATTTCATCATCGGTGAATCGGAAACCGTCATGCCAGAATTTCTGCGGGACTTCGAACGAGGAGTAGCCAAGAAGCACTATACGTCCTCCGAACACCCCGATTTGGACATCACCCCCCTTCCGGCGTGGAACCTGCTGAGAATGAAGGATTATATCTCCATGTCGGTGCAGTATTCCAGAGGCTGCCCTTTTGATTGCGAGTTTTGCGACATTGTGGCCATGAACGGACGTCGCCCTCGCGTCAAAAATCCCGATCAGATGATGCGGGAAATTCAAAGTCTGTATGATGCCGGGTGGAGGGAGTCCGTCTTTATCGTGGACGACAACTTTATCGGGAACATAGTCCGGGTGAAGGAGTTTCTGCCCAGGCTCGCCGAATGGCAGAGGCTGCACCATTACCCCTTCAAGCTCATGACCGAGGCCAGCGTGAATCTGGCACAGGACAATGAACTCATGGAGATGATGAGCGCGGCGAACTTCCACAAGGTGTTCATCGGCATTGAAACGCCTTCCACGGAGAGCCTAGTTGAGTGCGGGAAAAAACAGAACGTAACCGCCGATTTCAGCTCGGCGATCAGGAATATTCACCAACACGGCATGCAGGTGATGGGTGGTTTCATCGTGGGGTTCGACAACGACACCTCGTCGATTTTCGGGCAGCAATTCAGATTCATTCAGGAGATCGGTGTCGTGACGGCCATGATCGGGGTTCTCAATGCGATGCCGCATACGAGATTATGGGCTCGGCTCAAATCCGAAGGGAGACTGCTTGGCGAATTGAGCGGAGAGAATACCGACGCCTGCCTGAACTTCGATCCCCGCATGGGATGCGAAACCCTGCTGGATGGATACAAGAAACTCGTGGGTGAGCTTTACTCTCCAAGGAAATATTATGACCGGATCAGCACGTTTCTCTCTTCCTACGCGCCCACGGCACGGGGGAAAATGGTGCGGACGGATGTTCAGGCTTTCTTGAAAAGCATGTGGGCTGTCGGGTTCGCCTCACCAGCCCGCATCCTCTACTGGAAGCTGGTGCTAAAAACACTGTTGACCAAGCCCAAAGCCCTCTCCGCCGTGGTTGAAATGGCGATTCAGGGCTTGCATTTTGCCCGGGTGTCCCAGCGTATCATGGGCGTGTGAGGCAGCAGGGGGGGCAGGGCCGGACGCCTCCTTCATGCCATCGGGTGCGACTCTCATATGGAGATGGCGCTGAGCAATATGACTTGTATATTCATTGTAGGCAATTGCATGATAACCCGACGGCGAAATTTGAAAATTCAAGATTGAAACCGTTGGTAACCGAATTCGACATCTTTACCAGGAGATATCCGATGGAAGAATCATGTGAAAACTGTCGTTACTATCTCTCGGTTCAAACTGCCTATAAAGAAGATGGAACATGCAGATTCTCCCCCCCCACGGTCTCTATGGTCTCGGAGTCAGCCATGGCCATCTGGCCAAGAGTGGCAAAAACTGATTGGTGTGGCCAATTCTCTCCCAAAAAAAAGAAAAAATCTTAGCATCCACTCCGTATCAACCAAGGAGATCGTTGATGGGAAGCAAGTTCACAGCGTTTCGGGGAAAGGCCCACCTGGCCGTTTCCATTGCGCTCGTATTATTATGCTTGTTGTTCATTCTGCAAAACATTGAACAGACCCAGATATCATTTCTGTTTTGGACGATTTCAACATCACGTTCGATAATGCTTCTGGTCACCATGCTTGTCGGCGTCATCATTGGATTGGTTGCCGTTTTGGGAAAACGGGCAAGAAAAGCTGCACCCGTCACGCCAAGGCAGGACAGTAACTGGGCGGAACAGCAAAATACGATGGCGAACAACGACGCCGAGAGATTGGAATTGCACTCGAAACTGATCAAAGCTGAGCAGGCTTCAGCAGTACTCGAGGCAAGTCAAAAGGAGTCACTCGACCGAATCAGGTCATCCGAAAGTAAACAACGGCTCTCTGAAGAAGAATTATCGACGGTCAAGACAGCCTTGAGCGATGCCAGATATGCCATTTCAGCTCTGACGAACGAAATGGAAAAACTACATGAAGAACTTGATACTAAAGAATTAATTGATAGAATTATTCAGCACGACCTCAGAGGAGCCATCTCGGCGTCGGTCCTGCTCCCTGAAGCGATTCTAGATGACGCCAACTTGGATGAAAACCAGAAGGAAATTGTGACTCTCATACGTGATAGTGGGAAAAAGATGCTTGAGATATTGGACTCAAGCCTGACGATTTATCGGATAGAGCAAGGAGCGTATGAAAAAAAATTCACCTCAGTAAACCTTCGCAAGGTTATTTCCACAGTAATCGAACGGATTCAACGAGTCATTACAAACTCAAACCAAGATATTTCAATCAATTGCATGGATGCTGGCGATCAACGAAACGATGTATTCCTTGTTTGTGGAGATGAGTTTCTTCTCTTCAGCACCTTCATGAATCTGATTACCAACGCTATCGAAGCCTCCCCGAACGGAAAGCAAATTTCAATAACTCTCAGTCGAAACGACTATTGCACCGTTTCAATCCGCAATCATGGCGAAGTGCCGGAAAGCATCCGGGATACTTTTTTCAACAAAATGGTAACTGCGGGCAAGAAGTTCGGAACAGGCCTTGGGACATACTCAGCCATGCTGATGGTCAAAGCCCAAAACGGGAGCATTGAATTAGATTGCTCCGAGCCCGGGATGACAACCATTTACGTCAATCTGCCAAAGGCAGAAGCCTAGCAGGAAGCAAGGGTAGACAAGCCAAAAGCAGCAGCTCCAACAATCATTCTCCGTGAGATCCGCCCTCAGAACCACACCGAGACAGGCTCCTCACTCCCCACCTATCGGCTAGTTCAAACCTGACGCACCCACGTGTCACCCAAGTGTCATACTCAGCGGCAACAATGGTTTTAGTGGCGAATATGGCGATTTTAAACAATTGAAATAATGTAGGTAAGCAACCTTCCGGTTGATTGTTTACGGCCTTTCACGCCGTTAACAGGGGTTCAAATCCCCTTGGGGACGCCACGAAAACAAAAAGCGGCAGTTGCTGAAGCAGCTGCCGCTTTTTCATGCCCTCCGGCTTGCGCCAGACCGCTCTGGCCGACCTCTTTCCTCATGCCGGTCCCCCCGCCTCTTTTTTGACGTCCCCATCCCTTCTCAAAAAATAATGGCCCGACTTCTCAATTTGTTGAACAGTGTCGGAAGATAGAAGTTTTGCATGGAGGGAACATGAAGGACATCAAACTGGGCATCAAACTGATCGGCGGATTCATCGCAACCGCGCTCATCACCCTGCTCGTCGGCGGAGTTGGCTACATCCAACTTTCCAAAATGGCCGGCCACGCGGAAATGCTGGGAAACGAGGACATGCCGAAGATGGTGAATCTGCTTCAGGCTGAATCGTACATCAACGAGGTCATGATTTCCCTCGCTGCCATGATGTCGCCATACACCACGCTGGAAGACAGGAAACAACAGTTCCTGACCGTGGACGAAAGCCGACAGTTGTACAAGAAGCACTTCGATGCGTACAGCAACCTGCCCCACTCGGACGAGGAGGAGGAAATCATCCAGCGATTCCTTGCCGGTGTGACGAAATGGGCGGGATACAACGACGAAGCCACGGAAAAATCGAAAGAGCTCATCAAGCTGGATATCCTCAACCCGGACCAGTACCAGAAACGGCTGTGGATGTTCATCAGCGACCACCACATGCTCGCCTCCAAGATCGGCGTGCTGCTCCTTGACGACCGACCGTTCGAGGGTGGGGAAGACCCCACCGCATGCAGATTCGGCCACTGGATGGAGTCATATTCGACTTCAAATCCCGAAATCCGGGCATTGATGGAGGAAATCAAGGAGCCGCACGACACATTCCATGCAACGGTCGCCAAAATCAAGGCGGCGGCGGCGAACAGCGAATTCGGCAAGGCAATGGACCTCTACCAGAAACAGATGCTCCCCGCCGCCGAAGAGGTATTCACCCTGTTCGCGAAGCTGGACGAGCAGGCGGAGATTTCCGCCAAGGTCCTGCATGACATGGAAATCACCATGACCACGAAATCCATGGCCGAACAGGAAAGGACCATGGGGATTGTCGACGAACTCATCTCCCTCAACCAGCGGGAATCCGAGAACTCCCTGGCCCAGGCCCACAACGACGTGACGTCGGGCTCGATAATCGCCGTCACCGGCATCGTCGTGGGCGCGATCCTGGCCGTCGTCCTGGGCGTGGTCCTCACTGCCGGGATCACCAAACCGGTGCGCAAGGGCGTGACCTTTGCCCAACGGTTGGCCGAGGGCGACTTCAGCGAACACCTCGACGTCGACCAGAAGGACGAAATCGGCGTGCTGGCGACGGCCCTGAACGACATGGTCGACAAGTTGCGCGCCATCGTGGAATCGGTCCAATCCGCCTCCGACAATGTGGCCGCCGGAAGCGAAGAGCTGTCCGCGTCCTCCCAGGCCCTGTCACAGGGCGCCACCGAGCAGGCCGCCTCCATAGAGGAGGTTTCCTCGTCCATGGAAGAAATGGGCGCAAGCATCAGCCAGAATGCCCAGAACGCCCGGCAGACCGAAGGGATTTCCCGCAAGGCCGCCGACGATGCCCGCAAGGGCGGAGAGGCCGTGACCATGACCGTCCAGGCCATGAAGGACATTGCGGAGAAAATCTCCATCATCGAGGAAATCGCCCGGCAGACCAACCTGCTCGCCCTGAACGCGGCCATTGAAGCGGCCCGCGCCGGAGAGCACGGCAAGGGCTTCGCCGTGGTGGCGGCCGAGGTCAGGAAACTGGCCGAAAGATCCGGGACCGCAGCGGCAGAGATCAGCGAGCTCTCGTCTTCAAGCGTCGAAGTGGCCGAAAACGCGGGAAAAATGTTGGACCAGATCATACCGGATATTCAAAAGACTGCCGAACTGGTGCAGGAAATCGCCGAATCATCCAACGAGCAGGACGCCGGGGCAAACCAGATCAACACCGCCATCCAACAGCTGGACGACGTCATCCAGCAGAACGCGTCCGCCTCGGAGGAAATGGCCTCCACTTCCGAAGAGCTGTCTGGCCAGTCCCAGAGCATGCAGGCGACCATGGCGTTCTTCAAGATCGGCGGAACCGGTCACTCCGGCACGATGCGGGTCATGGCCGAAAGGCCCAGGGCTCTGCCCGGAAAAACCGGGATATCCGAGGATTTCGACGAAGCCGGAGACGACTTCGAGCGATTTTAACCGTTCCCTATCAACCATGCATACCTACCCCATGATCCGGGAGCGGGAGCTGCGGCTCCCCTCCCGGAGCTCCTTTTCTGGCTCCGGGAATCCACCGGAATCATGAGTTTTTCTCCTTCCTTGGACCTTTTTCCCACCCCGGCTTGAATCGGGCCTGTTCCGGTGGTACGGTTTCCACAAACCTATCGATCAGCCCGGCAGTGCCGGTCGGCCTGCCGGTTACAGGAGGTCGCAACATGGATACAAGCAGACAGTTCCTTGCCAATCTGCTGGCCGAGGCCGGTGTCCAGGTTGACGGCGGGGCCCCCTGGGACCTGCGCGTCAAGGACGATCGCCTCTTCCGCGAGGTGTTGCTCAAGAAAAACCTGGGACTCGGCGAGGGCTACATGCTCGGCTGGTGGGACTGCGAACGGGTGGACGAACTCATATGCCGGGTGCTCAAAAGCGGCACGGCAGACCGGGTCCGGGGCTGCTGGCGGCTCATCGTGCGCCTCGTGCCGACCCTGCTCGTCAACCTGCAAAGCCTGTCGCGCGCCCGGATCGTGGCCAGACGGCATTACGACCTGGGCAACGACCTCTTCCAGGCATTCCTCGACTCATACCTCCAATACAGCTGCGCCTATTTCAAGGGGATGGCCTGCGAACCGGACCCGCTTCAACTGACCGCAGACCAGGTCTCCCGGGACCTGGAAACGGCCCAGCAGTCCAAAATGCGCCTGATCTGTGAAAAACTGGAGCTCAAACCGGGCGAGACCCTGCTGGACATCGGCTGCGGCTGGGGCGGGCTGGCCCGATTCGCCGCCGAGAACTACGGCTGCACCGTGACGGGCGTGAACATCTCCCGCCGGCAGATCGACTTTGCCAGGGAATTCTGCAAGGGGCTGCCCGTGGAAATCAGTGAAGCCGACTACAGGCTGCTCCACGGGAGCTACGACAAGATCGTGTCCGTGGGCATGTTCGAACACGTCGGGTACAAGAACTACAGGACCTTCATGGAGACCGCCGCACGCTGCCTTGCGCCGGACGGCCTGTTCCTGCTCCACACCATCGGCAGCAACGCGACCAGCCCGGACATCGACCCCTGGATCTCCAAATACATCTTCCCCAACGGCGTCCTGCCGAGCATAGCCCAGATTTCCCGGGCCGCGGAGAAATGGTTCACCGTGGAAGACCTGCACAACTTCGGCCCGGATTACGACCGGACGCTCCTGTGTTGGCTCAGGAAATTCCGCGACGCCTGGCCGGATCTCCAACAGCGGTACGGCCAACGGTTCGGGCGCATGTGGGAATACTATCTGCAGTCCTGCGCAGGCTGCTTCCGCGCCCGCGACATCCAGCTGTGGCAGATCGTTTTCACGAAAATCGGCCGGGATCAGCCCTGCTGCCGCCTGACGTGACATAAAACGTCCGGAATCCCGATGTTTTTCAGCAGGATGAGCCGATAAACCAAAAATCGCCGAACCAGTGCACAAAACGGTGGACAGGATGCGCCTTGTGTGTAAAAAGAGCGTTCCTTTCAGGCACCACATGCGTCCCCATCGTCTAGCCTGGTCCAGGACGGCGGCCTTTCACGCCGTTAACAGGGGTTCAAATCCCCTTGGGGACGCCACGTCATCAAAAAGGCGGGAGTTGCGAAGCAACTCCCGCCTTTTTTTCTTGTTCGCCGGCTTGCGATAGCGGCGCATCTGCACCACTCTCCCAAGCCTCAAGGGGTCGGGGAAATACGTTTGGGTGAACGCAGTTCTGTTCGGAACGGCGGGCGTTGACCCGCTGTTGGGTGCCTTTGGCACCCAAATCGCTCGTGGTGAATTTTTGGGGAGAGAAAGAGGGCATGGGAATCGCAGCAGAATATCATTCGATTCATTTTACATTGATAAATAAGTGAGATAGTGAGCGGTTGATTACTTGACGGTGTACCGGTTCGTATTTTATTCGAAAAACGGGCTTAGCCTTGGAGGGGAGGAACAATGAAGAGGACCGCAGCCCTGCACTATGGATGGGTGATCTGCCTTACCGGGGCGGTGGTGCTGTTTTCGTGCCTGGGACTGGGACGTTTCTCCCTCGGCATGCTCCTGCCGTCAATGGGATCGTCGTTGGATCTCAGCTATTCGCGGATGGGGCTCATCAGCACCGGGAACTTCGCCGGGTACATGGTGGCCGTGCTGCTGGCCGGGACCGTCACACAGGCGCTGGGCGCGCGCAAGACCATTGCCGCCGGGCTCGTTCTGGTCAGCCTGTCCATGATCCTGATCAGCTTTTGTGCGGGGTTCCACGGCATCCTGATCCTGTATTTCGCCACCGGCATAGGGTCCGGGCTGGCCAACGTGCCGCTCATGGGGCTCATTTCCCACTGGTTCCTGAAGGATATTCGGGGGCGGGCCGCCGGATTCATGGTCTCGGGAAACGGCGCGGCCATCATTTTTTCCGGCCTGTTCGTGCCCTGGGTGAATGCGGATTCGGGCGGGGAAGGATGGCGCACGGGCTGGCTGGCCCTCGGCGCGATCTCGCTGGCCATCTCCATGGTCGCCGCCTTTCTGTTGCGCAACCACCCCCGCGAAAAGGGACTCCTGCCGCTGGGCCGGGCCGCCGACGCGCCTGCGGTCGGCAAGGCAAAAACCGGCGAGAAGACGGGAATATTCCGCCGCGACATCCTGCACCTGGGCGCCATCTATCTGCTTTACGGCGCCACCTACGTGGTCTACGCCACCTTCATCGTCACGGCCATGGTCGACCAGCGCCACTTCGGCGAAGACACGGCGGGACAGTTCTGGGCCATCGTGGGCGGCCTGTCCATCGTCTCCGGCCCCCTGTTCGGATGGCTGTCCGACAAATACGGTCGCAAGGCGGGCATGATCGCGGTCTTCCTGCTGTTCACCCTGTCCTATTCCTTTGCCGCCCTGGGGCTGTCGGACCTCTTCCTCTACGCCTCCATATTCATCTTCGGCATCGCGTGCTGGAGCATACCGACCATCATGTCCGCCGCCGTAGGCGACTACATGGGTCCGGAACAGGCGGTGAAGGCCTTCGGGTTCATCACTCTTTTCTTCGGAGCGGGCCAGATCATCGGCCCCGCGCTGGCCGGATATCTGGCCGATGTCTCGGGCAGCTTCAATACGGCCTTCTGGATGTGCGCCGGCCTGACGGCCTGCGCAGCAGCCCTGTCAGCCGCCTTGAGGCAATCGAAATAACCCCGGACACCCACCAAGGGGCATATGCAGGCAAGGGTTCAATCCCTCTTGGCCATCTCGGGCTTGTTCAGGACATCCAGGAGATATTCGCCCAGAAGCTGGGCTGCGTTGATGAAACCGAGGACCTGGAAGAGGCGGCGGGCTTCGAAGCGGTCGGTGACGCCCTGGTGGCGAAGCTCATGGAAGCGCTCGTCCGCAGCCACCACGGCACCGGCCAGGGCGTGGCTGTCGTGGGGCTCCCCCCGACCCAGGGCCCGCAGGGCCTCGGCGGTGGCAGAGCACAGCGCGTTCAACTCCGGGGCCATGATGATATCGAACCCCTCCCCCTCCACGTCGTTGAGCAGGTTGAGCAGGGCGTGCATCCGTTCCAGGACCGACCGGAGCGTGGTCACCTGCAGGGAAAGCAACGCCACGTCCTCCCTGAACAGGCGGCGTTCCATGGCGTACACCTTGTGGAACATGTCCACGTTCTGCCGAATCTCGCCGTTGAGGTCGAAAAGCAGGTCCGGGTCCGCCTTTTCCTGGCGACTGAGAAAATGGCCCACGAGCCGGGCGTAGAGTTCGGCGGCCTCGTCATACTGCGCCCGAAGACGGGCCCGCAGATTTTCGCCCGTGCGGTTGGGCCAGACGAGCACGGACACCAGGAAGGCGCACGAGACGCCCATGCCTATCTCGGCCACCCGGGACAGGGTGAACCAGATGCGGTTGTCCTCGTGCAGGCTGGTCAGAAAGACGATGGCCACGGTGATGGCGGCCATGCGGAACCGCTCGTTATAACGGGTCAGGTAGGCGCAGAGCCCGGTGCCGACGAAGATGCCGACCAGGGTGTACGCGGGCTCGGGCGGCAGGACCAGGATCATGACGATGCCCATGGCCGCGCCCAGGGCCGTGCCCGTGAACCGGTACACGCTCATGCGGATTGAGTCGGCCACGTGGACCTGCATGACGATGACCGTGGTGATGACCGCCCAATAGGCGTAGGGGATTCCCGCTAGGTCCGACAGGACGTAGGCCATGACGCCGGCCAGGCCGACCTTGATGCCGTGGCGGACGTGGTCCCGCGTCATGCTTTCCGGTAATGCCGTCATTGTTGCTCCATGGCCCGCTGCATGGGCCGAAGGGTCCTTCTCACATGGTGCCGACCAGGTCAAGCCGGAGCGCTTCTCACCCCCGGATACCTCTTTTTCCTTGTCATGGGCAAACAAATCCCCCTGCGCTGACGCAAAAAACGGAAGCAGCCATGTCATTGACCGAAATATCGCCGACATCGAGCCCGGCGAGGAGTCAGGCAGTGTTTCAAGCAGCGGGACCGTCCCCCGGACAAGACAAGAGGCCCCCGTCCGTCAGGATGGGGGCCTCTCATTCATTTGCAGGGCCGACTATTCAGCCACGTCCACCGCTTCCCATATGTTCACGGACTTGTCCGCCACCAGGTCGGTCGTGGCCGCGTGCATGGCGGCGATATGCGGGGTCTTGCCGTGGGCCGCGAGGTGGGCCGGGCTTTCCCATATTTCATAGAACAGGAAGGCGTTGCCGTATTCCGACCGGTGCAGGTCGTACCGGATGCAGCCCGCTTCCGCGCGGACCGGGGCAACCACCTTGTTGAGTTCCGCTTCCAGAGCCGCCTCGCAGCCGTCCTTGGCCATGATGGAGGCCGATACGTATGTCAGAGCCATGATCTCCCCCTTAAGGAATTTCGTGTTGTCCAAAATGCGACCTTCCAATACGCTACCCGTCATAAAACGACAAGCTGCCGCACACCTGCTGCACGAGGAGCCGATTATGCCCGACAAGGTCAATCTCGCGGAAAAATTCGCCCTGTTTACCGAGCAGTGGAGCCACAGGCTGGTGGGCCGGATCAACGACATGGACGTCAAGCTGGTCAAGATCGAAGGGGAATTCATCTGGCATTCCCACGAAACCGAAGACGAAATGTTCTTCGTGACCAGGGGACGGCTGACCATGCACTTCCGGGACAAGGATGTGGTCGTGGAGCCGGGGGAATTCATCATCATCCCCCACGGGGTGGAGCACAAGCCCTCCTGCGGGGAAGAGACGCACATCATGCTCGTCGAGCCGGCGACCACCGTCAACACCGGGGCCGAGGAGTCGGACTTCACCCATACTCCCGAAGCTCTTTGACCTCGCCTGTAACCATCCCCCGGGTCCGCGCGATTACTCTATCGTAACCGGACTTGTCAGCCGGACTCCGCCCCGGGGAGGGGAGCGGCGATGTCCCGGATGACGGTGATACGCAAGTCCGTGGTCAAGGAGCCCGGCTTATGGAAAACTGTTTCATGGGCGACGGTTCACTTTCCGCCGGGAAACCCGGCGACGGCGAGGATGGTCTCTTGCCGCAGAAGGGAACCGTGAACCGCCCTCCGGTCCGGCACGGAGGAGGCCCTGCCGGGCCCTGGTTCAGGCACCACGCCCTCCGCAAATGACCGGCGAAGCATGGAGCGGATGCGGCCCTTGACGAGCAAGGCTCGCAGCGCAATTCCGACTCTCCGCCTTCTCCCCCTCCCAATCCCGAGAAGGAGCCGTCTCCAGGCCGCGCCCCTCAACGGGCGCGGCCATTGACCGACAGGACTTGTGGTCCCCGGTACGGTAAGGCTATGTAACGTGTCGGAGCGACGGAAAAACCAAGGACGCGATGGCCGTACAGCCCGACGAGACAGCGATTATCGCCAGGATACTGGCCGGAGAGGTGAACGCCTACGAGGAACTCATGCACAGGCATGAGTCTTACATAGCGCGCCTCGTCTCGGCCCATGTTCCCGGCGATCAGGTGCCGGAGGTGGCGCACGAGGCCTTTGTCCGGGCTTACCGGTCGCTGTCCGGCTACTCGCCCACCGCGCCGTTCCGCAACTGGCTGACGACCATCGCCCTGCGCAGTTGCCACGACTTCTGGAGGGCGGCGTACCGGCGAAGGGAATCGCCGGCAAGCGGTCTGAGCGAAGACGGCCGACGGTTCATCGAAACCGCCCTGGCAACGCGGTCCAGGGAGGAATTCGAGCGGCTCGCCCGGCAGACCGAGGCGCGCCAGATACTCGACCTCGTGCTCGACCGGCTGAAGCCTCTGGACAGGATGATCATCACCCTGACCTACCTGGAGGAAAGGACCGTCAGCGAGACCGCGGCGATGCTCGGCATCAGCGTGCCCAACGCCAAGGTGCGGGCCTTCCGGGCCAAGAGACAACTGAAGAGCTTCTTGAAACGACACGGCATCCAAGGAGGGGAAGCATGACTCGTACCAAGAGGGATATACACGCCCTGTTCAGGGCCATCCACGACAGCAGGAATATCCCGCCCCTGCCCGCCGCCTGGCGATGGGGGGTAATGGACCAGGTGCTGCGGAACACCGGGCCGGAGGACCCCCTGTCCCGCATGGCTCCCCGGTTCACCCTCGCGGCCATGGCCCTTTCCGCCATCGGCCTTGCCGCCGGTTCCTGGTCTATCCACAAACTGGCCGTTGACATGGGCAGCGCCTACGCCTCCATGCTCCTCGACCTGACATCAAGCGCCTGGGCGCTGCTGTAGGGAGTGTTGCCATGAAAAACCGGAAAGTCTGGACGGCGTTCCTGTCGGTCTTTGTCGCGGGCGTCATCGTCGGCGCGGCGGGCCTGGGCATGACCTTGCGGTTCCACATGAAACCGCCCCGGGACAGGCAGGAATTCCACGCCAAGGTGCGCAGCCACCTGCTGGAGGAACTGGTGGAAGAGGTCCGACCGGACAAGGCGGCCATCCCGGCCATTGCCGCGTCCCTGGACCAGACCCTGCACGAACTCGAGGCCATCCGGGAATCCGTGGACCCCAAGGTCAAGGCCACCTTCGAGCGCGGCCACGAGCGCATCCGGCAACAGCTGACGCCCGAACAGATCAAACGGTTCGACGCCATGCTGGAAAACATGCGGACCGGCAAATTCGGCCTGTTCCGCCCACCGCCGCCTCCGCCCCCGTTCTAGGGCGTCGGATCACTCGCAGATGGCCGGGTCCCCCGGCTCCAATGCGGCGAGGTATTCCGCAGCCGGCTCGATGCTGCGGGTCGTGAGGCGCGCTCCCCGGGCGACCATGTTCCGGACGACCAGCTTCCAGCCCGCCAGCGATCGCACCCCCAGCTCCTGGCAAACGGGCTTGAGCGAATGACAGGACCGGCAGGCCCGCCGGACATCATCGGCAATGTCATCGCCCGCCGCCGAAAAACCGGAAAATGCCACGGTCACCGCCAGCACCACGCCAACAAAAAACATTTTTCTCAAGCTCATATAAGCCTCCGACGAGATGGATGACTCCATATAACCATATTTCGCCCAAAGTTGCATGTCGGAATCCGTACGTCCCCCCGACACCGGCCGCCGCCGGACAAGCCCCCATTATTGCGGGTCAAAATCGTACCCAAAACAATCCCGCTTGTCTCGCGGGTTCAAACTTGCTACTCAATATCTCCCCGAACGAGGCACCAGCCGCATGCGGCCGAGTTGTTGGCTCCCCGCAAGGAGCCCGTGCCCCAAACAGGGAGGCGTGTCGTCACCGGTGTGGCGCTTGGTCTTCAAAACCAATGTAGGGCAGTGATGTCCTGGGCAGGTTCGACTCCTGTACGCCTCCGCCATATTTGAAGAAATTGGGAGCCTGCGGGTTCCCTTTTCTTTGCCTTGTCGTCATTCCCCCACGCTATCCCCCACACCACATAGCGCTCAACAGTGAACACTTCCCAATACCCCGACGACTTTTGTCCCCTCCGTATAATAGAGTGAGAGGGCTGTTCCAGGCCTCTCACAGATCGGTCATATTTCGGACGTGTTTTACCTAGTTGAGTTCCATAATTCCGAGTATAAAGAGCTATATCCCAGCAGACAGTTAAGCATACGCTTAACGGCCCAATTCAGGGCATTTATTTTTCCCATTCTTCTAAACCATATCCCATAATTGGAGGCTCACATGATCTGTGAATCATTGGAGCGGTACAGGCCGGTCAAGTCACCTTGGCATGCTCGTTTTCGTGAATGGCAGATTCCCTACCATGTGGTTGGTCGATTTTGCGGCGTCTCCCCTGGACGTATCGCTCAAATCGTCAACGGCTTCACTGGCACCCCAGAACACATCGAGGAGAAGTTCCGCGAATTGGAACACATCATCGAGCAGGAGATGACACAGTGAGGAAAAACAAAATGACAGACATCGCAATGCACGCCGTCAAAGGCGGTATGCCCATGAAGGAAGCAGCCGAGGCAGCCGGGGTACACCGGACAACTTTATGGCGTGCGCTTCAGAAGGCTAAAACTGCCACAGAACAGCTTGAGCGTGTGCGAGGCGGCAGGAAGCGGGAAGCGCTTGAAATGCTTCTCTCGAAGCAAATGGAGTTGATCTACAATGCCCTGGAGAGACTTCCCCCTGAAGAACTGGACAAACAAGGGGCCTCATTCCTCAAGGACCTTGCCAGGACTGGCACCGTTAACATGGGCATCCTGATTGATAAGATCGCTAAGAGCGAGGAGGCAGGGGAAGGTGGCACGACCATCATTATCAACGTACCCGACTCCCCAGCCCGTGATGGCGAACAAGTCGAACAACCAGCCGAGGACCAAACCACCCAGGCCGCGCCCACCGTTGAGGTGAAAATCTAAACCGCCTTTTATTCTACCCCCCGTATTTTCAGCGGGGAACCTACCGTCTCAAAATCGCGTCCCGTCCTACAGCAAAGCGGGAGACACCCCCGGCCAGTCCTTTATGGCGGCTTGAGCTGTGAATCATAGGTGTAGATTTATCATGAAGGCGGGGACACTTTTGAGACACCCGCCGCCCCGCCATAGACACCCCCCCCATAAGGAGAAAATAATGAGCAAGACCAAGCTAGACCCCGGCAAAACCATTGAGCTTGCCAGCAAGGGCCTAAACAATGCCGAGATTGCCAAGGTTCAGGGCGTTCACAAGTCCACCGTTGGACGTTTTCTCGACAAGCACAAAGATGAACTCGCGGCAGCCGAATACTTTCAGGAGAATCACAGCACCTTCCTCACGGCCCTGCAGTCCAGTGCGGCGAGCCTCCGCTTCGACATCTTGGCGGAACTCCGCAAGCGTGGCGTTGAAGGTATGACCTCCCACGAGCTAAAAAGCCTTTATCACTCCCTCTCGGTATGCCAGGGCGTGGACTTCGACAAGGAACGCCTTCTCTCGGGGCACAGCACGGCGAACGTCTATCACATCTTCGACTCAGCCAATCAGAGAGCCAACGAAGAGCTTGGGATAAAGTAGCCTTTTTGAAATTCAATGCGGGTGAAAAGGGGTGTGCATATAACTTTCCTTGCCGCCCCGGATCCCCCCCTACCTCCCCCCGCTACCCCCTGACCATATTTCACTAGTGAAACCCTGTAACCCGCAGCCACGGAAGGCAGCGGCAGCGCATAGGAGTAACACTATGCCGAGCATCTACTGTGTGACGGTCAACCTAGACCGTAAGGACCCCGATGAACCGCCTTTGATCGGGGAGCACCTGGTTATAGCCGACAGCCTTGAGCAGCTATTGACCAGGTACCCGGAGGATCAGGAGCGCAAGAGATGGGTACATGAGCGGATAACCGAGATCCGCTTGCTTGCCTCAACCACAAGCACGGCGGCACCGATGGCCTATCTCGACATCCGGGATACCCCAGACAAAAAGGCAACCGACCAAGGCAAAACCACGCCCGTGGTCCACTAGGAGGTAGCCATGCCATTTGGCAGTACAGGAATAGGCGGTGTCGGTGGCGGTAGTATGGCCGGGAGCAACAGGTCAACGCCCTCCGGGTTTGGTTCATCTCGTGGCGGCGATATTGTTAGTCAGATTAATGATATTCTCGGCGGTTCGTGGAGTACGAGCGGCAATCGAGCTTACACCGTTGATCGTGCCGGAAACGTGATCCAAATTGGTTCGCCCTCTCGCATGGGCGGAATGCAAACCACCGCTAGAGGATATCAACTCGGCACAGGCATTGGCGATACCGGGGCCATTAATTGGCGAGGCGGATTGCTCTCGAGCGTGGCGAGCCCGTTCTATCAGGCCCATTACTCTAACCGGCAACGGAACATCAGAGACAGAGCGGCACGGAAACGAACAGCCGAGGCCCGCGATAGGGCAACCCTGGCAACGAAAGACCCATTCAGCCGTATCATGGGAACCAAGGCTGCATACAAGGGCGATTTGCCCGAACTTGAGTCTTACCTTGGCGGCCCATCGGCAATGCGCCAGACGCACAATACGGGCGGCATGTGGGGCAGTATGTTCGACACAAGGGGTGACGACGTACAGACCTCACATGAAGACCGGGCTGAACTTCAAGCAAGTGGACACCTGAACAAGTACGGGAACCTTCAGGGCTGGGGGCCTATGAATCCGGTTGGCTTTTTGGGTTCCATGACCTCTCCACAGGTGGCCCAAGCAATGGCGAAAGCGACCTATGGCTACACAGGCAACCTCCCGGCAGCAAAGAGTCTCGGGCGGGTGGTTCGTGCCGGGATGAATAAGGTAGGTACGACTTCTCAGCCTGATTACTTCAGCGAAACGGCAAAGTCATATGTTGGCGGGTTTCCCGGTGGTGGGTTCCTGTCCAGCGCACCTACGGCGATAGCCTCCGCGTTGACCGGCGTTCCCGTTGGACAGATTGGGCAAACCTTATCCGCCATTGATACCGCAGCGGCCTTAAACAGCTTGGGCATTACCGCCCACCCCGAAGCCCCGGATGACTACGCCAATAAGGATCATGACAATTGGTGGTGGTTGAATACCGGTTCGGCCTAATCCCTCTTAAACCAATCCGGCGGTGGCGAGCCGTCCAAGTCGGTGTTGCCGCTATCCCACAAGAAATAGTTGAGGGCTGCCTCTCCTGTGAAGAGCAGGATTTCCCCAATAATCTCGTTGGATGAAGTCGGCTTAGAGTGGCTTGAACTGTAAGCTCTGGCCCTTGAGGCCTCGGCCTGTCCCTTCATCGTCGGCTCCTTGGTGGCGCAGCCCACCAAACACACCAAAACCAAAATCAGCATCAAGCGTTTCACGGTCTACCTCCTTGGAAGGCAGGGCATACGGTTTGAACATATCAGGCCGTGTGTCTTGCCGCAAGGAGAGCAACCTCAACCACCGGCAGGAAGTCGGTGATAATTCCAAGGATGGAAATAATGAAAAAGATAACCCCGCTACAAGCTGTCCGGGCGCATTGCCTTGAATGCACCAATGGCGATATGACCTATGTTCGGAAATGCCCGTCCGTGAATTGTGATGTTCACGCCATCCGTTCCGGCAGAAATGGCGGCAGAGTCAAAAGCGTTCTCGGAGCAATCAGGCGCAGGTGTCTGGACTGTTGCGGGGATGAGCGAAAGCGTGTTGCCGAGTGCGAAGTGACGGACTGTTTTCTGCATCCGTTCCGCATGGGGAATAATCCGAACCGAAAGGGGGCGACCATTCCCAAGAGCAAGCAGCCCCAGGATGACTAGAAACACCCCCTTCACGAGGCATTATAGGCCCAACACACGAAAGATCGGGCTTTAGGCGACCCGATGTATGGGCGAGCTGATTTGCTTGGCCTGTGAGTGATAAAAATTGATTGCATGAGAGCAGACCTTCGACATTGCGTCGGGGGTCCTTTTTCTTTTTGAACGATACGGGATTTGAACCTGTATCCAACCGACCGATTCAAGTGCCACAAATAAAAGCGGACGCCCTGGCGACATGCCGAGGTGTCCGCTTGTTGATGATGGGCAACTATTATGCGCAGAGTTGGAGTTCTTCACACGTCCTGACTTCACGTTCAACCCGTTCTATCAAGGCTCCTTCTTTGGCGGATTCAAGATCATACCGCTGTTGAAGGTTCAGCCAGAACTCAGGGGTTGTGCCAAAAAAATGAGCGAGGCGTATCGCCGTGTCAACGGTTATCCCCCTGTGGCCCATAACGATTTGCCCAACACGTTGTGCCGGTATGCAAAGAGCCTGTGAAAGCTTGTTCCGGCTCAATCCGAGCGGAGCCATGAACTCTTCCAAAAGGATTTCTCCCGGATGAATTGGTGCAAGGTTTGCCATTGTATCCCCCTAGTGGTAGTCGGTTATCTCGACTTGATATGCGTGGTTGTTCTTCCACTTAAAGCATATCCTGAATTGATCGTTTATCCTTATGCTGTGCTGCCCCCGTCGATTGCCAGAAAGAGCCTCAAGGCGATTCCCCGGCGGCACCCTCAAGTCGTTCAATTTAAACGCCGCGTCAATAATTAATAATTTGCGGTAAGCCCTTTTCGCTAAGTCCTCCGGGAAGCCTTTCGGCACCTCCCTATTGAAGAGGGCTTCAGTCGTTTTGTTGTTGAATGACTTGATCACGATTTCTAACTATCACCCCAAAGGTGTAACGTCAAGCGTTGCCCCTTCTTTTTTTTCTGGGAACATTCCGGGAGTTCAAACTCGGTTGATAATACGTTTTCTAAAGAAATAGTGTTGACATTTTCCTGCAAACCCTTGCATGGTGGCGTTGAAGCTGGATATAAAAATATAGCTAAACGAGGATTCCATGAAGGCATACGGATATTTACGAGTGAGCGGAGCCGGTCAGATCGACGGTGACGGATTTACCCGCCAGCAAGAAGAGATCGAGCGCCACGCCAAAACAGCCGGGATTGAAATTGTGCGATACTACCGAGAGGAAGGAGTGAGGGGCACAACCAGTGAGACAGACCGGCCCGCCTTCCAGGAAATGGTATCCGCAATCTTGAAAAACGGCGTCCGCACAATCGTCATAGAGGGCATGGACCGCCTAGCCCGTGAGTACCGTATCCAGGAAAGTCTGGTTATCTATCTCGCCTCCAAGGGGATCACACTTATCTCTGCCAGGACCGGCGAGGACGTAACCGAGGCCATGCAAGCCGATCCCATGCGAAAGGCCCTTATCCAGATGCAGGGCATATTCTCAGAACTTGAAAAGTCGATGCTGGTGAAGAAACTGAGGGCGGCCCGTGAGCGGGTGAAGCAAAAGACCGGCAAGTGCGAGGGGCGCAAGAGCCTGAAAGAGGCCAAGCCCGACACCTGGAAAGAGATCAAGCGACTGTACCGTAAACCGAGACTCGGAGAACGGAGGACATACAAACAGATTGCCGAGGCCCTAAACGCCGGAGGTCATACCACAATGGCGGGTAAGCCTTTCACAGCGGGCAATCTCCAACAAATTATTTGGAGGGAACAGCAAGAGTAGCTGTACTCATAGAATCGGCCCAAGGGGGTGTCACGACCACACCCTTGGGCCTAACCATCAAAACCTGTTTGGAGGTTCAAATGGCTGAAGCGAAAGTAACTTGTGTGACGGAAAAGGCAAGCAGCGAGTGGGAACGCCTGTCAATCGGGTACAAGACTCCTGCCGGTGAAATTGGCATGGCCTCTCTTGCCCTTGACGGGATTGGCAAGCAAATCACGGTCGAACAGGCCGATGGTTCAATGGGGTATGTCCTGGAAGTGATCGCAAGGCGGCTTCAGGACCTCGCAACATTCATGGGCAAGCACGAAGAGCAACCCCTGCCGAAGCTCAAGGAGGTGGCGTAATTTTCCAAGCGAACAGGGCAAAATAATTCAAAGCGGGGGCTTCGGCTCCCGCTTTTTTGTGCCTGAGTTAGGTCGGAGGGGGGACACTCTAGGTGCTCACTCAGTAAGCACCCCCTGCTCACTCAGTAAGCATGAACCAAATAGTAACCAAAGACCCACAACTAAAAGGCGCACCCCGTTTGGAGTACGCCTCTATGGAAAGACCGCTAAAGCCGTTTAGGATAATTTTTTGCGAAGGCCGATGAGTCCGACCAAGCCAGAACCCAGCAGCCATACAGCACCGGGGATGGGAGTGGCGACGTCTTCGGTTAAAATCGAAAAGTTTGCCAAGGCTTCTCCGCTACCAGATATGTCCAAACTCGAATTCGGGATTTCAACAAAGCCTGAAACGCCGACTTCAAGACTCCAAGAGTACTCTTCGTCGAGGTTGAGCGACAACATTACAGGAGCCATGTTGAGATTGGCGCTTGTTACGGCAAAGCTTTCGTCACCGTCTTCTGTCTGGAACCACTTATTAAACACCTGGGTATCGCTTGAGTCTTTTACGAGAAGTTGTACGTGGGATTCTACACCTGGAAGCAAGCCCCCCGTCGCGTATACAGACGTGAGCCAGGAAAGTCCCCACGACGTGTCGATTTGTCCCGTGTTGCCGTAAGACGAGCTGATGGTAAATTTGCCGGACAGCTCCATGGAGTCACCGGCAATCGCCTGATCGGGGATAGATTTTCCGTCGGCCACATAGTCAGCCCAATCGTAGCTGACCGAGGTGTTGGCCTGTGTAGTGTTCCACGAAGTGGCATTCGCCCAACCATTCCCATCCAGAGTGATTGTGTAGGCAAAGGCCTGTGGGGTGACGCTCAGTACGGTCACCATGAGGACCGCGAGAAATAGTTTTTTCATTCGTACCTCCTCCGAATTTTATTGTGCGTTAGTCGTTATGCAAAAACCATTCAAAGTTAGTATAAATGAATGTTTGTTTATATAAACAAATTGTTGATAATAGCCAGTCTGATTTTATTGGAAACAAACTCCAGCACGACAACTGAAATTCACCAAACATCCCTCTCACATCCTTATTTGGATTTGAAGCCGTCGAGACGATGTCTACCTAATGGCTGATGATTTGAGGACAGAAAAACGCCCGTGAGGCAATGGTATCTTTTTTTTATACCAAGCTGGTTGCGCTAGCTTCCTGCTTTCCCCAACCTTTTCCCTTTCTTACTCCCACACCAGGGACAAACCCCACGCCGTAGAATCTTGGGGTGATCGCTCCATTTCCATGAGGTCTTACAGTCGAAGCAATAAGCCGTATATCTGGGCACGGCCTTCTCGATGATGTCATAGCCCGAATCGAACTCACGCTCATTGAGGGCGTCCGCTAGCTCCTGGCGGTAGTCCTGTGCCGTATTTTCACACACCCTGAAAAAATATGTCTTGATGCTAGCCTCATGCTTCTGTCCCTTCCGCAGGCAACCGGGGACAAACGCTCGTAGCGTGTCCGCGACCTTGCCCATGAACCGTGATTCAAGTTCCTGTCGGTCAGCGTCATTGAATTTTTGATTCTTGAGAATGTAGTAGTGTCGTCCTGCATACTGTCGGGCAAGTCGCGCAAGTAATCGCTCATTCTCGCGGGTGCCGTTCATGTGCGTGTTGTCTCGCCGAAGTTGGTGCCGATGAATGAACCGGCTAACCGTTCTCGGACTGCATCCGTAATCGCGAGCTATGTCCTTTTGGCGCTGCCCACGGTTGAGACGGTCTTGAATGTCGGGGATATGACATTCTGTCAGTCGGCGCGGGCGGCCACCGCCCCGGAGAGAGGGTCGAAACCCTAGCGAAGCCAAGTAATCAAACATAAGACAACTCCAAGAACATTCTACTATTACTGGGGTTAGTTAGGTGTTATTGGCTGTAAGTACGATGGGTTACGAAAGCGAAAGGGCTGTTTCCTGGATATTTGATTTCTGTGGGGATGGCTTGGCCGGTGATGGCTACAGATGCCTCAGACATAGTCATAACCAACTCGTGCTCATGTATGTTCTGGACCAAGAGAGAATCGTGGATGGGGATGGCTAAGATTCCCTTGCGCATGAGGTCGAGCATCACCATTTCCATCATTTCGGAGTCCAAACGTTGAAGTCGTTTCCCCACGCCGGAGGCAATATGATGGGCGATGGGCGCATGGTGGCGGGATATGTCGTCCAGGGCTTGGTACAAGAAGTCGTCGGTCATGCACTCATGGTACCGCCTGAGGAGTTCCGGGTTGCCGTGGACCTCTCCACGGATTCCCTCGACGGCCTTGGTGTCGGACTCGGCATTGAACATGATGAGGAAAAAAACTTTGATGAGGTCTCTGTATGGCTGCCCATATCCTGGTATCAAGTACGGGTCTCCAACCATTGGTGCGCCTTCTTCAATATAGAGCATGGTGGGATGCAGCCCTTTGTAATCGACCTCCTGAACGGGAACGCCATTGATGGTGACATAGGCCCTAAGCTCACTTGGAATATTTTGAATCCATGTTCCGTAGAACCGCCCCCCGAACTCAAACGTCACATTGAAAACCCGGTGGAGTTTGACGGCGAGGGGGTTGGGTGGTGTGCACGTTTTTTTCTTTCCCGCTGCAACCCGGACATAGTGCTCAATGAATTTCTCTTCATCGATGACAAGGCGTAGGTCGTGCTTGAGGATGAAAGCATTGATCCGGTTTACACGCTCCCGCATTTTGTTGGCCTGTTGGGCCAATGGCCCACGTGTGATGTTTATGGACTCACCTTTGCTCTTTCCGTCCTTCTCGCCTCGAAGCTCTATGGGGTCACGGTCAACCATACAGAAGCTTCTCAGATTGAATCTGTGCTTCAAGAACACATGTACAAGATCGGGTGTCGCCCTGGCCCTCGTTGTTCTTGAGAGGTTGTCAAAGTGGATGCCTCGGTGGACCTCGATAAGATCCGCTTTATGCATTTGTTCGACAGCCCACTTCATTGGGGCGTAATTCAAATATAGGTCCCGCATCCTGCCGCCTTTCTCGTATTGTCGCTTCCCAAGGGGGATTGCCAAGAACGGGTTGCCCCTAGTGCTGAAAGCCACGAAAAGGGCCACTAAAAGCTTGGCGACATGTTCGCGGTAATCTTTTCTGTTCCGCTTCCCCAGGTCGCGCTCTAGGAGGCCCCATACCTCCCGGACAGCTTCAACCATTCCGGGGGTGTCAGTGCGACTGTATCCATAGAAGGGCATCGAATATTCGAGCTTGTCGTGGTAACGACCAATACTTTTTGTGGTGGTGATTGCGCCAACTTGCATCACGCCCCCAGATGTGTGACCAAATTTTCTTCCACATATGCTTTCAAATCTTCAGGCCGATACCGAACCGCACCCCCCAGCTTCAGATAGGAAGGGCCTTCGGAGTTACACCGCCAATTCCGAAGCGTGCCCACGCTCAGGCCCAAACACTCCGCCGCTTTCTTCTCATTCATCAGGCTCATCATTCTCTTTTCTCCATAAAAAAAGCCGACAACCCCGATTCCTCGGTGGTGGTCGGCTGGCTGGTCCAACTTAATGGATTGGCTTGCCGGATATTATCCGCTCGTGTCGATGCTTACTTTATTTTGTCATGCTGCAAATTACCTGGCCCGGTTATCCACATGACATACCGCTGCCTTCGGCCTTCGGCCAAGATTTCAACGGTCACACGCCCGTCGCTACGTGACATTTCCAGAATTGATTTATTTTTTTCGCCATTGGTAAAATGTGCCATAATTCGATCTCCCGATAGAGCTAATCGGCCTTATCTTTAGCCGTCAAAAACATACCCTATAGTATACCCAAAGCAAAGATTTTTACCCACTTTCACCAGGCTCCACTGGCCTTCAAATTCAAAAGTCTAGACTTTTGCAAGAAACAAACCGAAGGGACAAAAGGCATTCGGTATCAATGGGATGCAAAACCACCATCAATTCCAGATCGCATAAAACACAAAAGAGGGACAAGTTTATGACACTACTTGGAGGCGGCCTCTTTAAGCAGGTCGTCAACGACAGCCGCACCATTTTTTAATGCCTCATCCCGAAGGTGGGCATACCGCTTGGTCATGCCTGGCGTGCTGTGTGTAAGGAGATTTTGGAGCGTGAACAGATCGACCTTGCCGGAACTCGCCAGCATTGAGGCGTAGGCGTGCCGAAGACCATGAAGTGGCCGAAAATCATCCGGCAAGCCCGCCCGCCTTTTAATTCGATTAATCGGCCCACGGATGTCCTTTCGCTGCCCCCCACTTGGCCCGGGAAACACAAATGGGCTTCCCCTGCGCTCGTGCTTTTCAAGGAGTTCACGGGTGCCAGCATTGAGCGGTATCTTCTTCCCCACCCCGCCCTTCGGATCTTCGAGGAAAATAAATCCTCGGTTGAAATCTATGTCAGCCCATTTAAGCTTAAACAACTCCCCGCGCCTCATACCAGTGAACAGGGCCATTTTCATCATGCCCACAGCATCAACGTGATGATCTTCATCCATAGCCTTGAGAAGCGCCTTAAGTTGTTCGTCGGTCAGGTCTTCGGTCTTCTCATTGTCCACATGGGGCATTTCAATATGAAGCTTTGCTGGGGCTGGCATCGAGGTAAGGCCCTTCCGAGCACCAAACAGAACTAACCGTTTAAAAAGGGCCAGACACAGTTTTACTGTCTGGGGAGACTTCGACCTCAAGAGACGCAAACGGAATCTATCTACATCGGCTGTCGTAATTTCATCGGGAGACAGATCGCCGAACTCAGGCTCAAGATGTTTGGTGAACCGGCTCTTATCAGCGACCTCGCCCTTATAGTCCACCCTCTGCTCTCTGTATTCGTCCCACAGCTTCGACAAAGTCCATCGATTAACCCTGGATGCCCTGACCGCCTCTCGCTGTTCCGAATTTGGCAACACCTCGCCGTCAATTTTCTTGGCACGTATCCGTGAAGCCTTGGCCTCGGTCATTTTGTTTTGTTTCTGGCGGCCAACCTTCTCCTCGACCATTTTCCCGTCACGGCGATACCGAATGTAATAGATCCTCTCAGGCTGACCCGTCACAACATGAGAGCCCATGACATAGAACACGCCAGGATAATCCGTCTTGTATCGTCGTTGCTTGGGCATGCATTGGTCTCCTTCTTGGTCTTCCTCGTGTCCCCCACGCTATCCCCCACACACAAAGCCAAAATAGAGTGAAATTGGGTGAAAGGCAACCAAAACAGAGTCCTGCATTAACCCATTTTATTTGTATAAATTAGGAAAAAAAAATGAAATCCAGTGAAAACAACATCGATGGTCTTCAAAACCAATGTGTGGCAGTGATGTCACGGGCAGGTTCGACTCCTGTACGCCTCCGCCACAAGTAAATGAGGGCCTGCTCAAGCAGGCCCTTTTTCTTGCTCCCGGACATTCCCGTCGGCACGCGGAAGGAGTGACACGGAAGGCGCAGAGAAAAATCAAAGCGTTTTTCCGTGGGACCGTATAGTATCCGGCTGATGGGATCGTGCAGGATTCAGGACGCCTGCCGACCATGAAGCCGTAGGGGCCAAGGCCCGTGCCTGACGGGCTTTTCCCTGCCGACAAGAGGATTCGATGATAGCCGAAAACACCCTATATACCCTGCTCATCCTGCTGGGAGCCATCCTGGTCGCCCTTGTCGCCGATCTCATCAGACGCCGGAAGGCCGAGGACAGTCTGAAAGACCGGGTCCACATCTTGACCACCCTGGCCGACAGTATCCCGAGTCCAATCTTCTACAAAGACCGCGAAGGGATATACCAAGGATGCAACACGGCATTTCTGAACATGCTCGGGCGGACCAGAGAAGAGGTCGTCGGCAAATCGGTCTACGACATCTCCCCCAAGCATCTGGCCGAAGTATACGAGAAGGCGGACAACGACCTGCTCCGCAAGGGCGGCGTCCAGCGGTACGAAACGCAGGTTAAATTCGCGGACGGGTCCATTCACGAGATGTTCTTCACCAAGAGCGTCTTTCACGACGAAAAAAGCGAAGTGGCAGGCCTTCTGGGAGTGATGCTCGACATCACGGAACGGAAAAAGGCCGAGGAAAAGCTCCGGCTCGCCCACGAGACGCTTGAGCGGAAGGTCGAGGAACGTACGCACAAACTCAAGGAAGCGGAAAAGGAAAGCCGCACCAAGAGCGACTTTCTCAATACGGTCATCAACTCGATCAATCACGGGATCGTGGTCATCGACGCCAAGGACCACACCATCAAGCTCGCGAACAAGGCCGCCAGCGGCGGTCGGTCCACCGAGGGAATGCATTGCTTCGAACTGCTCCACAACCGGGGCACCCCCTGCGTTGAGGACGTTGGCCTGTGCCCCATGCATCAAGTCACCAAAACGGGCGAGCCGTGCACGACCATGCACAACCACACCTCGCCCGACGGGGAGCCGCGCTTCGTCGAGATACACACCTACCCCGTCTTCGACGAGAACGGGGAAGTTGTTCAGATCATCGACAACATCATGGACGTCACGTCCCGCAGGCTGGCCGAGAAGGCCCTCATGGACGCCAAGGACCTGGCGGAGTCGACCAACCAGCACATGTCCGAGTTCCTGGACACCGTCTCCCATGAATTGCGCACCCCCATGACATCGGTCCAGGGCTTCTCCAAACTCATCCAGAAGTCGTTTTGCGACAGGTTCGCGCCCATCACGTCGGAAAACGCCACCCTGCGCAAGGCGGCCGACCGGATCGAGCAGAACCTGGCCATCGTCATTTCAGAGAGCGAACGAATGGTCTCGCTGATAAACGACCAGCTCGACCTGTCCAAACTCCAATCCGGCCGCATCGACTGGAAAATGACCCGTCTGGCCCCTGCGGAGCTGATCGAACGAACCCTGAAGGCGGTCACTCCGCTCTTCTCGGAAGACGACATCTCCTTGATCTCGGAGGTGGAGGAAGGGCTGCCCATGCTGACCGGCGACCCCGACCGGCTGATGCAGGTGTTGATAAACCTGATCTCCAATGCCGCGAAGTTCACCCAGGAAGGGACCGTCCGGTGCAGGGTCGCCCGGGAGGGCGAGGGCGTCCTGTTTGCCGTGAGCGACACAGGAATCGGCATACCCGAAGATCAGATCGACCACATCTTCAACAAGTTCAAGCAGGTACAGAACGATATCACCGGAAAACCCGCAGGAACGGGACTCGGCCTGCCCATCTCCAAGGAGATCGTCCAGCATCATGGCGGCAGGATATGGGCCGAAAGCGTCTTCGGCGAAGGCAGCACCTTCTACGTCAGCCTGCCCGCGGAAGAGAATAAGCCTCCGGAAGGCGCGGACGCCCCCTGACCCTCCGACTCCGGCCACGAAAAACAACAAGCCCCCCGACGGACGATCCGCCGGGGGGCTTCCTTGTTCCTGTTCCCGCCCTACGGCGTTTTCACATAGACGATGGATTGGGCGCTCAATTTCTTGATCACCTGCTTGCCCGCCGCATCCGCCTGCATGAGGAGGATTTCCTTTTCCCCAAAGGTCAGGGCGTTGGTCAGGCAGGTTTCCACGCACACCGGGTCCAGACCGTGGGTGACGCGGTCGTAGCAGAGATTGCACTTGTGGGCGTAATTCTCTTTCTCGTTGAACTGAATGACCTTGTACGGGCATTTCTCGACACACTCGCCGCAACCGGTACATTTTTCGCGGTCAAAAAGCACGATGCCGGTCTGCACGTCCTTGGTGATGGCCCCTTCTTCGCACCCCTTGGCGCACGGGGTCTTCTTGCAGTGCTGGCACATGACCACCCACGAGTCTTCCTTGATCTCCGGGAACTTCCCTTCGCTTTTGGACTCCACGCGGAGATAGTAGGGGATTTCTCCGGGCATATCGTATTCGTGGTCGATCAACCCGTGGTGGTTCCGGCAGGCCACGATGCAGGTCTTGCACCCGATACAGCGATCAAGATCAACCATTATGCTGAGCTGTTTCATCTTGTACTCCTTCTTATTTGTAGATCCTGACCCGGGTGGTAACGTGGGCTTCACCGCCCCGGAGATCCTGCTCGTCCAAGGTCGTACCGGCGTCGGAGATGAGCTCGTTGTCGCTCACCCACGAACCGCGACACGCCACCTTGCCCATTGTCTGGCCAAAGCCGTGAATGATGCCCGCGCAGCCGGGGATGATCTTTTCCGTCAGTTCGACCGGGAGCTTGACCTGACCCGAGTTGGATTCCATGGTCACCACGTCGCCGCTCTTCACGCCGAGCCTTTCGGCGTCGATGGGGTTGAGCAGGCAGGGGTTGGCGTCCAGGCCCGACACGGGGTCGCGCAGCTGGGCGTTGTTCTGCGACCAGGCGCCGGTGTTGTTCAGGTAGATGGTGCGGAAGTTGACCAGGACAAAGGGGAACTCGTCCTCGCCCCGGCGGTATTCCAGGGGCAGTTCCGGGCTGGGCCATTCCCGGCCGATATCCTTGTACATGTTCCACTTCAGCTCGATCTTGCCGGAAGGGGTATTGAATTTGCCCGCGTCCTCGTACTTGCGGAATCCCACGGTCCCGGGGCTCCAGAGACCGCCGTTCTCCTGCAGCTTCTTCACGGACATGCCCACACCGGCAAGCTCGATGTCGTAGTAGTCGACGTCGTCCTTGAAGGCGAAGTATTCGGGGAACATCCGTTTGCCGAGGTCGATGAACACGCGGTTGGCGTGGCGGGATTCGCCGATGGGCTCCACCACGGGCTGGCACAGGGCGGCGCAGTGGCCGTAGTTGTACCACCACGGCATGTACAGCATTTCCCAGCGCTCGAAGTTGGTCTGGTCGGGCAGGACCAGGTCCGCCCACTTCATGGTCTCGGACGGCATGATCTCGGTGACCACCAGCAGTTCCAGCTTGTAGTCGCCGTTCTCGTCCTTCATGGTCACGGCCTTGCGCCATTCGCCGGACCCCATCTCGGACAGGGCGGGATTGCACTCGGAGGCGAAGAACACCTTGAGGGTGTCGTCCTTGATGGCCTGGGCCGCGTACCACGTGGGCTGCAGGAAGAACTTGTAGCTATCGAACTGCGAGCGGTCCGGACCGGTGCGGTGATAGCCGAGTTCCGTGACGTCCGGTGCCGGAGGGACCGGCTCCACCGGGGCCATGGGCGCGATTTCCGGCAGGGGCTGGCCGCCGGGGTTGTCCAGGTTGCCGGTGATGACCAGGAAGATGGACCACGCGTGGCCCCAGTCCATGCCGTTGCCGTACATGATGGACTTGAAGGCGTCGATACAGGCGCTGGGGGCCTCTGCCGCCATCCTGGCCAGCTTGATGATGTCGCCGGCGGGTACGCCGCAGATTTTGCTCATGGCCTCGGGCGTCATATCCTTGAGATGCGCCTTGAGGCCGTCCATGTCGCCTTCCTGAACCCACTTGTCGCAGAATTCCTTGTCGTAGAGATCGTTGGCGAGCAGATAGTTGGAAACGCCGAGGAAGAGCGCCGCGTCGCCGCCCGGCTTGATGGGAATCCACCAGTCCGCCTTGGCCGCCTCGGCCCGGAAGATGGGGTCGATGACGATGAGTTTGGCGCCGCGTTCCTTGGCGTCCAGGATGTGGGACGGCACGCAGGCGTCGTCCAGGCAGCCGAAGGGATGACGGCCGGACAGGATCATCAGGCCGCCCTTGGGAACCGCATAGTACATGGGCGCGATGTGGTGGTTCGGGAAGCAGCCGAAAGTATGCATGTGGGCCATGATCTTGGCCGAATCGCAATGCGGCAGTCCCGTGGAGATGAATCCCCCGCAGGCATTGACGAACCGCCACTTGGGGTCGGTCACGGAGTGCGGGAACATCGAATAGGTGAACTTGTGCGCCTCGCCGCGATCACGCAGCTCGGTCAGCTTCGTCTCCATGATGTCCATGGCCTCGTCCCAGGTGATGCGCTCGAACTCGCCGCTGCCGCGTTCGCCGACGCGCTTCATGGGATATTTGAGCCGCTCGTTGGAGTACAGGGAGGTGATGCCGGCCATCCCCTTGACGCAGGCCTTGCCGCGTGCGCGGGGGTTGCCCTTCACTTCCTTGACGACCCCGCCTTCCACGCGGGCGAGAATGGCGCATTCAGCCTTGCATTGATAACAAACGGTTGGGATCCACCCATCTCCAGACATATCAAACTCCTTGCTTACTCGGTGTCCGTGCATTGATTTATTCACCACGCCGCTCCGCTTGACCGAAACGATACTTCTTTCGATATGCGTTGCCGATGAGCCGGATAACGACCCATGCGGCGACAAAGGCCCCCCAGATGTACGGGTTGAACGGGCTGTAGTCGTAGTCCACCGCGCCTCCTTATGACGTCGTATCCGACCCGAGGTCGGATGCCCGGTTGCGGTACAGTTGCTGCAACTTGAGCGGGTCCGCCACCAACTGGAAAACAACGGCCACGAACAGGGTCCCGCCCACGCCGTTGCCCATGACGGTGAAGAGCTGGTTGTGCGCCCATCCGTATCGACCGAACCCCCAGTGCATGAGGACCGGCTTCACGCTCTCCATGCCGGAGACCGCCGTGAGCCACAGGTCCTGCTGGAAGAGCGGGACGGCCAGAAAGCCTATGTTGGCGATGCAGTGCTCGTTCATGCCCGCCACAAAGGCCAGGGGGCCGTAGGCGGCCAGAACGATCTTGCTCAGGTCGTCGTTGGTTTTCATGAACAGGATGGCTGCGGATTGCAGGGTCCAGGTACAGATGATGCCCATGACGAAAATCTCCATGGCCGTCTCACCCGTCTTGGCCACGCCGATGTCATGGGCGCGCATGAGCCACGGCAGGGCGTGGTACCCGCCCCCCTTGCTCATGATCCACATGAAGGCCATGGACCCGGCGAAATTGCCCACATACCCGACAAACACCCCCCAAACAAAACTGGCCCACGAAATGCGGCTCTGGAATACGCCGACCAGCCCGTAGGCCATGTCCGCCGTCACCAGGGTCATGCCGCTGAACATGATCAGGACCAGCGAGAACATGAAGACCAGCCCCATGAGCAGGTTGGCCAACCCCGGCGCGAGGTTCTGCGGCACACCGGCCGAGACCGCCAGCGCCAGCATGGCCCCGAAACAGACAAAGGCTCCCCCGGCAAAGGCCGACAGCAGGAACGCCAGCGGCCGTTCCGCGAGCATGTCCCATTTCTTGGAGCAGACGTCGGCAACTCCGAGGATGTGTTCTTCAGCATTGAGAGGCATAGATTCTCCAGGCAACAAATTGAACCGTTTTCAGCTGTGCGCCGTGCACTGCGCACAGGGCGGCGATCACCGCCCTTGATGACAGGAGCCATGAGGGACCGAAAAAGTTACCCGGAAAAGAATAAAAAAGACGAAGAAAAAGAAAAAACACAACAACACCAACGTGTTCGAGTGGTGCAGATAAACACCGGGGCGTCCGACATCCCCATTCTTCGGCGTTTACGGATAGTCGGTGCAGACAAAGGCGTCCAGATCGCACGGACCGGGAAGCACGCCGCTGGCAATGGCCAGGTTCATGAACGATTCCATACGTCCCCGGTCAGGCCGCAGATCCTCAAACGTCACCAGCCGCTTTTCAAGGACCTGCTTCGCGAGTTCGGCGGGGACGCCCGTGTACAGCTCCTGCGTTTCGGCGCAATACGTGACATCGGTGTACAATTTGTCACGGGCCTTGAGCAGGGCCCGCACGAAGACGGACACCAGATCGCCGTGCACCCGGCAGAAATCCTCCCGCACGGCGACCACGCAACAGGGGTGGCCGGGAATGACGTCTTTCGAATTGATCAGCAGGTCCCCGCCACCTTCGAGCACGCACTTGGACGTCCATGGCTCGGCGCAGAAAAAGGCGTCGATAAGCTGTGTCTTCAGCGACCGGATGGCGTATGAGGGGTGGGTGTCCGCCATGGCGATGTTGTCCCAGAGATTGGGAAAATCAGTGGCCAGCTTGCCGAGCAGGACCCTGTGCGTCGAATAGGGACCGGGAACGCCCACGCGCTTGCCCCGCAGTTCCCTGGTCGATGTGGCCAGGGCGCTGCCGTCGTGATGGCCGTCCAGAATGTACTTGAGCGGTGTACCGGAAAGGCACAGCTGCATGGCGAGCGGCGCCATGATGAACGCGGCATCGATGGTCTTCGACGACAAGGCTTCGGCCAAGGCCTTCCACGACAGGAACCGCTTCATCCGGATACCGGAGTTGCGCCCTTGGTGCATCCGATGGGCGACCATGCCGAGGAGGTGGTCGGAAATCGAAAGATAGCCGACGCGTATGGCGGGCGAACCGAGCTCCGGGCCGAGCAGCTCCGAGAGCTGGGACTGGGCGTCATGCAGCCGCTTCCGCACGGTCCCCTTCCTCAGGGAGAGGATGTCCGCTATCTCCGAAACCGAGTACCCGGATTCGTAATACAGGACCGTGGCGTCCTGCAGCGGCAGGGAAAGTTGTTGGAAGGCGTTCCGGGCGGCGGCCCTCACGCACGACCATTCATACTGCTTCGCCGGGTCGGCGGACCTGGGAGCCAACGGCTCGACACACTCGAGGGAATCCAGCGACGTTTCCCGCCCCCGCTTCCGCAAAGTCCGGTAGCATTGGGAATCCACGATGGTCCTGAACCAGACCGGAAAGCTCTTTATGTCCCGCAACTGCTCCAATCGGGCAAAGGCAACGAGCAACGACTCCTGCACTGCGTCCTGGGCCGCATCCCGCGACTTGAGAATCCGTTCGGCGCGAACGATCATCCCCGGGGTCAACTCGGCAACCACGCGGCTGAAATCATGGGAATGAGCCCAACCGCCGGGTGCGCGCTCTTTCCCGCCGAACTGATCGGAATCTTTGTAATAGGCCATACAGCCAAGCCCTCAATCCCATGAAGGGAACACCAAATCTGATCGGCGGTCCCGAATGGGTTACGCCCTGCCTTTGCGTAACACACCCTTTTGGGAAAAAAAACGAATTCCGGTTGACGACGTCTGAACGGCCAGGAACTGAAGCGACCGGACAGGAGGTGCTGTTTCAAGGTGAAGCACCCGGCTTAGCGGGTGGTTTGTATTGTGAGACGGTCCACTCGTCCTCTCCAGGCAATTTTACGGCGTGCGCATTATAATCAGAATAATCCGATGAAGGATGGCCTCAAGGGCCGCCTTGGGTTATCCTCGCGTCCACACAACAACCACACTTCACGGATAGGGCCATGATCTTCACGTTGACCGCCATACGCACCTGCCTTCTTATGCTGACTCTGGCAGCGCTCCTGCTCGTCGGGAAAAACCCTAATGTACGAAGGGGTACGGGATGGGGATTCGTCACCCTCGGGTTCGGCATCGTCGCCCTAGGCAGCATGTTGCAGTTGGGGGCTCACGCACCGTTTCTGCAAAGCTACACCGTATTCGGCGACCCTGACACCAACAAGATCATCGCTGAAATTTTCGGCTTTTACCTGGGCATCTGCTTCGTCTTCATCGGCCTGTGGAAACTGGGCCCGATCCTGTACAAATTTTTTATTTCAGAAAAAAAACTGAGCGAAAGCGAACGCAATTTCCAGACAATCATCGACACCACGATTGAAGGTCTCGTTATCATCAAGGATGGATGCATCGTTTTTGCCAACCCGAGCCTGGAAAAGATGTTCGGCGTCAGCCCCGGCGAACTGATCGGCGCAAGGGCCATGGATTTCATCGTCAAAGAGGATCATGACAGGGTGTACTCCCGGCGGGACGACATTATCGCCCACAAGGACGGGAAAAACATTTCGGAATACCGGCTGCTCAATACAAACGGTGAAATCCGTTCGGCCCTGATATCCTCCCAGTACATCAACTGGAAGGGAGAGGACGCATTCCTGAGCGTCATTTCCGACATTACCGAGCTCAAACAGGTCGAGGAAAGTCTCTCGGCCATAGCCAACACGGCTGCGGAAGCCATCGGCATCTTCCAGGACGAATACCTGGTCTACTGCAACCCGGCCATGATCACCACCTTCGGCTATACTTTCGCGGAGTTGCAAAACAAGCCCTTCCACCAATTCGTCCATCCCGACGACCGGGCCATGCTCTACGAGCGCTACAACGCCCGACAGGCCGGGGAGGAGGTGCCGGCGCAGTATGATTACCGGCTCATCGGCAAGAACGGCGAGACCGTATGGGTCATGATCAGCGCAGGGATCACCCGGTGGAAAGGCAGGATCGCCACGGTCACGATCCTGACCAATGTCACGGACCGCAAAAAGGCGGAAGAGGCGGTTCGCCTGGCCAAGGAAGACCTGGAAATCCGGGTCGAGGAAAGGACCAGGGACCTGCGGGTGATCAACGACCAGCTCATCGCCATCAGCAATCAGAAATCGGCCTTCGTGTCCGCCGCCTCTCACGAGCTGCGGACCCCGCTCGCGTCGATTCTCGGATTTTCCGCCCTGGTCCGGAAAATCCTGGACAAACATGTCGCCCCGACCGTCAACGACCCGGCCCTGGAAGAAAAGATCGGGGTGGCCCTGGAGAACCTGGACATCATCAAACTGGAGGGCGACCGGCTGACGCGCCTCCTCGACGACATGCTCGACGTCAGCAAGATCGAGGCGGGCCAGGCGGACTGGAGAGACAAGCCGCTTTCGGTCCGGTCCATCGTGGACGACGCACTGGCCGTGTCCCGCATCAAGCTGGATGCCAAGCCGAAAGTCACGCTGAAGGCACAATCCGAGGATCCTTCGCTCCGCATTCTTGCGGACCCGGACCGCATCATGCAGGTCGTCACCAACCTGCTGGACAACGCCATCAAATTCACTGAACAGGGCGAGATCGTCATCTCGACCCGACTGGCGCGAAAAGACGTCCTGGAGTTTCGGATAACGGATACGGGGACCGGAATGACGGAAAGGGAACGGGGATTGGTTTTCCAGAAATACTATCAGGCCGAATCACCTTCCAAAGGCATCTCCAAAGCGCCCAAGGGAACCGGCCTCGGGCTGGCCATCTGCAAGGAGATCATCGAGCATTATCAGGGCATGATCGGCGTGGAGCCCGGCCCGGACGGAGTCGGCTCCAGCTTCTACTTCCGGCTGCCGCTGCTCAAGGATTAGGATCGAAAGCCCGACCCCGGGCTATTTGTCGCAACCCGACGGGTTGTCGCGGGTGTACCGACCGGTGGGCGTCACGGCGAAACGGTTGGCGACCATCTGGCGGCAGTCGGTGCAGTAGCAGTAGTAGTCGACGGTGTAAGCGCAATCGCACACAGGACAAAGCAGCTTGTTGCAGCCGGCGCACGCCACGCCCCTGGCGAGCAGGTTCTCGCCGCACCTGTGGCAAATATAGGGATTACTCATAGCTTTCATACACCTCATAATGACGGCCCCGCTGCCTGCTCCGGCTTCCTCGCCCAAGGGGAAACGGCAGGTCGGGCCATGGTTCGAGAATATTTCGCCAGCCGAAACCGGACAGATGAAAATGACGGCCTGCCCAGCCGGATCGTCCTGATATTTCGGATGGTTCTATATTTTTACCTACAATTCAGGTTGTTACGCAAACACTTTTTCTAGATTTTTTCTATAATCAATAAAATCAGCTGTTTGTATAAACAACCGAATCCTCCTGCCACCACCGAGCGGCCTGTAATCCCATGCCACCCCTTCCGATCCGCAGAATTTTGTCTTGGGAAAAACGGCCCGGCAAATAGTGACCTCCTCTTCCGCCGGCACCCCAAACTTTTTTCTGTTTTTTTTGTCTTAACCCTTAATTGCATACCTTTCGGGTATATTTTTATTCATTCGCAACTTTTTTCACAAACCCTTGTCGCGCCTGCCTCCAAGAGGTCAAGTGAAAACCATTTTCAAAAAACCTCCTTATCTGGTTCCACCATTATTCCAGCTAATTATATACAAAATAGGAATTGATCTTGTTTTATTTTTTTCCTTGACGACCCCTTCACAATTAACATACCGGGCCGGTATGGATTAAAAACCTCGCTGTCAGGTAGGTTTTTTAACCTGCCCAACTGGGAGGAATTTGAAACCAGATTTTTGCGCGGAAATTTTCCGCGCGTGGGGGGCCGGTAGAGGACCCGGAAACGGGCTCCACGAATCAGCCGAAAGGCGGGTTCATTGCCATCAACGCTTTTGAGGAAAGGGATCGACACATGGCAAACGGTAAACAGTTGCTGCGAATGACTGTCATCGTGCTCGCGATCGCCGGCGTGCTGGGCTTCAGAATGGAAGCCATGGGCATGCTGGAAAAAGCCGCCGACACCAAAGGGCGGCCCGACGTGATCATGATTGACACCATCGCCAAGATCGAGAAACTCGAACAGTCTGCAGCCGTGTTCAAGCACGACGCACACACCAAAGCCCTGAAGGACCAGGGCATGAGCTGCGAATCCTGCCACAAGAAGGACGCCAAGGGCGACATGGTCCTGGCATTCAACAGGCAGGGGGACGAGCTGTCCGCCGACGCACTCAAGGACATTTACCACGACGGCTGTATTTCCTGCCACGTCGAGTCCGGCGAAAAGGGATTCAAGACCGGCCCCATGGTGGGCGAGTGTCGCGGCTGTCACCAGGCTGCGCCCGAAGTGACCGGCGACCGCGTTGAAGCGGGCATGGACAACGCGCTCCACTTCTCCCACTGGGATTCCAAGATCATCCCGGCGGACGCGGGCAAGGACACCAACTGCGGAGCCTGCCACACCAAGCAGGGCGAGGAAGACGCCTGGCGCTTCAACGCCGAATTCGCGTCCAAGCCCGAGAACGAGGCCTACCACGCCAAATGTGTTTCCTGCCATCAGGGCCTGATCGAGAAGAAGGCCGAACGTTCCGGTCCGGTGCAGTGCGCCGGTTGCCACGGCAAAGAGGAAGTGGCCGCCCGCAAGGTTGAGGAGGCCAAGACCCTCAAGGCCATGGGCGAACTGCCCAGGTTGCCGCGCAAGCAGCCCGACGCGGTCCTCATGACCGCCAAGGTTGAAGGTCCGGCTCCCGAGAAGGTCACCGGCATGGCTGCGGTCGCATTTGACCACAAGCTGCATGAAGCCGGCGTGGACAACTGCCGCGTCTGCCACACCCAGGGCGTCAACGCTCCCATGGACAAGAGCTTCAAGGCCATGCACGACCTGACCTCGGACGCTTCCTGCGTCGGCTGCCACGCGGTCGAGCAGAAGAAGCCCGAGTGCGCAGGCTGCCATGCCCAGCGCCCGGTCGCCGAGGCCATGTCCGGCACCAGCGCCTCCTGCGTCGCCTGCCACAACGTGGGCACTGACGGGGAACCCTCCCTCGAACTGCTGGCCGCCGCTCCCAAGGAGATGCGGACCGCCGTGGCCGCCGAGGCCGTCGCCGCACGTCCCGAGAGCCACGCCATGGTGGAAGTCGCCGCCATTCCCGAGTTCGTGACCATCGGGTCCATCGCCGACAAGTACCAGCCGAGCAAGATGCCCCACCGCAAGATCGTGCTGAAGATCATGGACGGCATCAAGGACAGCCCGCTGGCCGCCTCCTTCCACGCCGCTCCCGAGGCCGTGTGCGCCGGTTGCCACCACAACAGCCCGGCCACCGTGACGCCGCCCAAGTGCGCGAGCTGCCATGCCAAGCCCTTTGAGGCCGAAGGCCGTCCCGGCCTGAAAGCCGCCTACCACGGCCAGTGCATGACCTGTCACACCGAAATGAAGCTCGAAAAGCCCGCCGCCACCGACTGCGCCGCGTGCCACGAGAAGAAAGCCAACTAACCGGAGGAGATTACGATGTTACGCAGAACATTCCTCGGATTGTTGGGCGCCGCAGGCGCGAGCGTCGCGCTTCCCATGTCGGCCAAGGCCGGAGGCAAGAAGTTCGGCCCTCACCCCGACACGCAGGGCGTACTCTTTGACGCCACCCGCTGCATCGGCTGCCGCCAGTGCGAAGCCGCCTGCAACGAAGTCAACGAACTGCCCGCACCCGACAAGAAATTCGACGATCTGAGCGTCCTCGACACCGAGCGCCGGACCGACGAAAAGACCTATACCATCGTCAACAAGTACCAGACCGAGACCGGCCCGGTGTTCCGCAAGTCCCAGTGCAACCACTGCCTGGAACCTGCCTGCGCATCCGCCTGCTTTGTCAAGGCGTTCAAGAAGGAACCCAACGGCGCCGTCAGCTACGACGCGTCCGTCTGTGTCGGCTGCCGCTACTGCATGGTCGCCTGTCCCTTCTCCATCCCGGCCTACGAATACGGCGAGCCCCTGACCCCGCGGGTCATGAAGTGCACCATGTGCGCTCCCCGCCTGGCCGAAGGCAAGCTGCCCGGCTGTGTGGAGCGGTGTCCCAAGGAGGCCCTGACCTTCGGACCGCGCGACGAGCTGATCAAGATCGCCCGCGCCCGCATCAACGCCTTCCCCGGCAAGTACGTGGACCACGTCTACGGCGAGCACGAGATGGGCGGCACCAGTTGGATGTACATCTCCGGCCAGCCGTTCTCCGAGATCGGCCTGCGCGAGGACCTGGGCACCGCGTCCGCTCCCGAGCTGACCGCCGGAGCCCTGGCGTCCGTGCCCATCGTCGTCGGCCTGTGGCCGGTGCTGCTGGGCGGCATCTACGCCGTGAGCAAGCGCAAGGACAAGATCGCCAACGACGAGCGCGTCATGGCCGTCAAGGACGCTTTGTCCAAGGCTGCGGATCAGGCCGAAAAGAAGCTCCACGAGGAGCTGTCCAAGGCCGAGACCGCCAGCCAGCGCCGCATCGAAGTCGAAGTCAAGAAGGCCGTTGAAGAGGCCCTCTCCGCCAAGGACGAGGACGCCGAAAAGAGCGAGGAGGAGGCCTAGATGTCTGCTGAAACCGTTGCGGCTGAAAAGAAATCCCTGTTCACGCCGTTCAATATCATCGCTGGAATCATCCTCATCGCCGGACTTGTCGTCACGGTGATGCGGTTCACCGGCGGCCTGGGCGCCGTCACCAACCTCGACCAGAACAACCCGTGGGGCATCTGGATCGGCTTCGATCTGCTCTGCGGCGTGGCCCTGGCGGCCGGCGGCTACACCACCTCCGCCGCCTGCTACGTGTTCGGTCTCAAAAAATACCATTCGGCCGTCCGCCCGGCCATCCTGACCGCCTTCCTGGGCTACGCCCTGGTGGTCTTCGCCCTGCATTACGATGTGGGTCGGCCGTGGCGTCTGCCATACCCCATCTTCGTGCAGCAGGGCACCACGTCCCTGCTGTTCGAAGTCGGTCTCTGCGTGTTCCTGTACCTGACCGTGCTGTTCATCGAATTCACCCCGGCCATGTTCGAATGGCTCGGCATGAAGAAGATCCGCAACGTCGTGGTCAAGCTGACCCTGGCCCTCACCATCATGGGTGTGGTCCTGTCCACCCTGCACCAGTCCTCCCTGGGCGCGCTGTTCACCATCGCCCCCTCGAAGCTGCATCCGCTCTGGTACTCACAGTACCTGCCGGTCTTCTTCTTCGTGTCGAGCATCTGCGCGGGGCTTTCCATGGTCATCTTCGAGGGCACGCTCTCCCACAAGCCCATGCACCACTTGATGGATGAAGAGTACCTGGACAACCACGATGGCCTGATTCTCGGTTTCGGGAAGGCCGCTTCCCTCGTGCTGTTCGGGTACTTTTCCATCAAGGTCATCGGCCTGGCATACGACAACAACTGGCACTACCTGACCACCGGCTACGGCGCGTGGTTCCTGGTCGAGATGCTCGGCTTCGTGGCCCTGCCCTCCTTCCTGTACGCCATCGGCGTCAGGGACAGGAGCATCCCGGTCATCAAATGGGCTGCGGCCTTGACCGTTCTCGGCATCGTGGTCAACCGGTTCAACATCTCCCTGGTGGCCTTCAACTACCAGCTGCCGTCTGCGCAGCGGTACTTCCCGAGCTGGGGCGAGATCACCATCTCCCTGTTCGTGGTCACCATCGGCGTGCTGGTCTTCCGGTTCGTCTCCACCCGTATGCCCATCTTCTACGAACATCCCGACTACAAGGGCGAGCACTAGGAGGCCCGATATGGAATTCTTCACACTCCAAGACTACTACACGTTCACCAAAGGCACCGTGTACCTGATCATGGGCGGAATTCTCGTGGGGGTCACCCTCTACTGGCAGTTCCTGATGGGCGGCAACAACAAGGACGACTAGGCTCACGCCTTCGTTTTTAACTAACGAATTGACAATCAAGGAGAAATGGAAATGTACGATTTCCTGACAGGGCCGATGCTCTGGGTGACCTTCCTCGTCAGCTTCGGCGGCCTGCTCGTCCGCGCCGTGATGTACGTTCGCGGCCTGAACTGGCAGCTCGACCGGGTGGCCTATCGCCCGAACATGAGCTACGGAATACGCGGCGCAATCCGCTCCATTCTGGCCTTCATCATACCGTTCAAGGCACAGGCGCAGCGTGAGCGTCCCGGTTTCACCATCATCTTCTTCGCTTTCCACATCGGCCTGCTGGTCACGCCGATCTTCCTGGAAGCGCACAACGTGATGCTTGAAAAAGCCTTCGGCTTCAGCCTGCCCACCCTGGGCACCGGCTTTGCCGACACGCTGGCGTGGATGTGCCTGGTCGGCGGCCTGTTCATGGTCCTGCGCCGGATCGCCTTCCCCGAAGTGCGTATCATCACCACTGCCTATGACTACCTGCTGCTCGTCATCACGCTTGCCCCGTTCGTCACCGGACTGATCGCACGCTACGAGATGGGCGACTACAACTTCTGGTTGATGGCTCACATCATCACCGGCGAAATCTGGCTCCTGAGCCTCCCCTTCACCAAGCTCAGCCACGCCATCCTGTTCTTCATGTCCCGCATGCAGCTGGGCATGGACTACGGCATCAAGCGCGGCGGCATGAAGGGCAGCGACTTTGCCTGGTAGCCGGTCGTAAAAAGGAGAAGCACCAATGCCTGAAGGTAAATTCTGCAATAAGACGCCCATCACCACCGACGAGCAGCTCAAGGCGACGCTCAACGACAAGGGCGGCAAGCAATACTACGAAGAAATGAACCACCTGGAGGTGGACTCGGAGAAACTCTGGGGCACCATTCAGAAAACCATGAAGTCCAGGCTCAAGACCTGGCTCGAGATCTGCGCCCACTGCGGTCTCTGCGCCGAGCCCTGCTTCCTGTACCAGGTCAACGGGCGCGTACCCGAGCAGGTTCCGTCCTACAAGATCCAGGCGACCCTTGGCCAGATCGTCAAGAAGAAGGGCAAGGTCGACAACGCGTTCATGCAGATGTGCATGGAGACCGCATGGTCCAAATGCACCTGCTGCAACCGCTGCGGCCACTACTGCCCCCACGGTATCGACATGGGTGTCATGTTCAGCTACCTGCGCGGCCTGCTCTACGGCCAGGGCTTTGTCCCCTGGGAACTGAAGATCGGCGCAGGCATGCACCGCGTGTACCGCGCCCAGATGGACGTCACCACCGAAGACTGGGTCGAGACCTGCGAGTGGATGGCCGAAGAGAACGAGGACGAATGGCCGGGTCTTGAAATCCCCGTCGACAAGGTCGGCGCGGACATCATGTACACCTGCAACGCCCGCGAGCCCAAGCACTACCCGGAAGACCTGGCCGAAGCGGCCATCCTCTTCCATGTGGCCGGCGAAAACTGGACCGTCCCTTCCGAGGGTTGGGAACAGACGTCCCTGTCCATGTTCGCCGGCGACTGGGAATGCTGCAAGGACAACGTGGCCAACGTCTACGCCGCCATCGAGCGCCTGAAGCCCAAGCGGGCCACCGGCACCGAATGCGGTCACGCCCACCGCGCAACCGTCATCGAAGGTCCCTACTGGATGGGTCGCGAAGACGGTCAGCCGCCGGTTCCCTTCCTGCACTACGTCGAGTGGCTCGCTGAAGCCCTGCGCGAAGGCAAGATCAAGATCGATCCCTCCAAGCGCATCAAGGAACCCGTCACCCTGCAGGACTCCTGCAACTACGTGCGCAACCAGGGGCTGAAGGACGTCACCCGCGAGATCATCAGCTATCTGGTGGAACCCGGTTACTTTGTCGAAATGGCCCCGTGCAAGGAACACAACTACTGCTGCGGCGGCGGCGGCGGATTCAACGGCATCGGCAAATACCGCGAACAGCGCAACATGGCACTTCGCAAGAAGATGGACCAGATTCTCGATACGGGCTGCAAGCTCGTCATCGCTCCCTGCCACAACTGCTGGGACGCCATCCGCGACCTGGAGGAAGAGTACGAGATCGGCATCCGATGGACCTTCCTCAAGCCGCTGGTCATCAAGATGATGGAAGTTCCCGAGCATCTGTTGCCCAAGGACGAGTAACCAAAGGACGAGGTGAGATATGTTCAAGAAGATTCTGCTGGCGACCAGCGGTGCTCCGTCCACCTTCGGCGCTGCCCGTGTCGCCTTTGACATGGCCAAGCGCTACGGGGCCGAAGTCGTGGTTCTCAATGTCATGGGAGTGCCCACCAAGGCGTTCTCGCACATCGTCAACGACGTGCGCACCGGCGAGGAGATCGAGGTCGACGAAGAGTACCGCTCCTGGGTCGAGGAAGAGCTCAAGACCACGTTCGAGAAACAGATCGAGACCGTTGAGTACTCGAAGATCGTCCTCACCACCGGCGTACCCAGCCGCGAGATTCTGCGCTGCGCCCGCGAAGAGGACGCCGACCTGATCGTCATGGGCGCCAGCTCCGGCGACTCCAGCGTGTACCGCAAGGGCTACCCCGGTTCCACCCTGCAGAAGGTGGCCAAGGCCGCCCGCTGCCCGGTGATGACCGTGCACCGCGAGACCGCTTCCTACTGGGGCGGCTTCTCCAACATCGTGTTCGCAACCGACTTCTCCAAACAGGCGGAAAGCGCATTCAGGTTCGCCCTGTCCTCCGCCAGGGAGATGGGCTGCGACCTGACCCTGCTCCACGCTCTGGACATCAGCGGCAAGGTGCTGGACCAGAACGAGATCGAGGACCAGCTCATCGCTGCCCGCGACCGCATCCGCGCCACCTACGTCCCCCTGATGGGCGACTTCAAGGACTTCGACATCGAAGTCTGGGAAGGCGTGCCCTACGTGGAGATCGTCAAGATGGCCCGCGAAAAGTCCGCGGACCTGATCGTCATGGCCCACCACAACCATGAGCTGGACCCGGAAAAGGCCCGCATCGGCTCCACCATGGAGCAGGTCATCCTGCGCGCCGGTTGCCCGGTGGTCAGCGTGTCCAAGCCCGACAAGGTCTAAACCAATGAGAAAAGCGCCCGGCCTTGGGGGCCGGGCGCACAAATATTAATGCCGCAGCCGGTCTTTGGCGGGACGACTGCGGCAATACAAGAATCCAAAGGATTCTGCGTACCAGGAGGATTATTATGGCAAAGAAGATTCTGATTGTCGACGACGACCAGGAAATCCGCTCTTATCTGTCCGAACTGCTCGGCGACAACGGCTATGAGACCGTGACCGCCGAGGACGGCTCCGAGGCCGTGGGGATCGCCAAGGCCGAAAAGCCCGACCTGATCACCCTGGACCTGGAAATGCCCAACGAATGGGGCCCCAGGTTCTACCGCAAGATCAGCCAGGACGAAGAACTGAAACGTACTCCGGTGGTGGTCATCAGCGGCCTCAACGCGATCAAGTACGCTATTCCCAAGGCAATCGCAAGTCTGACAAAGCCTTTCGAGCCTGCCCAGCTGCTGAAAATCGTCAAGGACGCAATCGGCTAGCCGGACGGACCGCCTTACATGCCGGCCCGCGCATTTTCCGGTGCGCGGGCCGGATTTTTGGAACTTGAACTGGGGCGCAGGTTGAGTATACGGTGCAGGCGTTGCGGGGCCCTCCCCACACCGCGAACCCAAGGTGGAGCCAATGCCGAAGAAGATCATGGTGGTGGACGACGACCCGGATATCGTCGATTACCTCATCAGTGTTTTTGAAGACCACGGATACGATACCTGCCGGGCCTCCGACGGAAAGTCGGCCTATGACGTGGCCATGGCCGAGAGGCCGGACCTCATCACGCTGGACATCGAGATGCCCCATGAATGGGGGCCGCGTTTCTACCGGCGGCTGACAAGCGAGGAGAAATTCTCGGACATCCCGGTGATCGTCATCAGCGGATTATCCGGGATACACTTGGCCATCAGACGGGCCGTGGCGACCATCAAGAAGCCATTCGACCCGGCGGATGTGATTCAGATCGTGCGCGAAGCGCTGGGTGAATAGACCGAACCAATCTGAAGGGCTGGAACTGGGCGGAGCCGGGATACACCGTGGGGGCGGTGCGGCGACGAACCATTCCGGGAGGGACAGATGGACTTCAGGAAATTGATGCTCGTGGATGACGAGGAGGGCGTTCGACGCTTCCTCGGTCTTTCCTTCATGGACCTCGGCTTCGAGGTCGAGACCGCCGAGAACGGCCAGGCCGCCCTGGCGCTGTTCGACGAATTTCAACCCCAGGTGGTCTTCACGGACATCAAGATGCCCGTCATGGACGGCATCGAACTCCTGAAGGGGATCAAGGAAAGGGCCCCGGAAACCGAAGTGATCATGATCACCGGCCACGGAGACATGGACCTGGCCATCGAGTCCCTCAAGCACGACGCCTCGGACTTCATCACCAAACCCATCAACCACGACGTCCTCGAGTTCGCCCTACAGCGCGCCAGGGAACGCTTCACCATGCGCAACCAGCTTCGGGAACACACCGAAAACCTGGAAAAGCTGGTCGAGGAAAAGACCCGGCGCATCGTGGAGCTGGAACGGCAGAACGCCGCCTCCCAGGTGGTCAAGGGCCTCTCGGACGCCTTGTCCGACGCCACCCGATCCGTGGAGACGGGCGGCGGGCTGTTCAACGAGCTGCCCTGCCTGGTCTCCATCCACAACCGCTATCTCGAAATCGTGGCCCACAACACCCTGTTCGAGGAACGCCTCGGCAACCGGGTGGGCGACAACTCCTTCGACATTTACTCGGACCGGACCTCCCCGGGCAACGCATGCCCGGTGCAGAAGACCTTCGAGACCGGCAAGGGCCAGCGCAGCAAGGAGACATTCCTCAGCCGCGAGGGCGAGGAGATCCCGGTCACGGTCTACACGGCCCCCATCCCGGGCAACAACGGCGACATCGAGCTGGTGCTCGACATCTCCGTGGACATGACTGAGCTCCAGCGCCTCAAGGACGAGTTGCTGACCACCCAGTATAAATACCAGCGCCTCTTCGACGAGGCACCCTGCTACATCACGGTGCAGAACCCCGACCTTTCCATCGCCGAGGCCAACAAGCGGTTCGTCGAGGACTTCGGCGAGGCCGCGGGCAAGCCGTGCTTCGCCTACTACAAGCACCGCGACGAACAGTGCCAGGACTGCCTGATCAAGAAGACTTTCAAGGACGGCCGGTCCCGTCAGCGCGAGACAGTGGTCACCACCCTGTCCGGCGAACAGAAGAACATGCTGGTCCAGAGCGCGCCCGTCCACGATGCCTCGGGCAAGGTGGTCCAGGCCATGGAGATGTCTACCGACATCACCGAGATCCGACGGTTGCAGGACCACCTGACGTCGCTTGGCATCATGCTCGGCTCCATGTCCCACGGGGTCAAGGGCATGCTCACCTCGCTGGACGGCGGCATCTACCGGCTGGAGTCCGGCCTGAAAAAGAACGATCAGGAACGCGTGGACGCGGCCACCAAGACCCTCAAGGCCATGATCGGCCGGGTCAAGAAAATGGTCCTCGACATATTGTATTACGCCAAGTCCCGCGAGCTGGAGACCGAGAAGGTGGACGCCACCGGGTTCCTCAGGGACACGGCCTCCATTGCCGAGGCCAAGGCCGACGCCGCCTGCGTCGAGTTCGCCTGCGACGTGCCCGACGACCTGGGCGAGCTGAATGTGGACACCGCTGCCATGTCGGCGGCCCTGGTCAACTTCCTGGAAAACGGTGTGGACGCCGTCGAGTGCAGGGAAAACGGCCGGGTGGAGCTGACCGCCCGCCGCGAGAACGGGGCCCTGGTCGTCACCGTGTCGGACAACGGCATGGGCATGGACCGGGAAACCCGGGAAAAGATATTTACGCTGTTCTTCTCCTCCAAGGGAAAGAAGGGCACGGGCATCGGCCTGTTCATCTCCAACCAGACCATTGAACGCCACGGCGGCTCCATCTCGGTGGACTCCGTGCCGGACAGGGGATCGACCTTCACGATCACCCTGCCGGACAAGGCGGCACGATCCATTTGATGGTCCGGGGGTTTTTCCCTATGCTTGGACGACGCATCCCGCGCATCCACCTTCGCCCCCAGGAACGGACTCAATGAAACTGACCACGCGCAGCAGATACGGCACCCGGTTGCTTCTGGACATCGCCCTCAACTCGGAGGACGGCGCTCCCGTGCCGAGCAAGGACACGGCCGAACGGGAAAACCTGTCTCTCAAGTACCTCGAGAAACTCATCAAGATGCTCAAGCAGGCGGGCTACGTCACTGGTAAGCGCGGCCCCAACGGCGGCAACGTGCTGGTCCGGAAACCGGAGGACATCTCCATCGGCGAGGTGGCCCGCATCCTGGACGGCGAGGAGCAGGTGCTGGACTGTGAATGCGACGTGTCCACCTGCCCGCGCGCGGCGGTCTGCCTCAGGCGGTCCATCTGGGACGACGCGTCCGTGGCCATGTACAAAATGCTCGACTCATATTCCCTGGCCGACCTGATGAAGGACGCCCACCTGTGCCCCGAGAACCCGAAACCGGCGGCCAGGTAAGCAACCCGGCAACGCCCCGATGGGAGGTGGGATGCTGTTCAAGCGCTTTCGCGAAAGCCTGATCGCCAAGATGATCCTGTCCGGCGGGGTCACTCTGCTCCTGTGCATCTTCCTGTGGGCCGGGTTCAACGTCTATTTCTACAAGCGCAACGTGGTCACGGGCGTCATGTCGGACATCGAACTGGTATCCGACACCATCCTGCTCGCCCTGCACTACGCCATGATGCTCGACTCCGAAGAGGACATCAAAGAGAACATCAACAACATCGCCAAGCAGGAAGAGATCCGGACCATCCGCGTTTACAACAAGCAAGGGCGCATCGTCTTTTCCAACGCCCCCGGCGAGGTCGGCACGCTCATCACCATGGATTCCCCGGAATGCTGGACCTGCCATCAGTACACGCCCACTCCGCCCGCCATGCCCCTGAACGAGCGGACGCGGATGCTCGAAGACCCCGACGGCAACCAACTCATGGCCATCATGACCCCCATCGCCAACTCCGAGGGGTGTTCCCCCGGACCCTGCCACGTGCACGGCGAGGACGAGCAGATCCTCGGGCTGCTGGACGTGACCGTGTCCATGACCGAAAAAAACGCCATGATCCGCATGTTCCAGCGGGCCAACATGGGCATCTCCCTCCTCGTGTTCGCAGCCACCTTCCTGGCCCTGTTCACCTTTACCTTCAAGTTCATCTACCGCCCCATCAAACGGTTCATCTCGGCCACCCGGCACATCAGCGGCGGTGAATCCTTCACCGACATCGACATCGGCCAGGTGGACGAGATCGGCACCCTGGGCGAGGCCTTCAACGTCATGGGCCGCCGGGTCACGGAAAAGCACCGGGAGCTCATGGAGCAGCGCGAGGAGTTCCGCAACCTGTTCGACAACGTGCCCTGCCTGGTCTCGGTGGTGGACACCGACTACCGCGTCATCCGCCACAACGGGGCCTATGAGCGCCACTTCGGCCTGCCCCAGGGCAAGCGCTGCTGGCAGATCAACAAGGGGCGGCTGGAAAAATGCGAGGCCTGCCCCGTGGACAACACGTTCCGCGACGGGCTCTCCCATATGAGTGAGGAGTCCGGCCTGTCCAAGGAAGGCAACCCGATCCACTGGATCGTTTACACCTCCCCGGTGCGCGACAAGGAAGGCAAGGTGGTGGCCGCCATGGAGATGATGATCGACATCACCCGGCGCAAGGAGCTTGAATCCAAGCTGGCCGCATCCGAGCACCGCTACCACGCAATCTTCGACTCCATCCCCAGCGCGGTCTTTGTCCTGGACCTCGAGACCCTGGAGATCCTCCACTGCAACGAGTCGGCACAGGACATCTACGGCTGGACCCTGGACGAGCTGCGCGGACGATCCTTCATGCAGTTCTTCCGCGAGGGCGAGGCCGCCGACTGGGAGGCCCCCCTGCGCACCTGGCCCGAGATCGAGCTGTGCACCCACGTGACCCGGTCGGGCGACCCCATCTTCGCGGTGGTGCGCATCTCGCCCACCCGGTTCGAAGACCGGGACACCCTGATCGTCACCTGCACGGACGTGACCAAGAAGACGGAGGCCGAGCAGCAACTCATCCAGGCGAGCAAGATGACCACCCTGGGCGAGATGTCCACGGGCGTGGCCCACGAGCTCAACCAGCCCCTGACCATCCTCAAGGCCATCGCCAACCTGCTCTCGCGCAAGGTGGCCACCAAATCGCCGCTCGACCCGGAGATCATGGAGGAGATGGCCAGCGGCATCAACACCCACGTGGACCGGGCCGCCAAGATTATCGAGCACATGCGCGACTTCGGCCGCAAGTCCGACCTCAAGACCATGCCCGTGCAGATCAACGAGGTTCTGGAGCGAGGCTTCGAATTCTTCAGCCGCCAGCTCGAGGTCCACAACATCAACGTGGTCTGGGAACTTGAGCCGGATCTGCCCGTGATCCTGGCCGACTCCAACCGGCTGGAGCAGGTGGTCATCAACCTGCTGCTCAACGCCCGCGACGCCATCGAGGAGCGCTGGAAGGGAGAAGGCGGCGGCGCTGACAAGCGCATCCACATCACCTCGTTCAGCACCGAAGACGCGATCGCCTTTCGGGTCTGCGACACCGGCGCGGGCATCCCCGACTCCATCCGGGAACGGCTCTTCGAACCCTTCTTCACCACCAAGAACGTGGGCAAGGGAACGGGGCTTGGGTTGTCCATCTCCTACGGCATCGTCTCCGACTACGGCGGGGACATCAGGGCCGTGCCCTGGGAAGCCGAAGGAGCCTGTTTCGAGATATCCTTCCCCAGAGCCGAGTGCGAATTATAACACACCGTTACCATTGAAACTTGAACGGCAGGAATGAAAATTCCTGCCGTTTTCACTTGTTATGGCCCACTCCCTACTCCACCGGTCTTCACTATCCAATACAGATAAAACTGATTTTGTAATGGCTTTTTCGCCCAAGTTTGCTACAGGTAAAGCTATCTCTCTATATCGTGGCCGGGGGCACGTGGCGCGATAACGGAGAAACCCTTTCAAGCTGGAGGAGGTATGAAGCGACAGACCAAATCGATCCTTTTGGTTTTGTGCGGTATCCTGATCGCATTTCCACTCTTCAGCATGACCTACTACACCATGGTCAGGACCTCGACGCCGGAGTTTTGCGGCTCCTGCCACGAGATCCGCCCTGCGGTCATGGCCTGGAAAATGTCGACACACGTGAACAACGGGCAGGGATTCGTGGCTGACTGCATGGACTGCCACCTGCCCGCGCCCCAGGACACGTTCGACTTCTTCTTCGCCAAGACGGCCCACGGCCTCAAGGACGTGGTTTCCCACTTCACGGGCGGAGCGGAATCCTACGACAGGAAGGTCATGCGCGAGCGCATCTGGGCGACGATGAAAAACGACCAGTGCATGAAATGCCACCGGAACATCCTGCACATGCCCGGAAAACGCGGGGCCATGCTGGCGCACCGGCGCGTCCTCTACAATGAGGGCGGCACCGAGTACCGCTGCACGGACTGCCACAGGGATCTTGTTCACAGGGACCGGCAATTCTTCGACTACAAGCAGTTCAGCGCCCCCTACCGGGCGACCGGACTGTCGACACTGGGCATCTAGGAGGTATCCATGTATCGGAAAGCGATTCTCACACTGACAGCGCTGCTGGCCGTCCTCGGATTGTTCGCCGTGACCGCCACCGCGCAGAATTTCCCAAAAGTGCGCGAGCTGCGCATGGACCGGGCCATCCCGCCCCAGGGCAAGGCCTGCATCGAATGTCACAAACAGGAAAGCCCCGGCATCTTCGCGGACTGGGCCATGAGCCGCCACGCGGCGGCGGGCATCACCTGTCTGGACTGTCACCAGGCCGAGCCCGGCGACCAGGACATCAGCATCGACCACGAGAAGTACTACTCCAGGGGCGACCTGCCCATGGGCGAGAAGCAGTACTTCGTGCCCATCGCCTCCCCTGTGACACCCAAGGACTGTTCCCGGTGCCACCCGGACGAGGCCAAGCAGTATGCCAAGAGCAAGCACGCCAACACCATCGAGATCATGTGGAAGCTCGATCCGTGGCTGAACAAGGGCATGAACTCGGATAACGAGCGCAAGACCGGCTGCTACTACTGCCACGGCACCATCCTCAAGATGAAGGACGGCAAGCTCGATCCGGACACCTGGCCCAACGTGGGCGTGGGCCGCCTGAACATGGACGGCTCCCTCGGCTCCTGCACCAGCTGCCACACCCGCCACCGGTTCGCGGTCATGGAAGCGCGCAAGCCCGAGACCTGCGGCCAGTGCCACCTCGGCCCGGACCATCCGCAGATCGAGATCTACAACGAGTCCAAGCACGGCGACATCTACCAGGCCTTCAAGCACGAATACAACTTCGACTCCGCGCCCGGCGCCTGGACTCCCGGCGTGGACTACCGCGCCCCGACCTGCGCCTCCTGCCACATGTCCGGCTCGGGCAACCAGGCCACCACCCACGACGTGACCGAGCGGTTGTCCTGGGAAACCCAGGCCCCGCTGACCGTCCGCCCGCAGGACTTCAAGCCGTTCCCGTCCGGCACCGACTGGCAGGTGGAACGCGACAAGATGAAGGACGTCTGCAAGCAGTGCCACGGACAGGCCTGGATCGACTCCTTCTACGGCCAGCTGGACAAGGCGGTCGAGGAATACAACGAGGTCTACTTCAAGCCCGCCAAGAAGATGCTCGACGAGCTGTACGAAAAGGGCAACCTCGACAACACCACGTTCTTTGACGAGAACCTGGAGGTCCAGTTCTACGAACTGTGGCACCACGAGGGCCGCCGGGCCCGCATGGGCTCGGCCATGATGGCCCCGGACTACGCATGGTGGCACGGCTTCTACGAATGCAAGCACCGCTACAACCACTTCATGGAAGAGGCGCGGCACCTGCTCGAAACCAACACCAAGGCTTACAAGTACCCCGACTTCCCGAACACCGGCGGCGACACCACCCGTCCGCCCGCCATCTTCGGCAACCAGTAGGCTCCTGCGAACAATAAAAAGGGGCGCTTCGGCGCCCCTTTTTCATCCTCCCCACCCTCATCGAGCCATGTCAACTCCAAGAGATCATTGACCTGAGCCGTAATTGTCGTAATAGTCATTCATACTGGAAGTGTTGAGCAAACCCAAACCTATCCGAGAGGATGCACATGCAGACAACGGGACACGACCTGCCCACACGCTTCGCCTCGCCGGAGAGGCTGCCCGTAGCCGCCGTGAAGGCGGAGGCCCGGCACTTGCGAAACGAACCTCTCATCAACTGGTTCGACGCCATGCCCATCCCCATGGTGGTGATCAACGACCACAGGCAGATCCTCTTCAGCAACGAGGCCTTCTGCGCCGTCTCCCTCAAAACGGAGTGCACCGACGTGCTGGGACTCAGGCCGGGGGAAGCCCTGGACTGCATACACGCCCACGTGATGGAGGCAGGCTGCGGCTGTTCCGATTTTTGCTCGGCCTGCGGCGCGGCCATCGCCATAATCAAGAGCCTTGAAGGCACTGCCGACTGCAAGGAGTGCCGCATGATGCGCCTGGAACAGGGCGCGGAGGTGCCCCTGGATCTCCAGATCTTTACCCGCCCGGTGGACCTCAACGGTTCCTCCCTGACCGCTATCTTCGCCCTGGACGTCAGCCACGAGAAACGGCTCGCCTACCTGAACAGGACCTTTTATCACACCCTTGTCAACGGGGTCGGCGGCATCAGCGCACTGGTCGACCTCATGGATCCCGACGCGGACAACGGCTCCCTCCTCGAACTACTGGAGGACGCCTCCCTGCGGACCCTCAGAAAAATCCTGTATCACCGGGACATCGAGACCGCGGAACAAGGCCGCCTGGCCGTGGACATGGAAGCCATCGACAGCGACGAATTTCTCCGCTCCATGGTCAAGGAGGAATGCCGCCTCAGGAACACCCAGCACAGCTGTGCCGAGGTAGACGTTTCCTGCGGGGAAATGTGGGCGGACAGACGCATACTGGGACACGTCCTGGGCAACATGCTCGAAAACGCCCTGGAGGCCCGCGAGGAAAGCCCCGGCAGGATCACATTGGCCTGCACCCGCCTGGACGACGGTCGGGTGGTCATTTCCATGCGCAATCCCGGGGCCGTGCCGCCGAACATCCGAAAGCAGATGTTCAAGCGTTACGTGTCCACCAAGTCGCAGGACCGGGGCCTGGGCACCTATGTAATGAAACTCTTCACCGAACGATACCTGGGCGGGGAAGTGGCCTTCTCCTCGGAAAACGGCGAGACCACCTTCACGGTAACACTCCCCGCACCCCCCAAGTGAGATTCCATGGCAGACAAGACAACACAGCAGGAACTTCAGGAGGCGCTCGAACGCATCGAGGAGCTGGAATCCGACCTGGCCTCTCTGGACCAGCAATGCTTCCTCCAGGATATCGAGCAGGACAAGGCGCGCGCCAAGCTTATTCGATACGAACGGATCATCTCCTCGACCCCGGACCTCATCGCACTCGTGAACAAGCATCACCGATTCCGGATGGCCAACGACGCCTTTGCGGCCAGCTTCGAGATCAGCCAGGAAAACGTCATCGACCTCCACATCTCCGACGTCCTGGGCAAGGATCTATATGAATCCGTCATCAGGGCACGGCTGGACCGGGCCCTTGAAGGGGAAACGGTCGTGGTCGAAAACTGGATAGACCTGCCCAAACAGGGCAAGCGTTTTCTCGCCACCACCTACCACCCCGTGATTGTGGAAGGCACGGATATCGATTACGTGGCCGTGGACTCCCGGGACATGACCGAGCTCAAGATCAAGGAAGAGGACCTCCAGGCCACGGCCCGGCGGCTGGACCTGGCCACCGATGCGGGCAACATCGGCATCTGGGAACGGGATTTCCTGACGAACCGGAATTACTGGGACAAGAAGATGTACGAGCTCTACCGGGTCAAGCCGGGGGAATTCGACTCCATCTACGAAGGCTGGCGTTCCCGCATCCACCAGGATGACCTCCCGGAAGTGGAACGGAAGATGGCGGAAAGCGTCGAGACAAAACAGCGGTACGAGATGGAATACCAGCTGACCTGGCCCGACGGCGACGTCCGCATCATCAGGTCGGCCTGGACCGTCCAGGCGGGCGAGGACGGCTCGCCCGTGCGCATGACCGGGGTCAACTGGGACGTCACCGTGCACCGGCGGATGGAAAACGAGCTGCGTCTGCTCGCATCCACCGACCCCCTGACAGGCGCAAGCAACCGCCGCCACTTCATGAGCCGGCTGGAGGACGAGCTGGAACGGTGCAAACGGTACGGGACGCGCATGGTCCTGCTCTCCCTGGACATCGACCACTTCAAGGACATCAACGACACGTTCGGCCACCCGGCGGGCGACGTGGTGCTCAAGGACATGGTCGCGCTGTGCACCCGGACCCTGCGCACCACGGATGTATTCGGCCGCGTGGGCGGCGAGGAATTCCTGGCCGCGCTCACCCTGACCGGCCTCGCTGCAGGTCAAAGAACGGCCGAAAGGCTCCGCAAGGGCATCGAGGACCTCGTGGTGAATGTTGACGGCAAGTCCATCACCTTCACCATCTCCATCGGCATGACCGAGTTGCTGAGCACGGATCAAACCATCGACCCCCTGCTCCACCGGGCCGACGAAGCGCTTTACAAGGCAAAGAACAACGGCCGCAACAGGATCGAGACAGTCTGATCCGCGCACACCCCTGAAAACAGAGTGAGGTTGTATCCATGGCTCCCCTTTTCCAGAAAGACCAACCCGACGACTGGTTCCTGCCCAAGGATGTCCGCACCCAGCTGGCAGAGACCTTCAAAAATCTTGACGGCGACGTTGTCCTGGAGACCTTCACCCAGACCGGAGTCAACGACGAGTTCGCGGACTACACGCTCAAGTTCTGCGCGGACCTGGCCCGGTTGTCCGACAGGATCAGCACGCGGAACTTTGCCATCCCGTCCGACCGCGCGAAAAAGCTGGGCGTCACTGCCGCCCCCACCCTGTGCCTCAACCCCGACGACTGCCACATCCGCTTCCTGGGCGCGCCGGTGGGCGAAGAAGGCAAATCCCTGATCACGGCCATACTGCTCCTTTCCCTTGGCAAATCCGCCCTGTCGGAACTTTCCGTCCAACTCCTCGACGGACTGAAAGAGGAGCGCCTGGCCCAGGTGTTCGTCTCCCCCACCTGACCGTATTGTCCCGGACAGGTCATGTCCGCCATCAAATGCGCCATCGCCAAGCCCGAGCTGGTCAGGGCCGAATGCATAGAGAAGAACGAGAACCCGGAACTGGCCGAGCGATTCGAGGTCGGCTCCGTGCCCCACACCGTGTTCAACGAGGGCGCGCACCAGGGCCTCGGCCTGATGCCGGAGGAGCGGTTCGTTGCCGAACTCATCTACCTGAAATCCGCAGAGGAACTCCTGGACCAGGGCCTCCTGCCCGGCCAGGAGGAAGGCAAGGCCCCGTCCGGATTCGGCACCATCGAGCCGGGCGAGGTGGACCTGGTCATCATCGGGGCAGGCCCCGCCGGGTTGACCGCGGGCATCTACGCCGTCCGCGCCGGGCTCAAGGCCGTGGTCCTCGAGAAGCACATCGTGGGCGGCCAGGTGGCCCTCACCCCGGTGGTCGAGAACTATCCGGGCTTCACCTCCGTGCCCGGCAAGCAGCTCATGGACATCATGAGCGAGCACGCGCGCGAATACGTGCCCGTGCACGAGGGCGAGGGAGTGGAATCCATCGAGATGGGCGACCTGGCCAAAGGCGAATCCATCATCGTGACCACCAACCGCGGCACCTATTCGGCCAAGGCGGTCATCCTGACCATGGGCGCGGCCTACCGCAAACTCGGCGTGACCGGCGAGGACAAGTACTTCGGACACGGCATCAACTACTGCGCTTCCTGCGACGGCTACCTGTACAAGGGCAAATCCGTGGCCATCATCGGCGGCGGAAACACCGCCCTGACCGACGCCCTGCACCTCAAGAACCTCGGCGTGGACGTGACCATCATCCACCGCCGCGACAGCTTCCGTGCCCAGAAACCGCTTCAGGATTCCCTTGAGCGCGAGGGCATCCCGGTCCTCTGGAACACCGTGATCGACGAATTCCAGGGCGACGGCAAGCGGGTGAACAACCTCAGAATCCGCAATCTCATGACCCGGGCCGTGTCCGACCTGCCCGTGGACGGGGCCTTCGTGGCCATCGGCCAGGTGCCGGCCACCGAACTGGCCAAGTCCCTCGGCGTGGAACTCAAACCCGATGGTTTCATCAAGGTCGGCCCGGACATGCGCACCAGCGTGCCCCGCGTCTACGCCGCAGGCGACCTGACCGGCGGCCTGCAGCAGATCGTCACCGCCATCGGCGAAGGCTCCATAGCCGCCATGTCCGCTTTCGAGGATGTCAGCCACCCGTATTGGAAGGAGTAGTGACCGGACCTATTTCGGGAAGGGGAACGGGGAGTCCATTTCGACTCTTCCGATTTTTCAGGACTGTTGCGCGGCACGAACGGCTTGACGGGTCAACATCATGAAATAAAACAATAGGAACAAATCTTGCTGAAGCAATTCCCACTAAAAAAGGAAGGAATCTATGCTCGCATTTGTCCGTTGCTCAATGATCATGGCCCTCGCCCTGCTTGCCTTTGGAACGCATTCAGCCCTTGCCGCGTATGTCACGGATTTCACCGTCGGCGCAAGAACCGGATCGGATCTGAATACTCTCTCCGCCCATGCCTACGATACCGGCGTCTCCGTGCAGGCGGGGCAGACGCTGTCCGTCACGGTCGATCCGGACTCGAGATGGAGCATCAGGACCAAGACCAGCGGGTGGAAAATCACCGCCGACGGCGTCGAAGATCCGGTAACGATCACCGGGGACATGGGCACCGGCTCGTTCAAACGCGGAACCCTTGTCGGCTATTTCCTCGGTAACGACGGCACGACCACCACCGGCTATCTCGGCATCGGAACGGCGGGCCTTGACTGGACGGCGACCTTTGACGGGACCCTGTTCATGGTTTGCTGGGACACCTATTTCGCGGACAACTTTCACTCCCTTGACACGTCCATTTCCGTCACCCCCATCCCCGGCGCCGCATGGCTGCTCGGGTCTGGCCTGATCGGGCTGATCGGGTTGAGAAGAAAAAAGGCATAGCCCAGCCATTAGACAAAACACAAATAGCCCTTGGTAAGGTCTTCCAAGGGCTTTTTTGTGCCCACCGACCATGTGACCTGAACGGACAATCGGCCTCCCCGGCAAGAGGTGGCCGCGCGGTCTGGGGAAACGCCTTATACCCCTTGACACCGGGTGGTTCCCCTGCTACTCGAAATGACCAGCGGTCACTTTTTGACCAAAGGTCACAACCTGACTTCGAGTCATTTTTAAAAGCAAGTTTTTACAGGCTGGTACATGGCAACAAAACAGCAGGAAAAATCACAACAGACCATGCAGGAACTGATGGGCGCGGCCATCAGCCTGTTCGGCTCCAAGGGATTCGCCTCCACCTCCGTGGCCGAGATCACCGACAAGGCAGGCTATGCCAAGGGCAGCTTCTATCGTCATTGGAATTCCAAGGACGAGCTGTTCCTGCAGATCATCGAGCAGAAGTTCAAACGCTACCGCGCCACGCGCCACGACAAGATCCGCGAAGCCCACGATCTCGATGAGGCCATGAACATCATCTGGGATTTCCTTGAAACCATCCTGGGCGACAAGGACTGGTCCTCCATCTTCCTGGAATTCACGGTCTACTCCGCCACCAGCGAACCGTTGCGGAAACTGATGAACAAGTCCGACTACCGCCTCTCCAACCGGGTCTTCGCCGACCTGGTGCGCGAGCACGTGGAAACGGATTTCCCGCCGGAAAAGATCGGCGCCCTGAACACGGCCATGTTCGAAGGCTACCTCATCCACCGGGCGCTCGGCACGCAGGTCCTGGACCTGGCCGACGTGCGCAGGGCCGCCATCGACATGGCGCTGAAGAACGGAACGAAGCAGGGTTGACGCCGGATTGTCGCCCTGCTCCAACAATACATTCCCCCAACAAGCGAGATACCCCATGAAGAAACCATTTCTCACCCTGACGGCCCTTTTCCTGATGACCTTCGGGCTCGCCTCACTGGCCTGCGCGGACGGAGTCCGCCTGACCTATTCCAATTTCTTCCCGCCCACCCATATCCAGTCCAAGCTCGCCGAACAGTGGTGCCGTGAAGTGGAAAAACGCACCGACGGCAAGGTGATCATCGACTACTACCCCGGCGGCACCCTGACCAAGGCCAAGCAGTGCTACGACGGCGTGGTCGAGTCCATCTCCGACATCGGCATGTCCTGCCTGGCATACTCCCGCGGCCGCTTCCCGGTCATGGCCGCCGTGGACCTGCCCCTGGGCTACACGTCCGGCACCCAGGCCACCTTCATCGCCAACGCCGTGGCCACCAAGTTCACGCCCGCCGAGTTCGACGACGTGAAGCCCCTGTACTTCCACGCCCACGGCCCGGGCCTCCTGTTCACCTCGGAAAAACCCGTCAGGACCCTGGCCGACCTCAAGGGCCAGAAAATCCGCGCCACCGGCAACTCCGCCAAGCTGGTCAAGGCGCTGGGCGGCAGCCCCGTGGCCCAGCCCATGCCCACCACCTACCAGTCCCTGCAAAAGGGCGTGGTGGACGGCTCCATGCATCCCATCGAATCCAACAAGGGCTGGAAGCTCGGCGAAGTGGTCAAGTTCTGCACCGAGTCCGTCCCCGTGGCCTACACCACCACCTTCTTCGTGGTCATGAACAAGAACAAGTGGGCCTCCATCGACCCGCAGTCCCAGGCGGTCATCACCAAGATCAACGAGGAATGGGCGGCCAAGCACGGTGCGGCCTGGGATGATGCCGACGCCGCCGGACGCCAGTTCTTCCTGGACAAGGGCGGCAAGGTCCTGGCCCTGGAAACCGGCGAAGCCGCTCTCTGGGTCCAGACGGCCCAGCCGGTCATGGACGAATACACGGACTCCCCGGAAGGCCGGAAAGTGAATGCCGGCGAGGTGGTGGAGTTCATCAAGGCTGAAATGGCGAAAAGTCCATAGGGGACTTCCAGCCCGGACGCCGCAAGGCGTCCGGGTCATGATACAAGGGGGGAGCCGACGCTCCTCCTCGGAACCTGTGAGAAGGAGAGAGACACATGAAAAAGCTTCTGGCGACGGTGCTGGCATTGGCGGTGATCGGCCTTGCCCTGCCCTCCACCGGGCAGGCCGAGGTCAAACTGACCTACTCCAACTTTTTCCCGCCCACCAACCACCAGTCCATACTGGCCGAGGCGTGGTGCAAGGAAGTGGAAAAGCGTACCGGCGGCAAGGTGGTCGTGGACTACTACCCCGGCGGCACCCTGACCAAGGCCAAGCAGTGCTATGACGGCGTGGTCGAGGGCATGTCCGACATCGGCCTGTCCTGTCTGGCCTACTCCCGAGGCCGCTTCCCGGTCATGGCCGCAGTGGATCTGCCGCTGGGCTACCAGAACGCCGCCCAGGCCACGGCCACGGCAAACGCGGTCTACGAGAAGTTCAAGCCCGAGGAACTGGCCGACGTTGAACCCATGTATTTCAACGGCCACGGTCCCGGCCTGCTGTTCACCGTGGGCAAGCCGGTACAGGCTCTGGCCGACATGGAAGGCCAGAAGATCCGGGCCACCGGCAACTCCGCAAAACTGGTCAAGGCGCTGGGCGGCACCCCCGTGGCCAAGCCCATGCCCGAGAATTACCAGCTCCTGCAAAAAGGCGTTGTCGACGGCTCCATGCATCCCATCGAGTCCAACAAGTCCTTCAAGCTGGGCGAAGTCTGCAAGTACGGCACCGACTCCTTCGACGTGGCCTACACCACGGTCTTCTTCATCGTCATGAACAAGGCCAAGTGGGCCTCCATCGATCCGGAATCACAGAAGATCATTCGCGAAATCAACAAGGAATGGGCCGACAAGCACGCCGCAGCCTGGGACGAGGCCGACGCTGAAGGCCGCCAGTTCTTCATGGACCAGGGCGGCAAGATCGTCACCCTGTCCGCCGAGGAATCCGCCGCCTGGGCCAAGGCCGCACGGCCGGTCCTCGACGACTACATTGCGGAAACCGACGCCAAGGGCCTTGACGGCAAGGCCATCCTGGAGTTCACTCAGTCCACGCTTAAATAGTTTCGACGGCAACCCCACAGGGCGGGCTTTGCGGCCCGCCCTGTCTTTTGTCCAACCGTTCAAAGGAATCAGAGAAATGGAAGAAACAAGCGGACCGCTCGGCGTGACGGAAAAGGCCATGCGCATCATCGCGGCCATCTGCCTGGCGGCCATGGCCGCCATGACCGGCGCGGACGTGTTCATGCGGGGGGCCTTCAACATGCCCATCTTCGGCTGCGAGGAGATCGTCTCCATCCTCGGCGTCATCGCCGTGGGATTCGCCCTGCCCTACACCCACTACCAGAAGAGCCACATCGGCGTGGAGATCCTGGTCCGCCGCCTGCCCCAGCGCACCCGCAACGTGGTCAAGCTGGCGACCAACATCGCCACCCTGGCGCTGATCGCCGTCATCACCTGGCGCATGTTCCTCTATGCCGGAACCCTCGCGGAATCGGGCGAGGTGTCCATGAACCTGGAACTGCCCGAATACATGGTGGTCTACGTCCTGTCCTTCGGCTTTTTCGTCTATTCCATCTGCCTGGTGATGGACATCGTCAAATTCTTCAAGGTCAAGGGAGACTAGTATGGACCCGACCACCGCCGGAATCATCGGCATCGTCATCATGGTCTTCCTGTTCATGACCCGGATGCCCGTGGCGTTCGTCATGATGCTCGTGGGCTTCATCGGCTTCTCCCTCCTGACCTCATGGAAGGGCGGGCTGAACCTGATGAGCCGCAACGTGTACGACGCGTTCGCCTCCTATGAGCTGTCCACCATCCCGCTGTTCATCCTCATGGGGCAGATAGCCTTCAACTGCGGCATCTCGAAGCGGCTCTACGAGACCGCCTACCGCTTCCTGGGCAACACGCGCGGCGGGTTGGCCATGGCCACGGTCTCGGCCTGCACCGCCTTCGGCGCGGTCTGCGGCTCCAGCCCGGCCACGGCGGCGACCATGTCCACCGTGGGCATCCCGGAAATGAAACGCTACGGCTACGCCAACTCCCTGGCCACGGCCTCGGTGGCGTCCGGCGGCGGGCTTGGCATGATCATGCCCCCGTCCGTGGTGCTCATCATCTACGGCGTGCTCACCGAGCAATCCATCGGCGCGCTGTTCGTGTCCGGCATCTTCCCGGCCCTCCTGCTGACCATGCTGTTCATCGTCGGCATCGACATCCAGTGTCGCATGAACCCCGCCCTCGGGCCCAAGGGCGACGAATTCACCTGGGCGGAGCGGTTCCGGTCCCTGGCCAACCTCATCGACACCATCCTGATCTTCATGCTGGTCATCGGCGGGCTCTTCTGGGGGCTCTTCACTCCCACCGAGGCGGCCTCCATCGGCGTCATCGGCGTCCTCACCCTGGCCGTTGTCAAACGGCAGCTTTCCTGGCAGGCGTTCGTCAACTCGCTCTTCGAGACCCTGCGCACCTCCTGCATGGTGCTGGTGCTCATCGCGGGCGCGGTGGTCTTCGGCAAGTTCCTGGCCGTGACCCGCATCCCGTTCGACATCGCCAACTGGGTGTCCGCCTTTGACATGCCGCCCTTCGCCATCATGGGCGCCATCATCCTGATCTACTTCATCGGCGGCTGTTTCATGGACTCCCTGGCCCTGATCATGCTGACCATCCCGGTATTCTTCCCGGTGGTCACGGGCATGGGCTACGACCCCATCTGGTTCGGCATCATCATCGTGCTGGTCACGGAGATGGGCGTGATCACGCCCCCGGTGGGCATCAACGTCTACGTGGTCTACGGCATGTGCCAGAAGATCGCGCCAGACGTGACCCTGGAGGACGTGTTCAAGGGCATCCTGCCGTTCATGCTGTCCATCATCATCGGCATTGCGCTGCTGTTCATCTTCCCGCAGATCATCCTGTTCCTGCCGGGGTTGATGTATTAGCGATTCGGGCAGCGCGCCTGAAAAGACAAAAAAGAAGGCCGTCCCGGTTGGGGCGGCCTTCTTTTTTGGGCGAAGAAAGAGGAAGAAGAGAAAGGCTCTGGGTTCTCAAACAAATGGCCGCGCTCCGCGAACGGGCTACATCTGTTCTCGGAAAATCGTGTTTCGCCTTTACGGCGACTTGCTTTTTGCAAAGCAGCAAAAAGGAAGCAAAAAGCGCTTTTGCCCACTCTTACCCGCCTCCAAAACGGCTGAGAATCTGATCCAAACAGCACGCTCCCGGATCGCAATGTCTTCGCTGCGCCACGACACGATCCGAAAGATCCGCTTTCGCTGTTTGGTCAGCTTCTAGGCCTTGTTTGGTTTAATGGCTACGCTGGTGAAGCGCGGGAGGATGTTGAAAGGCAAGTGCGTCGGCATCTTTGTTTTCATGCTCCTACATCGGCAATAAAAATTCATCCCCCTTATACCCCTTCCCTGCCCGAAGACATGCACCAGCCCCGTTTTGGGGGCCTAGAAGCTGACCGCCTATCAAGGGCTGGTGCGTTCGAGGCATGACCAAGCGGGGAAGAGCCGGGGAGCTTGCTTCGAGAAAGAACGCCCGTTCGATTCGGTGCGCGGTGAAGTAGAGACGCTGCCGGATCGCTTCGCTCTCCGGAACGCTCCAGCAAGAAAGAAGAAGGAAGAGGGGCGGTTGTCTTGGCGTGGTGGTTAGCGCCACCAGTTTGAGGCGGTCGCTCGATTACTGGAGGGAAAGCAAGGCGTCATGGATTATTCTTCCGCATACTTCCCCGCGATGGTGCACGAGTACACACGAAGACCCGCAATCGATGGCAGGCCTTAGAGCCTGTCGAGGGCGACGCCGCGCAGCCCGTCTGAACCTGCTCAGCAGGCTATCTTGACGGGCAGCAGAGTCGCCTACAGGCTCTTTGGTCTGTCATCGGGAGCCAGCCCGCCAAAGCGCCCTTTTTCCCCTATTTTTGGGGCGCCAGCCAAAAATAGGGCCGCCGTAAGGGCGGAACACAGAGTAGGAAGGACGAATGCTGTCGAACGCGAATGCGCCGACGCCCCAAAAGACAACTTTCGCTTACTTTTCCGAGCACCAACCACAAATCGCAGGACAGCGGATTTGGGCCGCGCCTCAAAGACAAGGCCCTTTTCTTCTCAAATCAATTCCCATATTCCTTTTGGGCAGTCATCGACTGACTTCATTACTCCCTTCTCTCTTAACATTTTAGCTGCCCACCTCACGTCATATTGCCACTTAAAAAAAGTCTCCTCGAATCTCCGCAACTCTCGCTCGTAATTTTCCCAAATATATTTAGACACCTGTAGTATTGTAGCCCTTCCATTATAAACCAAAAGGGCTTCCTCAACCCACTCCGAAAACTGCTGGCGAGAAATCATGAATAGTGCCTCCGTTCTGACTATTTAATGCTGCGTATCCGCTCCGCATTCAACCGGCCCTCGATGTATTGGGCGATGGCCGCCACGGCCTGATCCGAGGTGCGGAACACACACAGCCCCGCCTCCTTGAGGCGGTCGACCAGCGGGTCGTACTGCCTCCCCCCGTCCACCACGCCGATGACCGGGGTTTCCAGCGTGGGCAGCAGCGCCCTCAACAGGGCCACGATGGACCGCTCGTCGTCCATGTTCAGCGGGGTGTCCGGATCGGCCAGGGTGCGCATGACCGGCGACATGGGGTCGAGCCCGGCCACCACGGCGTCCACGCCGGGCTCCCCGGCCAGGATGCGGATGACGTCCGCGTGGACCTGGTCGTCGGCTCCGGGCGTGATGTCCAGCGGGTTGGTCACCGTGACCAGCCTGTCCAGCCCCTTGGCCGCCAGCAGATCGCCGAGGGCCGCCCGCGTCGCTTCCGAGAGCGGGGCCAGCTCCATGCGGTAGTCGTCGGACTGGATGGAGTCGGCCATGCCCACGGCCTCGAACCCGGCGCCCGACATGGCGGCCAGCCGGTTCCCCCGGATGACCTTGCCGTGCAGCCGCTCGGCCAGCATGAACAGGTTCTCGAACTGGGTGAAGGACTGGGCCACCACTGCCCCGGCCTGGCGCACGCAGGACTCGCAGACCGCATAGTCCCCGGCCAGGGACGCGGTATGGCCGCTGGTGGCGGACTTGCCCTCGGGCGTGCGGCCCGCCTTGTAGAAGACCACTTCCTTGCCCGCCAGCACGGCCCGCCGGACCCCGCGGCAGAAATTCAGGCCGTCCACGTCGTTGAACCCCTCGGCATAGACGGCGATGACGTCCACGTCGTCGGAATCCGCGAAGTGGGAGACCATGTCGCCCAGGGTCAGGTCTGTCTGGTTGCCCATGGAGACCATGTAGGCCGGGTCCAGGATGGGGCACTGGGACAGCCTGGTGAGCATGAACGCGCCGGACTGGGAGATGAAGGCCGCCCTGTGGTGCCCGCCGGGGGTGAACGCGGGCAGCTTCTCCTCGGGGATGAACCAGGTGTCGTAGCGACCGGGGCGGGACACCACACCCATGCAGTTGCCGCCCAGGAAGACCGGGCCGGTCCCGGCTGCGTGGGCGGCCTTGATCTTCTCGATGACCCGCGACGCGCGTTCCCGGCTCTCCTCGGTCTCGCCCATGCCGCCGGGGATGAGCATGACGGACCGGGCCGCGTCCCGCTCGACCAGCTCGTCCACCAGCCCGGGGACCTGCGGCGACCCCACGGCCACCACGAACAGGTCGAGCGTGCAGTCGAGGGAAGCCAGGTCGGGCACGCAGGCCGCCCCGTCGATGGTCGTCTCGCCGGGCTTGACGATACGGACCCTGTCCGCAGGGAACCCGGCGTCGAGCACGTTCCTCAGGATGATGCGCCCGAAGTTCTCCCGCGTGGCGGACACGCCGATGATGCCGATGGATTCGGGATGCAGCAGGCTGGTGATCTTTTCCACCGGCCTGGGCGGGGGGACCGTGCCGGGAACGGAAAAGCGGCACATGCCGTCAAGGGGCACCATGAGATAATCGGCGTAGGCGAACGGGTTGATCTCCAGCTCCTCGATGTGAAACGGCGCGTCCGGGTTCTCCGGGGAGTAGTGATTGGCCATGTCGATGAACGAGGAAAAACACTCGATGAGCTGCTCGTCGGTGACGATGCGCCGCTGGCCGCGTGTCAGTCCGGCCAGCTTGCGGTAGGAAATGGTGTCGCGGAACAACTCGAAAAAGGACGGGCCGTCGGTCATGGCCGTGGAGGACAGGGTCACGGCCTGGCCCTTGCGAAACCGCTCGGCATACAGTTCGGTGTCCGTGCCGCCCAGCCCGGAGCCGATGATCATGCCGAACTCGCGGGTCTTGCGGATGCCCACGATCAACTCGTTGCCGAACTCCCTGGAATCCGGCTCCATGTACTGGACCAGCAGCACGCCCCGGATGTCCCCGGCGATGGCGGCGGCGAGGGCTTCGTCCGCAAGGCCTGCATAGGCTTCCGGCGTGGCCTCCGGCTGGCGCTCCAGGTAGGCCGCGTAGCGCTCCGGCACCTCGCTGAGCATGCGCCGCCAGGCGGACCGGATGGCGTCCGGGGAGTTGCGCACCACGCGCACGCCGCCGACCTCGGTCTTGTGGACGATGGTCGGGGAGACGATCTTGAGGACCGCCCTGTCGCCGGTCAACCCGGCAAGCTGCTCGTCCTCCAGTCGCTCACCCCGTTTCAGGAGGATACTGCGCGGCGGCGTTTCCGCGCCCGAATCGCGCAGCAGGTCGTAGACCTCGTATTCGAAAAGCGTGTTCCGTCCCTCGCCGTGGGCGCGGCGAAAAAGCCGGGTAATGGCGTCGTAGTCGATGCATACCTCGACACTGCCGAAAGCATGATGGGGCACGGGCACCTCAAGCAGCTCCTTGTGTTGACTGTTTCCATCCGATCGAGCCGATCACTCTTCCTCGACGCCGGCATACCGTTCTTCGATGACCTTGATGCCCCCCTCGGAATTGAGCAGGCCAAGCCCCTGGTCAAAACGGGTGCGCAGGTCTTCGTCCCTGAAGGCCACCCGCCTCGGTGCCGGCGGGAAAATGGAATGAAATGCAAGCCGGCTCTCCCCGGGTTTGATCCCGAGCCCCGAGTACCGATTGTTTTTCTTCATCCAGTACAGAAAAATGCGCTTGTCCGATATGACCACGTCCACCCGGCCAGAAAGAAGCATCCTGACCTGCAGGGCCTGATCGGCCAACTCCGAATAACGCGCGTTGGAAGCGGCCATGGCGGCGAAGTCCCGCCCCAGATACTTGGCCGCATTGTTGAACGCGAGCACCCGCTTGTCGGCAAGATCCTCGATGGACATGATGCTGAACCCGTTTTTTTCCAGGCTCACCGCATAGTTGTGAAATATCACCGTGATGGTGGAATAGTAGGCCGGTACGCCGCTGTCCGCAGCCAGATCATACCCGGCATTGGCGGCCACGCAGTCCACGCTGCCCTCGGCAAAGGCCACCGGCAGCCTGAGGTTCGGCAGGTAGATGAACTCCGCCTCGACTCCGACCCGCCCCAGGGCCTCGCGAATGATGTCCACTTCCACCCCGGCGTCTTCACTCCGGATGACGTAGGGAGGAATGGCGAATCCGATCCCCACCCGGATCGACTCGGCCAGGCCGGAAACCGGCGCCGCAAGCGCCCACAGGCAAGCCGCCAGCAGGAACCAGGCACAACGTCTGCAGATCAACACCGAACACCTCCGCACGCCCATCAATACAACCACTGGATGTCCGGCTCCGGGCGGGGCGGAATGGCCCGATAGCGCCGCGCAGGCTTCCCGAGCATGATCGCGCCGTAGACGGCCCCGTCGTCGGGCACGCCAAGGACGGACCGGAGCCCCGAATCATGAGCCGCTGCGGCCATCAGGTAGCCGCACCAGCAACCTCCCAGGCCCACGGCGTTGGCGGCCAGGTCCAGATAGGTGACCGCGATGATCCCGTCCTCCCGGGGGGTGACGCCTGCTTCCGGGCCGTAGGCCACGGCCAGGGCCGGGGCGTTCCGGCAGACCAGGTCCAGTCCGTTGTCCCAGGCGCGGACAATGCCTGCCAGATGGAGCCGGGCGGCCACAGGGCTCTCCCGGTCCACTTCAAACCGCATCCAATTGACAACGGCTCCGGCCAGCTCGGCCACCTTGTCGCGGCTCGTGGCCACCGACCACCGGGTGGGCCGGGCATTGTGCCCTGACGGCGCGTACTCGGTGACGGCCAGGATGCGGGCCAGAACCACTTCGGGCACCGGCTCGTCCTTGAAAAACCGAACGGAACGGCGTCCCTTGAGATACTGCTCGGCCTGCTCCCAGGAGATATTCAGGGACCTGTCCAGGCGCACGCTCTTTGCGGGAAGGCGTTCAAGGGTTATGGCGTCCGAAGGACAGACGGCCACGCAATGCCCGCAGTTCAGGCAATAGGACTGCTTTTTCTCGTGGGGGCCGGGGAGCTCGCCTTCAATGAATTCGATGCACCCGACCGGGCACTCCGCGGCACAGAGGCCGTCACGATTGCATTTGTTCGGATCAATTGTAAAAAGCGGCATGGCACCATTCCGGATAATGGTTTATAATATCAATCAATGTAGCTGATTACGCTTTACAGGTTTTCGGGTCAATGATTTGTGCCGCTCGCGTGCACCGGATACGGGGCCGTTGACCGCCCTGCGGAATTCCCGTATTTCCTGAATCCGTCGGCACTGTCGAATACAAACCGGCCCCATTGCGCCCCTTAGACCATATGTGGTTCGGAAATATAAACGAGGATTTTTCATGAGCACCAAAGGTGACACCCCGGAAAAAGGCAAGGATTTCATCCGCCAGATCATCGACAAGGACATGGCGTCCGGCAAATATGGCGACCGCGTGCACACCAGGTTCCCGCCCGAGCCGAACGGGTACCTGCACATCGGGCACGCCAAATCCATCTGCCTGAATTTCGGTATCGCCCGCGACTATGCGGGCAAGTGCAACCTGCGGTTTGACGACACCAACCCGGTCAAGGAAGAGGTGGAGTACGTGGACTCCATTCGCGAAGACGTCACGTGGCTCGGCTTTGACTGGGACGCCAACCCATTTGCCTCGGACTACTTCGAGAAGCTCTATTTCATCGCCGAGTTGTTCATCAAGATGGGCAAGGCCTACGTGGACCACCAGACCGCCGAGGAAATCCGCCAGACGCGCGGGACCCTGACCGAACCGGGCACCGCCTCCCCCTACCGCGACCGGACCGTCGAGGAGAACCTCTCCCTGTTCCGGGACATGCGGGCGGGCAGGATGAAGGACGGCGAGTGCATCCTGCGCGGCAAGATCGACATGGGTGCGCCCAACGTCATGCTGCGCGACCCGGCCCTGTACCGCATCAAGCACGCCGACCATCACCGCACCGGCGACGCATGGTGCATCTACCCCATGTACGACTTCACCCACGGGCTGTCCGACGCCATCGAAGGCATCACCCACTCCATCTGCACCCTGGAGTTCGAGAACAACCGACCGCTCTACGACTGGTGCGTGGACACGCTCATGCACGGCCTCAAGCAGCCCGAGCTCTTCGGAAGCCATGCGGCCATATATAATGAATTGGCCGGACTGCCCGGCTTCAACCAGCGTCCCTACCAGTACGAATTCGCCCGGCTGAACATCACCGGCACCGTGCTCTCCAAGCGCAAGCTCATCCAGCTGGTGCAGGAGGGGCACGTCTCGGGCTGGGACGATCCGCGCATGCCCACCATCTCCGGCTTCCGCCGCCGGGGCTTCACCCCGGAATCCATCCGCGACTTCTGCGACCGCATCGGCGTCGCCAAGTCGGATTCCACCGTCGAGTACGCCCTGCTCGAGCACTGCGTGCGCCAGGACCTCAACGAACGCGCCCCGCGCTACATGGGCGTCGTGGACCCGGTCAAGCTGGTCATCGAGAACTATCCCGAGAACCAGGTGGACGAATTCGAAGTGACCCTCAATCCCGAGGACGAATCCTACGGCACGCGCACGGTTCCCTTCACCCGGGAGCTGTGGATCGAGCGGGCCGACTTCATGGAGGAGCCGCCCAAGAAGTTCTTCCGCATGGGACCGGGCCGCGAAGTCCGGCTGCGGGCCGCCTACTACGTGACCTGCACCGGCTACGACAAGGACGAGAGCGGTGCCATCACGGAAATCAGGGCCACCTACGACCCGGAATCCAAGGGCGGCTGGATCGAGGGCGGGCGCAAGGTCAAGGGCACCATGCACTGGGTTTCCGCATCCAAGGGGCTCAAGGCCGAGGTGCGCAATTACGAATCCCTGTTCACGGTGGACAACCCCAACGCGGCCGAAGCGGGCAAGACCTTCATCGACTACCTCAACCCCGATTCCCTGGAAGTCCTGCCCGAATGCTTTGTGGAGCCCGCCATGGCCGACCTGGGGCCCGGCGCCAACATCCAGTTCGAGCGCACCGGATATTTCTGCGCCGACCTGCGCGACCACGTGCCCGGCGGAAAGCTCGTCTTCAACCGCACGGCCACCCTTCGCGACTCCTGGGCCAAGATTCAGAAACAAATGAAATAACAGGCCGTACCCATCCTGAAAAAGAAAGCCCCGCAAGGGGCTTTTTCGTTGCAGGACAACGGTTGAAGGTCGAGGCGTTATTTTTTCCGCATCAGCGCTTGACACTGATTGCACAATCAATCTATACAGAAACCAACAGGCTGATTGTTCAATCAATCGACACCAAGGGAACACCGAAATGACCAAGAAGGAAACCATACTGAGAGCCGCCCAGGAAGCCTTTGGCGAACTGGGTTTCACCGCCGCCACGGTCAAGGACGTGGCCGGTCGCGCCCAGGTCTCCTTCGGTCTGGTTTCCCACTACTTCGGCTCCAAGCAGGAACTCTACCTGGCAGCCGGGTTCGACATGGCGGACAGGCTCATCGACTGCCTGACCGAGGCGACCAGGGGTGACTACACCGGGCTGGAAGCCGTCGAACGATACATGACCGCATATTTCGATTTTACCGAAGAACACAGGAGACGGTTTCCGATCCTGCTCCGGTGTTCCCCCTTCAGCCACGTCGAGGCTGGGGTGGACGCGGCCAAGGTGGCCGAGAAGTTCACCATCTTCATCGACGAGTTGAAGCGCTGCGTCAGCAACGGCATAGAAGACGGAACGATCCGCCCCCTCTCCGTGGAGGAGACCGCGTTGATCATCTACGGCAACATCGTCGGTTCCGTCCGTACCAATCTCCTCACGCCGTACGAAACAAGCGGCATTTTCAAGGAGACCATCAAGCACGTTGTGCGCAGCCTGAAAAACAGCCCAGGCCAGGAAGGCTGTTGATACAACACCTGGCACTTGACGGCAGGAACCATCACTGACCGACAACATCGAGAGACAAGAGGATAGCGATATGTTCAAGAACCTTACAGCATCCAGAATCATGGAGATCGTCCTGGGCAGCCGCGCATGGCTGAACTACATCGACTCCTTCAAGACCTGGTCGAAGGACTGGGCAAAGCATCAAGACTCATAGCCCGATCGGATCACCTCCTGAAGGCATCGGAATGGACCGCAACCCACACCTGAACGCCTGACGATACGATTCGGACAGACCTCCCCCGGCGATGCCGGGAAAACGGGGAGCCGCTCACGCGGCTCCCCTTCTTTTTGCGAGCCTGTGTCGCATTGCGACAATAATGTCGCATATGCGACATAGCTACTGTCGCATGCGACACATTGCGACACTCTACAAAAACAGTTGCCCAGGTTTATGGATTGTATAACCGTTAGAAATAACGAATAATAATCACAATAAGCCCTCGCTGGCACGCCAGTTGCTTTATTGGTCCCACGCACTTCGGTGCAGCGGCGACAACTTCAACACATGCGGGAGGGCAACGATGTTTGAAAAGAACGTGACCAAGGTGGTTCAGGACTGCATCCTCGACAGCGGCATCCAGGCAAAGGACGTGGCCGCAAAGATCAAGAAGCCGTATTCGACCCTGATGCGCGAAATCAATCCCTTCGACGTCAGCGCAAAGCTGGGCGCGGAAACCCTGCTGGAAATCATGAAGGTGACCCACGACATCCGCCCCCTGAAGTTCATGGCTTCCGAAATGGGCTTCTCCCTGAACAAGGGCAACGCCTAGTCCCGACGACGACACATTTTTCCAGGCCGGACCCGCCACGGGTCCGGCCTTTTTTTTCGCCCGCCGGAGTGAAAGACGTACAGCGTTGCCTTGCCAAATCGCCACCGGCAACGTACCGTGTATAGCGTGGCGAAGCATGAACCGATGCCGAGGACTGAGATTCGACGATGCTATCCGATTCCGACAAGAAACTGGCCAGAGCCCACTCCCTCAGCCGCCGGGCGGCCATTGCGCAGATGGGTATTATCGGCGTCATCGTCTTGTGCTTCACCGCAGCCATCATTTTCTTCACGGGCTACCTGCTCAAGGTGCGCCTGACCGAGGAAGCCCGGTCCATCTCGCACCTTGCCAAGACCAGCCTGGCGTCCGCAGTCTGGCAGGTGGACCACTCCTCGGCCCGCGATTTCATCGAGGCGGTGCTTCAGAACGACGACGTGGTCTTCGCCGAGGTGGTCACGGGCCGCGAGGTCATGGCCCTCAAGACCCGGCCCCGCTATGCCGGGAAAGACTTCGACTATTTCCGCAACAACGACGCCTTCCTGGCCAGCACGGTGGAAATCCGCAAGTACGGCGATTGGATCGGCTCTTTCAACCTGGTCCTGGCGACCAACAGCTACTTCCACGACCTGACCCTGTATGCGGGCAGCATCCTCGGCATGGCGCTCCTGCTCATCGCGGCCATCTTCCTGACCTCCACACATTTCAACAGGAAAAACATCTTCGCACCGCTGAAGCGGCTGGAGGAATCCGCGATCACCATCGCCGACGGCGACCTGAACGGGCACATCGACACCTCCGCCCCCGGTGAACTGGGCAACCTGGCCAGGGCCATCGACGACATGCGCGAATCGGTGCTCATGCTCATCGGCGACCTCAGGGACGCCAACGACAAGCTGAAGAACCAGCACGACATGCTGGAGACCAAGGTCACCGAGAGGACGGACGAGCTCAACCGCAAGAACAGTTCGCTCAACGCCGCCATCAAGGAGCTCCAGAACGCCAAGCGCGAAGCCGAGGTGGCCAACATCGCCAAGTCGAACTTCCTGGCCAGCATGAGCCACGAAATCCGCACCCCCATGAACGCCATCCTCGGCATGGCCGACATCCTCTGGGAAACGCAACTGACCGAGGAGCAGTCCAAGTACGTGGACGTATTCCGTACCGCCGGCGAAAATCTCCTGGAAATCCTCGACGACATCCTGGACCTGTCCAAGATCGAGGCCGGGCACATGGAACTGGAAAACCGCTGGTTCTCCCTGAACGAATGCATGGACAAGACCTGCTCCATCATCCATCCCAAGGCAGACCAACGGGGACTCGCCCTCTCCTGCAACATTTCCCCGGAGATTCCGGACCGGCTGATGGGCGATTCCAACCGGCTCAAGCAGATCCTCATCAACCTGCTGGGCAACGCCATCAAGTTCACGGAATCGGGCTCCATCGACCTGTCCATCGAGACCATGCAGAACAGGGACGGGCGGGTCGCCCTGCAGTTCTCGGTCAGGGACACCGGAGTGGGCGTGCCCGGCGACAAGCTCTCCGCCATATTCGAGGCCTTCACCCAGGCCGACAGCTCCACCACCCGCCAATTCGGCGGCACGGGCCTGGGCCTGTCCATCAGCCGGGAACTGGTCCAGATGATGGGCGGCAGGATATGGGCCGAAAGCACGCCGGGACAGGGCAGCGTCTTCCACTTCACGGCCACGTTCGGCATCTCCCAGACCGACGAGTCCCGGCTGGAACCGGAAAAGGTCCCCACCCGGGAAGACGACCTGCCCGCCTCGAACATCCTCATGCTCGAAGACTCCAAATACAACGCCTTCGTCATCCAGACCTACCTGAGCGGGACGTCCTGCGACCTGACCATTCGCGAGGACGGGCGCGAGGGACTCGAGGTGTTCAAGAAAGGCGGCTGGGACCTGGTGCTCATGGACATCCAGATGCCCGTCATGGACGGCTTCGAAACCACCCGCGCCATGCGGGCATGGGAAAAGGAGACCGGGAGCGAACCGGTGACCATCATCGCCATGACCGCCTATGCCCTGAACGAGGACGCCCTGCGCTGCCTGGAGGCCGGAGCCGACTACCACCTGCCCAAGCCGGTAAAGAAAAGCGCGCTCTTCGAGGCCATCCGCATGCTGGCGGGCAAGCGAACGGCATAACCGGGGAGGAGCCATGTCCGACTTTTCGCTCATCTGGTGCCACGGCTCACTGGGCCGCCCCTGGGGGACCAAGAGCACCGCCCTGGCCGAGGTCGCCGCAGAACTGGGATTGACCATGGAAGCCCCCGACTTCCGCGAAACCGAAGACCCTGACAAGCGCGTGGCCAAGCTGGTCGACCTGCTTGAAAAGGCGGGCAGGCCAGCCATCCTCGCCGGATCGAGCATGGGGGGATACGTGGCCGCCGCCGCTGCCGCGAAATTCGACGTCCCGGGGCTCTTCCTGCTCGCCCCGGCCTTCTATTTTCCGGGTTACGCCGTCCACGTCTTTTCCGACCTCCCGGCCGCAGTGACCGTGGTCCACGGCTGGGTCGACGACGTGGTTCCAGTGGACAACTCCATCCGCTTCGCCCGGACCCACCGGGCCGACCTGCACGTCTTTGACGACGGCCACCGGCTCCAGGGGAGCACCCACCGGCTCCGCACCCTGTTCGCCGGATTCCTCCAGGGCCTGATCACGGCCTCTTGACCCGTTCACGAACCGCCCCCGCCTCCGCTCCCCTTGATCAAATTACCTCCTTTGCGGAGGTATATTTTGAACAACTCCCCTTATCCCCTGACAAATTCAGGAATCGTCATTCCCGGCCCCTCCAAAAAGAACCGCTGTTTAATCAATTTTCGTTGACGCAAAATTGAAAATAAAGGTAACTTCCAATTACATGGCAGAAAATCCAACATGTGGGGGGTAAAGCATGTTCGAGAAGAATCTGACCAAGAAAATGCAGGATGTCGTCCTCGAAGGACGCATCCCGGCCAAAGAGGTGTCCCGCGTCATCAGGAAGCCCTATTCCACGCTTCTGCGCGAGCTCAATCCGTTCGACTCGCACGCCAAGCTCGGGGCCGAGACCATGTTCGAAATCGTCAAGGCCACGCACAACATCACCGTACTGGAGTTCATGGCGAGCGAGCTGGGCTACACACTCATGCCAAGGGAAGCGGTGAACGCCGCCAAACGCCAGGCTGTCAGCGAGGAACGCGGCGGCGAAGTCACCATGTAACTGCCCGCGCGGCGGCTTTCCGCCGTAACCCGGACAGGGTTGTTTGTCCGGGCACTCTGGACGTGCGCGCCCTCCCGTTATATCTTGCCGTTTCGTTTTGACTTCCGGAAACGATTGGTTTCTACTGGTACGAGCAATCAAACTCTTTTCAAGGAGGAAGGGCATGTCCCAAGATACATTCAACAAAGCACTCGCGGTGGGCCGTCCGCCGAACGTAGTCCAGAACTTCCCCAACTCCCGCGCGCTGATCGTCAGCGGCAAGGTCATCGACCGCGCCATGACGGCCAAGGGCGGAGCCATGACCATCGCCGCCAACGGACGCAACCTCTTCGTCATCGAAGGGGCGCTCAAGGCTGCCCAGAAGGCCAACGCGGCCATCATCATCGAGATCGCGCGCAGCGAGGCAACCTACTGCCCGACCACCCTGTGGAACATCGCCCGCCGGGTCGACTACGTCTGCAACAAGTACAACATCACCATCCCGGTGGCCGTGCACGCCGACCACTATTTCATCAAGTCCTGGGACGGCCTGGCCGAAGCCAAGGCCGAGATCCCCTCGGTGTTCGCCTCCGGCGTCACCTCCATCGCCATCGACGCCTCGCACATGACCGACGACCTCAACCTGCTGGCCAACCTGGCCGTGGCGCCCGTCATCCCCTCCTGGGCGGGGTACGAGACCGAAATCGGCGAGATCAAGGGCGAATTCGGCCTGTCCAGCCCGGTGGAGGCAAAATTCCTGGTCCAGGGCCTCAACGCCCACGGCCTGTGTCCCGACTGGATCGCCCTGAACAACGGCACCACCCACGGCATCGAAGCCTCGGGCGAAGGCATCCAGGTGGAGCTGACCGCAGACATCCACAAGGCGCTCAAGCCCTACGGCACCTCCGGCGCACAGCACGGCACCTCGGGCAACGACTCCGCCCGCCTGCGCGAGATCGCCGCACAGACCTCCACCACCAAGGCCAACGTGGCCACCGCCCTGCAGATGATCAGCTGGGGCGTCAAGGTCAACGACTTCGGCAACGCCATCATGGACGGCGACCACTTCGCCAAGGTCCCCGGCCAGGGCGTGAACGACGCCCTCTGGGAAGAGATGGTGGCCTACGCCGACAAGAACGGCATCAAGGGCGGCAACTACAAGAAGCTCAACCTCGTCTTCGAGCGTCGCTGGCAGGGCCAGGACGAGGCCGCGCGCGAGCGCATGGTCCAGGGCGTGGAAGATTTCGTCTACGACCTGCTGGTCAACGTGTTCAACGCCAAGGACACCGCGCCCATCGCCTATGACCTGATCCTTGCGGCCGGTTCCTACGACCTCGGCCTCAAGGTTGAACAATTCGAAGACCCGGCCCAGTGGACCGAGGAAAAGATCAAGGCCCGCGCCGCTGAAATCGACACGGACAAGGGACCCCATGGCGACTTTGACGACTAGCGGCTTGCGATAGCGGCGCATCTGCACATTTTTCGGGTTTGCCGCTGTCCTCGCCGTACGGGGGTACGGCTGCACCCGAGCGCCCATACGGGCATTAGATTTTGTACGGCTCGAAGACTCGCCTGCAATTCACTATAAATGCACAGCTGCACCACTCTCCCAAGCCTTACGGCGCGGGGCGGTCTTCTGCTCCTCTTTACGATTTGCGAACTTGGACACTGAAAATGCCCGCCGGAGGAACCGGCGGGCATTTTAGCGTTGGGATGTTTTGTTACGAGGGAAGAGCGCCTGAAAGGACAGACCTCGCCGAAGGCGATACAAAAAGTTTAGGGAAAGGAGGGGGTGGGGGTCCGGGGGAAGGGGAGGAAAGAACCCTTTTCAAAGGGTTTTTCCTCCCCTTCCCCCGGCCGCCGGAGGCAGGCCCGCCTAGCGGCGGGCTTCAACCGTCATGCCGGGCTTGAGATCGTACTGCTTGCCGAATATTTCCACGGGCACGACCTTGTCGCCCTTGTGGTAGGCGGTCATGTAGACGCGGTCGGATTCGATGCGCAGGTCGTACCAGATGGACGAGCGGATGAAGGACAGGTGCATCTCGCCCCAGTGGGCCGGGAGGTCGGGTTCGACCTTCATGGGTTCCGAGGACAGGTTCAGCCCGGCAAAGTCCTGCTTGACCACTTCGAGCGTTCCGGCCATGACGCCGGTGTGGATGCCCTCGATGGTGGTGCCGCCCTGGGTGTCCCGGATATCCGAGGCCATGGCCTCCATGAACCAGTCCCAGGAGACGTCGCTGGGGTAGATATACTTGGAAATGACCGCGTGCACGACCTTGGAGAGCGTGGAGCCATGGCTGGTACGCTGCTCGTAGAAGTCGTAGTTGGCCTTGAGCAGCTTGATGGGATCAGCCACCTTGTGGCCGAGCTGGGTCAGGATGCGGACCACCTCTTCGGGTTCGAGGATGTACCAGGTCATGAGCGTGTCGGCCTGCTTGGCCACCTTGTAGTGGTCCGGGCTGTCGCCCTCGGCCTTGAGGATGCGGTCCATGCGGTGGATGGAGTAGAACCGCTTGCGGTAGCCTTCCCAATCCAGCTCGTCCAGGTCCATGTACCCGTCGAACTGACTGATGATGCCGTCCTCGGTCATGATCACGTTGAGCTTGGTGGTCATATCCTGCCACTTTGCGATCTCCTCGCTGGTGAGTCCGATCTTTTCGACCACCTGCTCCCGCGACTTGGGCGGCAGCTGTTCCAGGATTTCCAGGGATCTTTCCAGCAGCCAGACGACCATGATGTTGGTGTAGGCGTTGTCGCGGATGCCCGGTTCGTCCGACCCGGGCAGGGCCTCGTGGAACTCGTCCGGGCCCATGACGCCTTCGATGTGGTACTTGCCCGACGTCTCGTCGAAGGTGGCGATGCCGCCCCAGAACCGGGCGATGTCCAGCATCATTTCCGCGCCGTGATCGCGCAGGAACGTCTTGTCCTCGGTCCAGGACACGTATCTCCAGGCGTTGACGAACACGGCGATGGAGACATGCCTCTGGCGGCGGGACAGGTCCGGCCCCCAGTTGTCGGCCTCGGGGTTGTAATGCACCTCCTGGGTCTCCTCGCTGCCGTCGTCCGCAGTCTGCCAGGGGAACATGGCCCCGGTGTACCCGTTCTCACGGGCGTACTCGCGGGCCGCGTCGAGCCGGTTGTAGCGGTACATGAGCAGCGCCTTGGATATCTCCGGGAAGTTGGAGTCGAAGAACGGCTGGATATAGACCTCGTCCCAGAAAATATGGCCGCGATAGGCCTCGCCCGACAGGCCGCGCGCAGGCATGCCGGCGTCCCGGTTGGAGTTGTGCGGGCTGGCCGTGACCAGCAGATGGTAGATGTGCAGCCGGAGCACGCGCTGGACGAACCGGTCTCCGGTGACGCGGATGTCCGCCTTCTGCCACAGTCCCTTCCAGCTCTTGGCGTGCGGGCCGTACACGCCCTTGAACGTCTTGACCCCCTTGAGGCCGTCCAGGCAAAGGTCCTGAAGATTGCCGGGCCGCCGATCGAGCGAGGTCCGCACGTAGACGAACTTCTCGATGGAATAGCTGTGGTTCTCCCGGGCATTGACCTGCATGACCTCGGAGACCTTGGCCTTGTCGCGGACCACTTCCTTGCGGGTGACGACCTCCTTGCCGTCCTCCATGACCCTGGACTTGGACGCCATGAGAATCTGGTAGCGGGAATGGGAGGTCTCCACGTGCAGGTACACGCCGTCACCGGCCTTGCCGCTGGAGACGCGGTTCAGGTGCTGGGTGTTGAGGCTCGAATACCGGGCCACCCCGTCGTTCTTGACGTTCCCGTCCAGCGAGGAGCGTATGGTCAGCTTGGCCGTGTAGTTGAGCGGCGTGAAGTCGAACTTGAGCGCAAGGAGATGGGGGTCGGACATGGAAGCCAGGCGGCAGGAGGAGACCCTGGTGATGCGTCCCACCTTGTCCTTGACCACCATGTGCCGCTCCATGACTCCCTCGCGCATGTTCAGGCTGTGGCAGTAGCTCAGGACTTCCATGGACAGCGGGCTGGTGTAGTCGCCGGCCCCGATCTTGTATTCCACGGGCAGCCAGTTGGGGCAGTTGACGAAATCGTTGTTCCAGATTTCGCGGCCCTGCACCATGCTGGGAGTCTTGTTGAACACGCCGGAGATGTAGGTGCCGGGATAGAAATAATAGGAGGAGCATTCACACTCGTAGGCTCCCCGCGTGCCGAGATAGCCGTTGCCCACGGTGGTCATGGTCTCGCGCAGCTTCTCGTCGCCAGGCTCGAAGCCGTGGTAGGAGAGTGACCATTCGTCCGTGGCCATGCCGGACTCGAACCACTCGTTGATCTCGTCCACGGTGATCTCGCCGAGGTCGGAGACCACCCGGTCCGCGCCGAAACGCATGAGCAGCTCGCCGGGCACGTTGCGGGCCACGCCCAGCGTCATGCCGAAGTTGCCCGCGCAACCGGCCTGGACGCCGGAGATGGCGTCCTCGACCACCACGCACTCGCCCGGCTTGAGGCCGAGCCGCTCGGCGGCAGTGATGAAGATGTCGGGCTCGGGCTTGCCCTTGAGGTCCAGTTCGGCGGACACCAGGCCGTCCACCTGGGTGTCGAAGTACTCCTGCAGCCCGCCCAGTTCGACCACCATGGAGCAGTTGCGGCTGGAAGTCGCCAGGCCGATGCGGACGCCCTGGTCCCTGAGCTCCCTGATCAGGTCCACGGACGTCTGGAAGACCTCCGGCCCTTCCTGCTCGAGGACCTCCCGGAACAGCTCGTTTTTCCGGTTGCCCACGGCGCAGATGGTCTCGAAGCCGGGCGCGTCTTCCGGGGTTCCCGGGTCCAGGCGGATGTTCCGTGACTTGAGAAAACTCAGCACGCCTTCGAATCGGGGCTTGCCGTCGACGTACTGCTGGTAATCCGCCCGTGGGTCAAAGGGCTCGAACTGGGTGCCCGTCGTCTCCGCGTGGTGCTTGAGGAACTCGTTGAAAGAGGTCTCCCAGGCCTGCGCGTGCACGCGGGCTGTCCGGGTGATGACACCATCCAGGTCGAAAATGACGCCTTTGAGAGTGATGTTCGTCACAGATCGCTCCTTGTTGCCTGAAAACTATGGGCAGGACTGCATCGTGCCCAGTATGGCCACCAGCATGTCGGGTTCCGGGACAATTTCCACGTTGGCCGAAAGCCCCCTGACCCGTTTGGCCAGGTCCTCGTTTTGCGTGACGTATATGGCCCGCGTGTCCGGGGCCAGCTCCAGGGCGGCCTCGAGCATGGGCACGTCCGACCCGGTGTCGCCGCATATCAGGTGCGGCCCGCGGAACATCTGGATATCCAGTTCCGCGTTGAGGAATTTCACGCCGTCCCCCTTGTCGAAGTCCTTGAGCCCGTCGTTCGAGGTCTCCACCGTGAGAATGATCTCCACGTCCAGGCCGGTGTCCTCGATGCGGAAGTTCATGGCCTCGGGGTCGATTTCCGCCACCAGTTCCCGCAGCACGGTCATGAACCGGCCCGACTCCGCCTCGTCAACGGACCGGCCGATATCCTGCCGGGCCACGGTGGTCTGGCCGAACTTGAACTGCAGGCCGGACCCGATGAGGGTGAACTTTTCAAATTCGGGCCGCGAGGTCAGCTCCGACAGCCGGACGTTGAGGGTGTCGATGGCCACCTGCTTCTCCGGGGAGATCGCCAGCCGCCTGACGCGGCCTTCCAGGTCCAGGCACTCCCGTCCCTTGGACGCGGCGTAGTAGATCTTCCCCTCCGGGTTCACGCTGATCTCGATGAGCCCCTCCAGCGGGGCCGAAGTCAGGATGACCGGAGTGGTCGCCTTGTTCAGGGCGAACCGCGAGAAGAACACGGCATTGTAAATGGACTGGATGGAGGTCAGGTAGCGGGCGCAGTAGTTGTTGATGGTCCCGTCCCGGTCGGTGATGAAGGCGTTGATGTCCAGCCCGGCCAACAGGTCCCGCCCGGCCGCCACCCGCTCGGTAAAACCGGGATGAAGGTCGGACAGGAATTCCAGGAAGGCCGCCTCGCCCCGCCGTATGAACAGCAGGTCCTTGCGCAGCTCGTTGATCTCGTAGTCCATGTCCAGGCCGATGGTCCTGTCTCCGGACAGGATGAGCGCCTTGCGCCCGTCCGCCTCGGGTACGGCCTCAAGGTCGGCCAGGGCGTTTGCCAGGGAATCCGCTGCCCCGGCCCCGTCGCCTCCGGCAAGGATGTCGGCCACCGAAGCGAAGCGCACCTGCCGGGTCTCGCCCATGAGCGTGTAGAAGTCCTTGAGCGTCTTCAGTTCCCTGCGTTCGATTGCCGGCATGGTTCCCCTCCTCAGTATTCTATCCGCACCGTGTAGTTGATGACCAAACCGTCCGTTCCAGCCGACGGCGGCAACCCCTTGAGATCGAATTCAATGGTGGCGGCGTCCGCCACGGCGTAACTGGCGTCGGAGGAAAGCACTTTCCACTGCCCGGGGAAGGAGTCCGCGAGCTTGAGGTCGGCGGGCACCTTCTTGCCGTTTTTCACGGTGACGGCCCAGCCGATCTCGTAGGCGCTCTTGCCCACCTTCTCGAAGGAGGTCTGCCTGCGTTCCACGCTCACGTCAAAGGAGCGGCCCAGGACCAGGCGCACCGCATCCCCCTCGGCCACATGGCCCAGCCGCGTCTCGCCTGCCAGGAGGTGATGGCCGTCAGTGGTGGGCATGTATACCCGGACGGTCCCGGCGGGCAGCGGACGGCCGAGCTTGTTGACCGCGAGGTTGTCGAAGGTCAGCGCGGATTCCACGGACTGGTCGATCTTCCCGGCGCGTTGGCCGGTGCCAGCATGGTAGCGGCTGACCAACTCCTGCCGCACAGGAACCCCGGCGGCCGAGAACAGGCTGGCCTGGCGGGCGCCCTGGGGCGGCAGGGTGACGGCCGTGGGCAGGGTGTAGACGTGGTATTCGGAAAATGACTCCTCGGAAGCTCCCGCAGCATTGTCGGGCATGGCCGCCTCCATGGCCAGCACGGGCTCGCCGCGCCGGGCCATCTTGTAGGAGGCCGGAGCGCGCTGCACGTCGCCCGCCACCAGACGGACGTCCGCCCCCTTGAAGGCGTAATCCGAGGCGTTGGTCACCGTGGCCCAGGCCTCCAGGTCGGCGGTGGCGCCGTCGGCGCTCACGGCCATGGTATAGTCGGCCTGCCAATTGAGGCCGCCCATGAGGTAGTGCAGGGCCACGCTCTTGCGGCCCTCGGACTCATTGTCGGTGGTCAGGGTCAGCGTGGGTTTCTCGTTGAAGCCCTTGGGCATTTCCGGGAGGAGAACGGCCTCGTACCCGCCCACATAGACTTCCTTGCCCATGGAAAAGACCGGCCCCTCGGCGTTGGACAAAAGCCTGGCCTTGCGCAGGATGCGCGCGTTGGCGTCCGCCGGGTCGGGCAGGATGACGCTCAACTCCTTGCCCACGTAGAGGTCGAGCAGGTTCCGGGGCGTGATGGGACGGTAGCTGTATTCGATGCCCTCGACCCCCATGCCGGGGGCCACCGCCCGGATGGACGTGGCGTCCAGGGTGGCCGGGACATCGGTGAACACCACCACGGCGGGCCCTGCGGGCAGGGTGACGGCGCGGGTTTCACGGACCTGTGCACGTCCGGAATTGTACACGGCCACGAAGGCGCCGGTCGCCCCGGCGGATGAAACAGCGGGAGCGAGCAGGAGGAGGGAAGCAAGAACAAGTGCGGGGAAAAGCATGGGGCGGGTCATCGGGCCTCCGTTCAATGGGTGACGATTGGACTGGATATCCTTACCGGATATTGTTCAACAAGATACACGGCCATGATCGTTTTTGCAAAAAAATAACAAAGATTCTGTCCAGAAGACCGCCCCCGGGTTCACGGGCAAAGGCCTCCCGCCCCAACGCCTTCCCAAAGCGCGGCAGTCCCCGACCGGAGGGCGGAAGAGCCTGCCCGGCGGGCAATTACCCACTCGCCAAAATATCTCTTTCCTGATAGGAACAACCTGTCATGAAGATTCTGATCGTCACCGACTCCGCATCAACGGTCGCCCAATTGACGGTGATCCTCAATGGTGCCAACTACATGGACGTCAGAGCGGTCATTACCCTCGACGAAGCCATGATCGCCATGAAGCGTGCGGCGCTGGCCGACACACCGGTCGACCTGGTGCTCATCGATCTCGACAACGCCGCCGCCGACGGCCTCGTTGCCACCCTGACCATCAAGTCCCACCGCGAGTTCGAGGACGTGCCCATCATTTCCATCACTGCGGACGATTCCGCCAAGGTTCTCGACCGCGCCTTTGCCGCCGGGGCCTCGGACTATCTGGTCCAGCCCGTGGGCAAGACAGAATTGCGGGCCAGGGTCCGCTCCGCGCTCCAGCTGCGCCGGGAAATGATCAAGAGAATGCTCCGCGAACGGGAGCTGGAACGGCTGGCCAGGAAACTTGAACGGATGTCCAACCTGGACGGCCTGACCGGATTGGCCAATCGCCGATGCTTCGACGACACACTGGTCCGGGAATGGGTCCGCAACGGCCGCGAGGATCATCCGCTCGGGCTGCTCATGATCGACATAGATCACTTCAAGCTCTACAACGACGCCCTCGGCCACGTGGACGGCGACACCTGCCTGCGCAAGGTCGCCGACGCCCTCACCCAGGCCACTCGCCGCCCCGCCGACCTGGTGGCCCGATACGGCGGCGAGGAATTCGCCATCATCCTGCCCAACACCGACTTCGAGGGAGCCCAGTCAGTGGCCGACAACATCCACGACAACCTGGCCTCCCAGAACATCCGCCACCCGGACTCCACCGTGGGTGGCTGCGTGACCGTATCCATCGGCGTCGCCTCCGGCGTCCCCACCTGCGGCACCACCCCGGAACACCTGGTCCACGCCGCCGACCGCGCCCTCTACCAGGCCAAGCAGTCCGGACGGAACCGGACCGAAGGCGTCTCCCTGTCCGGCCCCGACGAACTCCGGCAGTAGCCGTCCCGCCCCCCGAATCGGCACAAACCAGGATCACGACCCCCCGCAAGGACAGGGCGAGGGCCGCGCGCTCCGGGGAGTTGCGCACGGCCCTCATCAAACAGGGATGGGCAAGCAGGGGTCCGCAAGGATGGGACCCCCGACTTGAACAATGGAAAATTATCTCAGGAAATGGATGGAGAGGTAGGCCCCGCAGCAGGGGCAGACCTTGACCGGGGACACGATCTCGGCCTCATCGACGATGACCGCTTCCCAGGGAAGAAAGCCATCCAGAGTGTACTGGACCATCAGCCTGTGACCACACTTGCAAAACCGTTCCTGCATGACGCTCTCCTTTCCTCAACGCCGAAGCGCTGTTGTTCTTTATGAGTCAACGTGATTTTTTAATAAACAACCTCTCTTCGTTTTGTCAATTAATTTTTTACATTTTGTTGTGTTTTTTTCTACAATTTCCCACGACCAAAAAAGTGCCAATTATCCCGAACAGAAAGCCCCCTCGCAACACACCGTTGCCAGGGGGCTTTCCGATTCCTTACGGGAAAAATGCTACCGATATTCGCGGGAAGCCCACAGGACCTGGCCGATGACCCGGACGTTGTCCAGTTCGTCACCCGACAGGTGGATGGGCGAATAGTCCATGTTGTCGCTGCGCAGGACCAGGGTGCCGGGCAGCCGCTCCACGCGCTTGACCATGACCGTGTCCTCCACGCCAACCGCATAGATGCCGCCGGAGAGCACGTCGGACCGGGACTGATCGATGAGCACCATGTCCCCCTCCTTGATCTCCGGCTCCATGGAATTGCCGATGACCTCCATGAGCACCATGTTGGCCGGATTGCCCCGGCTGTGCAGCCATTCCGAGCGGAAGGAGTAGTACCCTTCCACCTGGCCCTCCGTCTCGAACGAGCCGCCGCCCGCACAGAGGCGGGCGCGCACCTTGGGCACCTGCTCGTAATAGGGCCCCTCGTCCTCGACGGCCACCGCCGCCTCGGGCCTCGGCAGCCCCTTGCCCTGCTCCAGCCAGAGCGGATTCAATCCGAACCGGGCCGACAGGTCCAGAATCCAGCGGGCGGGCACGGCGTCCTTGCGCTTGGCAAGCGACACCGCCGCCCTGCCCACGTCCAGCTCTCGCGCGAGCTGGGACTGATTCTTTATGTCCGTCTCCGAACACAGCCTCCTGAAAAAGGGTTCAAATCCGTTACTCATTGTTGCGCCTTGGTTAATAGATGTGTTGCTCTATGGTCAAAATGTTTAGCAACAATTGACTTTCACGTCAACCACAATTTGCTTTTTTATCAACTGCTCCCCTTCCGGCTGTCGGAAGAGCCGATCGTGCGCAAGGCCACCGACGGGTGCCGCTATTCGATCAGGTCCTTGTAATTCCTCGACGCGGCGACAACGGACTTGAGGCTGAAGTTCAGTTCCAGCCTCTCCAGGCTGACCTCGTCCAGGACCACTTCCACGGACTGCCCCAGGGCGAAGGCCTGGCCCGTGCGTTCGCCCACCAGCATCTCGCGCTTGGGCCAATAGGTGTAATAGTCGTCGTCCATGGACGAGAGCCTGACCATGCCCTCGGCCATGACGTCCTTCAGCTCCACGAAGAAGCCGTAGTCCGTGATGTGCGAGATGACGCCGTTGAACGTCTCGCCCACGCGGTCGCGCATGAACAGGACCGTGACGCGCTTGAGGATTTCCCGCTCCGCGTCCATGGCCACGCGCTCGCGTCCCGAGAGATGACCGGCCACGTTGTAGAGCTTCTTCTTGCCGGGGATGGGCGGGGGCGCGCCGTCGCCGTCCATGGCCAGGGCGACCTTGACCAGCCGGTGCAGGACCAGGTCGGCATACCGCCTGATGGGTGAGGTGAAGTGGGCGTACTCCTCGGACGCCAGGCCGAAGTGGCCCTCGTTGTCCGGGGAATACTTGGCCTGCTTCATGGACCGCAGGAGCATGCGGTTGACGATGTACGCCTTGTCCGTGCCGCGCATGGAGGCCACCAGCATCTGGAGCTTCTTGGGCGTCATCTCCTTGGGCATGACAATGGACTTGTCCGTGCGCGAAAGCAGCTGGAACAGGTTCCTGAGCCGCTCCTCGTCGGCCTGGGGGTGGATGCGGAACATGCACGGCAGGCCGCGCTCCACCAGGAAGTGGGCCACGGCCTCGTTGGCCGCGATCATGAACTCCTCGATGATCTGGTTGGAAAAGGAGCGTATCTTGGGCCTGATGTCCGTGGTCTCGCCGCTTGCGTCGAAGAATATCTCCGGCTCGGGCAGGTCGAAGTCCAGGGACCCGCGCCGGGAGCGGATCTTGTTGATCTTCCGGGCCAGTTCCTCGGCCAGCTCCAGCATGGGCAGCACCGGCCCGACCCGCTTGCGGGCGGCCTCGTCGCGGTCCAGCACCGCCTCCTTGACCTGGGTGTAGGTCAGGCGGGCGTGGCTGCGGATGACCGCCGGATAAATCTCGGTGGCGCGCGTCAGCCCGGACTGGTCCGTATCCATGCGCACCACCATGGTCAGCCGCTTCACGTCGGGATTGAGAGAGCACAGCCCGTTGGACAGCCGCTCGGGGAACATGGGTTCCACGGACCGGGGGAAATAATAGGAATTGCCGCGCTCCAGGGCCTCCTTGTCAAGCGGCGACCCCTCGGGCACGTAGTGGGCCACGTCGGCGATGGCCACCCAGAGGCGGTAGCCCTTGGGTCTGCGCTCCACCAGGATGGCGTCGTCGAAATCGCGGGCCGTGGCCCCGTCGATGGTCACGAAGGCCAGGTCGGTCAGGTCGCGGCGTCCCTTGAAATCGGACTCGACCGGCTCGCGCGGCAGACTCTCGGCCTGGTTCATGGAGCCGGACGGGAACCGGGTACGGATGTTGTGGTTGGATTTGACCAGCTCCTCCTGCACGGACACGTCCCCCTCGGGCCCGAGGCGCGCGGTGATCACGCCTTCCCACATGGTGTGGTCGATCTTGTCGCCCGGCTCGCACAGGGCGATGTCGCCCGGCTCGAGCTTCACGGATTCGTCCTTCAGGGAACAGATGATCCCGAATGCCAGGCGCGGATCGGACGGACGGCACAGCCAGTCGCCTCCGGTCATCTTCTTGAAGACCTTGACCGGCAGGATCTGACGGCCCCGCTCCAGGATGCGGACCACGCGTCCCTCGGCGTTGCGGCCCTGCCGTGCTTCGCCGAGCACGGACACGACCACCTTGTCGCCGTGCCACGCCTCGTTCAGGTCGCGCTGGTTGACGAAGATGTCGTTGCGCCTGCCGTCCTCGGGCACCACGAAGCCGAATCCCTGGCGCTGGATTTCCAGCCGCCCGGTGACGCAGTGCATGGCCTCGGCCAGGCCGTAGGCCCGACGGATGCGAATCAGCTTGCCGTCGCGGACCAACTCCCTGAGCAGGTCCTTGACGACGTGCTTGTCCCGCTTCTTGAGCTTGAGCTGGCGGATGACCTCGGCCCTGGACAGGGGCCGCTTCACCTCCCGAAACAGTTTCAGCAATGTCGCCTTGGACAAGGGAGGCGTGCTCGGCCTCGGCTGTTTGTTTTTCTTCTTAGCCATTTCCGCCATGCCCCGCCGTCCGGCCCCGGATTGCGTCAAACCGGGTTTCCCACCACGATTCGAAGGTCACATGCTTGCCCAGGGTGGAAGGGCCGAACACCACCCGCAAGTCGAATTGCCAAAATGCCTCGGTACAGAGCGGCCCCAGCTTTACCGCGTCCTTGGGCGTGCACAGGATCGCCCCGCAGCCCGCCATGTCGGCGGCCCGGGTGATCGTCAGCACGTCTTTCTTGGTGTACCCGTGGTGGTCCTTGAAGACCTTGTGCTGGGCGGGCGGATAGCCGAAATAGGCCGTGGCCGTGGCCGCCACCTGGGCCGGTTGACCGACCCCCGAGACCAGCAGGTAGGGAGCCCCGCCGAAATCGATGGCCGCGCCCTCGCCCACCACCTGCCTCAGGCCCGTGGGCGCGATGGAAAAGGAAAACACCGGCTTGAACAGCAGGCCGAGCCGCTTGTCCAGGACCGGCCTGAGTTCCTTGAACCGCTTGGGGGAAATCTTGATCATGAACGCGTCGGCCCTGTGGAGGGCGCTGCTCGGCTCCCGCCACGACCCGGCCGGAATAACCCGGTCCCACTCCTCCCCCAGGTCCTCGGGCCGGAGCAGGGCGAGGTTCACGTGCCGCCTGACCGCCATGTGCTGGAATCCGTCGTCCAGTATGAACAAGCCCGGCTTGAACGCCTCCTCGGCCATGCGGCCCGCGCGGCCCCGGTCGGGATCGACGACGATACGGGCGTTCTCGTGGTTGCGGGCGAGCATCAACGGCTCGTCACCGGCCTCTTCGGCCATGGCTCCGGGCTGGACCACGTAGGGAAGCGTCTTGGGTTTGGCGCGATACCCGCGGGAGAGCAGAACCGGCTTGAGCCCCTTCTTTCCGGCCCAGCCGAGAAGCCAGTCGGCCACCGGGGTCTTGCCCGTGCCGCCCCAGCCAATGTTGCCCACGGAGACCGTGGGCACGGAGGGGGTCCAGCTGCGCATGACTCCGGCCCGATAAAGCTTCTCGCGCACGCGCATGATCCGCCCGTAAAGCCAGCCGCAGGGCTTGAGCACGGCAGAGAGCGAGCGCTGCACTGTGGTCACGGTATCAGACATGGTACTCCAGGGTATGCTCCATCTGAAAATCATACCCGGCACGGACTGCCGAGGCAAGGGGAAGTGGCCCGCAACAAGATTATACTGTCTCCATTGCTGAAAAAACTGTATGGTCCCTCCCATACCGATAACCAGACGGGACGACGGAGGTACCGTTCCATGCGCACGACGACCATACTCACGACCGCCCTGCTCCTGGTCACGTTGTGGGCAATCCCCTCTTCCGCCGCCGCTGACCGGCCCGTGGTGCTGGTCGTCAACAGCTACCACGCGGGCTACCCGTGGGTCATGTCCCACAACGAGGCGTTGCGGCGGAACCTGTCGGATATCGCGGACCTGGTCTTCCATGACATGGACACCAAGCGCCTGAACCCGGCCCACCACCTGGACCGGGCGGCCCTGGCCCTGGACAAATACCGGGAGGTGCAGCCCGACCTGGTCATCCTGGCCGATGACAACGCCCTGGCCTTCCTGGGCCCCGACATCACCCGCGCGGGCACGCCCGTGGTCTACCTCGGCATCAACGCCAACCCCCGCATCTACGCCTGCGAAAACGACCTGCTCACCGGGGTGCTGGAACGCCCGCTGCTCAAACGCTCCATCATCTTCATCCACGACATTCTCGGCCCGTCCATGAACAAGTGCATGGTCCTGTTCGACAACGGGACCACGGCCAGGGTCACCATGGACACCATCTTCAAGGGAAACAACCGCATCATGGTGGGAACGGTTCAGACGGACATCGTCCTGGCGACCACCATGGAACAATGGAAGCAGCACGTCCTGACCGCCGGGGAACTCGGCTACGGGGCCATCATCCTCGGCCTGTACCAGACCCTGACGGACAACGAGGGCAAGCATGTGCCGGACGACGTCGTGGCCCGGTGGACCGGGGCCAACTCGCCTGTGCCCGTTTTCGCCTTCTGGGACTTCGCCGTGGGCAGGGACAAGGCCGTGGGAGGCCTCGTCCTGGCCGGTCGGCCGCAGGGCGAGGAGGCAGCCGGGCTGGCCCGGCGCATCCTGGACGGGGAGGACCCCAAGCAAATCCAGCCCGTGACCGCCGAACACGGCCGGTTCCTCTTCAGCCGATCCGGGCTCGAGCGGTGGCATATCGACCTGCCGCCCTCCCTGACGCAACCCGGCGAGGTCCTGGAATTCGTCGAATGACCCGACCAGTAAAAAGGCCGCATCCGGTTATCGGATGCGGCCTTTTGCTTGTCGGTAAATCCAAAGCTACCTGCGGTCGCCCATGAGCCTGAGCAGCATCAGGAAGAGGTTGTAGAAGTCGAGGTACAGGGTCAACGCGCCCAGGATGGTGCCGCGCCGGATGGCCGCCGCGTCGTTCATGGGGACGTTTTCGCCCATGGTCTTGAGCTTCTGGGTATCGTAGGCGGTCAGGCCCAGGAAGATGATCACGCCGATGACCGAAATAGCGAACGACATGGCCGAGCTTTGCAGGAAGAAGTTCACGATCATGGCGATGATGATGCCGATGAGTCCCATGAACAACAGACTGCCCCAGCCTGTCAGGTCCTTCTTGGTAATCATGCCGTAAATGGACATGGTGCCGAACATGCCTGCCGTGGTCAGGAACGTGGCGAACACCGAGGACTCGGTGTAGACCATGAGGATCGGGGCCAGGGAAAAGCCGGTCAGCCCGCTGAAGACCATGAACAGGGTCGTGGCCGTGGACGGATTCATGGTGGAAATTTTGAAGCTCAGGAAAAAGACCATGCCGAAGCTGGCGAAGAGCGCGATCATGGGCAGCATGGTGGGCTGCAGCAGGCCGGTTTCCGCATTGTAGGCGAAGGCCAGCCGGGACAGGGCCGGGACGTACAGGGTTGCATACGCCACCAGGGCGGTCAGGCCGAGGCCTGCACTCATCCAGCCGTACACGCCGCGCATGAAGGCGTTGACGAGTTCCGCTTTGGCCGCTTTGGCCTGAGGCATGCTGGGATACTGAGACATATTTATTCCTCCGATTGGTTGTCCGATAAAAGCCGGTCCTTACCGGCGTCAACGTCTAGATAATCAGTCTTCCGCAAGCTGGCAAGGGGGTGCACGAGTTTGCACATCCCGCCGATGGACACGGGCCGGGGGCTAGCTCCTGACCCCGTGCAGCCGCTCGGCCTCTTCCACGCTGACCACGGTCAGGCCGATGGGCGCAAGCGTGATGGCCGCCAGCTTGAGGTGCTGCCACCCCCACGGGATGCCGATGATGGTGATGAAGCAGCCGAGCGCAGCCATGATGTGGCCCAGGCAGAGCCACCAGCCCGCGAACACGAACCAGAGGATGTTGCCGATGATGCCCCAGTCCGAGGTGCCTGCGTCCTTCTGGCCGGTGACCACGTCGCGGCGGACCAGGGTGCGCCCGAAGGGCATAAGGGCGAACCCGGCGATGACGAAGGCGCTGCGCGCCCAGGGGATCCCGATGATGGAAATGAGCAGCAGGCAGCCCGACAAGAACCAGCCGAAGGCCATGAGCAGGCCGCCGATGATCCACCAGATCAGATTTCCTATCAGTGACAGCATGGAGGGCTCCTTGTGATTGAACGACCTGCCATGTGTTCGCCCATCCGGGCCTTTTCGTCAATGGTGAAGCGCGTCCGGGCGCACCTTCCGGCCGACCAGGAAAACACCGCCCACCACGGCCGTGAACGGGGCCACCGCGACCAGCCCGAAGCTGCCCACCAGCGTCTTGAGGACCTCGGCGGCCACGTAGATGAAATTGAAGGTGGACGTCAGCGGGATGCCCTGGGCCATGAAGGCCATGAGCAGGGTCACGTACCCGCCGGAATAGGCCAGCAGCAGCGTGGTGGTCATGGTCCCGACCACGGCCCGGCCCACGCGGATGCCGGACCAGACCGCCTCGGTCCTCGATATGCCCGGATTCTTGGCCACCACCTCGCCCATGCTCGCGGCCACGTCCATGGCCAGGTCCATGACCGCGCCGGACGACGCCAGGAAAACCCCGGCCATGTAGATGCGGGTCAGGTTGAGGTGCCCGTACCCGGCGTAGAGCAATGTCTCGGCAAAGGGCATGACCGCGCCGTGCACGTGGAACTCGCCCGTGAAATAGGCGGCCAGCGCGCAGCTCGACACCACGCCCAGGAACGCGCCGAGGAAGGCGGTCATGCCGGTGCGGTTGATCCCGGCCACCAGGAAGATGATCGCCGCCGACAGCAGGGCCACCACGCCGAGCGCCAGCCAGACCGGGTCCACCCCCTTGAGCAAAAGCGGCACCAGCACCTTCCACAGGACCATGCCGGTGAAGGCGAAGGAGAGCAGCGCCTTGAACCCCGTCAGGCCGCCGAACAGGAGCAGCAGCCCGGCGAACAGCCCGAGCAGGAGCAGCTCGAGCCCCAGCCGGTAATGGGCCTGGGGATTGACGAAAAGCACTTCGCCGTCCGCGCCCACGGTGATGACCACGTAGGCCACGTCCCCCGGCTTGAACCGCTTGTCGCGATCCATTTGGCCCAGGAGCTGGTTGTGGGCGTCGAATTTCCGTCCCTCGAACGGGCCGTCCAGGATTCTCAGGGTCACGGACTGCTCGCCGGTCAGGACCAGGCCGAGGTGGCGGATCCGGTCGTCGTCAACGGCCGTCACCTCGGCGGTGCAGCGGACAGCGTCCTCGCCGGAGTCCTTCTCGAACCCCGTGGGCACGAAGTAGAGGCCCGTCGCCAGGCAGGTGAAGACGACGATGAGCAGCCAGTCGCGGTAGTTCTTGCGGGATGAAGGCATGGTATCCTTGAAAGAGATGCGGGCGGACCGGCGATACCGGCCCGCCCGTGGATATCGGGTATCCTCGGTTAGTTGGAGGCCAGGTGCTGGGGCTTGGGAGCGATGCCCATGATGGACATGATCTTGGTGGCGATGTCCTTGTTGTCGTAGCTGCCGTTGAACAGCTCCGCGCGCACGCCCATGGCCGAGGTGGAGACCGGCACGCCGGTGTGCTTGTAGGAGGTCCAGCCCAGGCCCGCCTTGCCGTTGAGCAGGTGGGTGATGGTCACGGACAACGGGTCGTACTCGCCGTAGAGCAGGTACTCGGCGCTGTTGACCTTCTCGCCGGCCATGGACCGGGCAAAGGCTTCTTCCAGGTCCTTCTGCTCGAAGTCGGCCAGGACCAGGGCGTCCTTCTTGGCGTCGCCTGCGAACTTGAGGCCAAAGTTTTTGGTGATGATCGGCTTCATGGCCGAGAAATCACCGCCCTTCTTCCTGAAGCCCGCCATGATTTCGTCGGTGAACTTCTGGAAGGAGACCTTCTGGTGGGACAGGATGTCGTAGTGGGAGCCGTATTTGGTGCCCGCGAAGCCTAGGGTCAGGCCGCCGCACTCGTGGTCGCCGGTGACCACGATGGCGGTGTCGTCGGGGTGCTTCTTGTAGAAGTCGATGGCCTTTTTCACGGCGTCGTCAAAGGCGATGGTGTTCAGGATGGACGCGGCCGCGTCGTTGGCGTGGCAGGCCCAGTCGATCTTGCCGCCCTCGACCATGAGAAAGAAGCCCTTGTCGTTGTCGAGCATCTCGATGGCCTTTTGCGTGAACTCGGGCAGGGTGATGTCGTCGCCGGTCATGTCCATGGCATAGGGCAGGGCCTGGCCGTCCTGAAGCCACTTATTCCATGCCAGGACCTTGCCGTCACCGGGCTTCAGGGCCATGAAGGCCTTCCTGTCGGCGACCACCTTGTAGCCGTTGGCCCTGGCCTTTTCCACGGCGTCGCCCCTGGGCGCATCGGACTTCTTGCCCAGCGGGTCCACCAGGCCGCCGCCGGCAAAGAAATCGAACCCGGACTCGGCCAGGGCGTGCGCGATCTCGTGGTACATCTTGCGGGTCTTGACGTGGGCGTAAAAGGCCGCCGGGGTGGCGTGGTCGATGGACACGGACGAGACGATGCCGACCTTTTTGCCCTGCTCCCTGGCCATCTCGGCCACGGTCTTGACCGGCTTGAAGTCGGGGTCCACGCCGATGTAGTTGATGTTGGTCTTGATGCCGGACGCCAGGGCCGTGGCCGAGGCTGCGGAGCCGGTGATGAACCGGTCGTTGGCAAAGGTAGTGGTGATGCCCTGGGCGGGCATGGAGTCGATGGCCAGCTCCTTGCCCGTGTAGGCGCTGGTGGCGGCACGCTGGGGCAGCCCCATGCCGTCGCCGATGAACAGGAACACGTACTTGGCGGTTTTGGCCTCGGCGCGCTGAACCTGCCCGGTTGCCATGAACGCCACGGCAAGGAACAGCACAAGCGCACATTTCACGAAAGCTTTCTCAATCCTCAACATTATTCGGCCTCCTCAGGTCGCATGATTATTCGATGAAATCATAGCTACCCCCGGAAGGTTACGAACAGGCGGTGGAACGTGAAAGCCGCGTGTCCCACATATGACGAATGGGTCACATATTGCCGGGGCCGCCATGCCCGGCCGGGGGCGGATGCCGTCGCCCCGGACCGTCGCCGCCCGGTTTTTTGGTGAATACCCCTTGTTTTTCATTTCCGATGATTCTACATAGCCCCATATTTCGTGTTACTATTTTAGTATTTTTATGCATCGGTACAATACTCCGCAAACAGTCGGGAGCTGACAGCAATGGAAACGGAAACTTCACAGGGATCGAAGAAAAAGGACTTCTGGGACAGAAAGGCCCGGACCTTCCCCCGCTTCGAAGAGGGGGAAGACACCTACGAGGCGGGCATGCTGAACAGGATACGGGAGCACGGGGTGGACTTTCGCGACGCCACCGTGCTGGACGTGGGTTGCGGCAGCGGCATGTACACCATCCGCCTGGCCCGCGAGGCGAAACAGGTCACGGCCGTGGACATCTCGGACACCATGCTCGACATCCTCAGGCAGGACGCCGAGGAACAGGGGCTTGGCAACATCGACTACGTACGCTCCGAGTGGATGGATTTCGACTCCGACGCCACCTTTGACATCGTGTTCTGCTCCATGACTCCGGCCATCCAGGACGACGAGTCCCGGTTCAAGCTCCTGAGCCACGCGGGCCGCTGGACCGTGTTCATGGGGTTCGACGGCGTCATGAACTCCGACATCATGACCGGCCTGTACGCCCACTACGGGGTCACCCCCAGGAAATTCGTCAACGGCACCGAGATGCGCCACTGGCTGGACAGCCACGCCATCCCCTACACCCGCTACCCCATCGAGGGCACCTGGGTGACCCCCAAGAACCTGGAGATGCGGATGGACGGTGCCGCGACCTTCCTTTCCCAATACGGCGTCACCGCCGACCAGGACCACCTCGAACGGTACATGGCGCGATTCGAGGAGGAACCCGGCGTGTACGTCGAACACACGGATTACAAGATAGACCTGCTGATCTGGGAGAACCGGGCCGATGCTTGAGCGGTCGAAAGCCGCAGCCTCAAAAACGAGAAAGGCCTCCTTGCGGAGGCCTGGATTTTCTCGGTGCAAATAAAAGGAAGATGCTTTCTATAGAGCACCTTCCGTGCCAACCGATCGGACGATTTGCATTTAATTATTTTATACTGCTATTTCAAATCGTTGGAATAGCAATTTCCACCCTGCGCCCGTATGCCCATAGAGCCCGGACGGTTCAACTTTTTATACTTTTCCCGGAACCCCGGCCACAGGGGCCAAATTCTTTGACCAAGACATGGACGCAGGATGCCCCCCCTCTACAACGCCGTGAGGCTTGCAAAAGAGGGTCTATCCCATGAAGTCGTTCGCCCAGCGGACCAGATTGATCCCGATGAGCAGGGCGCCTTCCCAGCGGCTGACCTTCCAGCCCGTGCGCAGGAAGATGAGGACGAGAAAGACCATCCCGACCAGCGCGATCAGACCCGAAGAGGCGGCCTCGGACACGGGCAGCGGCTTGAGCAGGCAGGTCAGGCCGAGCACGCCCGCGAAGTTGAAGAAGTCCGAACCGATGAGATTGCCGAGAAGCATCTCGTTCTTGCCCTTGATGGACGCGGCCAGGCAGGTGACCAGTTCGGGCAGGGAGGTGCCCGCAGCCACGATGGTCACGCCGATGACCCAGGAGGACACGCCGAGGGTCGAGGCGATGGACGTGGCGGCCGTGACCATTAGGTGCCCGCCTGCGGTAATGGCCGCGAACCCGCCCACGAGCAGCGCACCGTCCATCCAGGACGCGACCCTGTCCCCGATCTCCTCCAGTTCGCCGTCGCCCACGTTCTCGCGCTTGACGCCGAGGTAGACCAGGTAGCCTGTGAGCAGCACCAGGAGGCAGCCGCCGAACACCCGGCCCAGTTCGCCGGTGAAGGACACGGCCAGGATGCCCGCCGTGGTCAGGAACAGGAGCAGCCCGTCGCGGTAGACGATGGTCCGGTTGGAGACAAGCGGCTTGATCAGGGCCATGAGCCCGAGGATGAAGCCGAGATTGAATATGTTGGACCCGACCACGTTGGACAGGGAGATGTCGTTATGCCCCCGGAGCGCGGCGTCCACCGTGACCAGGAACTCGGGAGCCGAGGTGCCCAGGGCCACGATGGTCAGGCCGATGACCAGCTCGGACACGTTGAATTTCCGGGCGATGAGCGCCGCCGAGGTCACGATCCAGTTGGCCCCGAACCAGAGCAGCAGGGCGGACGCGCAAAAAATCAGGATATCAAGAAACATGGGTACTCCTTACGTCAAGGGCAGGGCGGGCACAACCTAGGCGTCGGCGGCGGCGCGCGCCTTCTTCCACTCGGATACGATGGCCGGTTTCGGTTCGGCCCAGGGAAGCGCGGTGTCGCGGGACGGGACGACCTCCACGGTCTCCACGGCGTCGCCCCTGCGCACGGCGACCTTGACCGTGACGCCCGTCGACTCGAAGTGCTTGCGCGCCTTGCCCGAATAGGAAGCGATCAAACCGGCGGCGTCCATGACGGCCTCGGGGGACCAGTCGCCGTCCACCGGACGGGCAACGGCCAGGGGACCGGGAAAATCGACCAGCTTGAGCACGTAGTCGCCGGGTTCCGCGCAGGCCGCGATCCGGTCGTTGTCCGCAGCGGTCCGGCCAAAGGTCAGCCAGTGGGCCCCGGCCCACAGCTGGCGGCCCGAACGGGCCAGGGAGAAATCGTTTGGCGTCGGCACGGGCCGATGGGTGAGCAGCTTGACGAACCGGGCCGCGCCCTGGGCCTCGGTCAGGCAGCAGCCGCCCGCCGGGGTGGGCACCTCGGTGAACCCGTAGTGCTCGGCCAGGGCCATCTGGGGCTTTCGACCGCGCCCGGACCAGTCGTGCAGCCTGTCGCGGTCCACCAGCCCGGATTCCTCCATGGGCGTGACCGGCTGGAGCTTGGCGCACAGGGGCCGGAGCAGCAGATCGCGCACCACGGCCCGCTTGGTGATCAGGTTGAGGGTGTCCTCGCGCTGGCTCATGGGCCGCTGGCCCACCACCTCGCCGGAGATGAGAAATTTCGCGCCGTATTCGGGCAGAAGGCCCACGGCATGGGAGAGCATGGTGATCTTGCAGTCGATGCACGGGTTGAGCCACTTGCCGTACCCCTGGGACGGGTCGAGCAGCATGTCCACGTACTTCTGCCGGATGTCCACGGCCGTGACCTCGACGCCGTAGAGTTCCCGCCACCTGTCGAATTCCGGCTCCTTGCCGAAAAAGGGCGTGACAAAATGCAGCCCCAGGACCTTCAATCCCTGGTCCATAACCGTGCGCATGGCCAGGATGGAGTCCAGGCCGCCGGACAAGAGCGCCAGCGCGTCGTATGTTTTTCTTTCCGCCATGGGAGGGTCAATTAAGGGAGATCGGTGCTTAGGGCAAGCCTTATGCCCGGATCAGCCGCCCTGCCAAGGCGGCAACGCCCTCAAAACGGAATTGAAGCGTTTCAGGAATTCATCCGCAGAAAGCCCCTTGTCCTCGAAATATTTGCGGGATATGGGCGCGCCGAAAGGCCTCTCCGCTCCGATGACCTTGGGACAGGGATAGATATCGTCAAATTCCGGCGCGTGCCGGTTCTTGAGGAAACGGCCCACGTTCACGTCGCTGATGAACATGTCGATGCGCCCTGCGGCCGCCATCTGGAAATGCGTCAATTCGGGACTCTTGCCCCCTGAAGAATCCAGGGTGAACGCCCCGGACGCCACGGCCTCGTCCCACTTCGCCCCGTAGGAATACCCCAGGCCGACCCCGATCCGAAGCCCGGCCAGGTCTTGGTAGTCCCGCCAGCAGGAAGACATGTCGCTGCCTTTCTTCCACATCACGGTGGTGATGTGGAAGACCGGGTCGGAATACTGCATGTACGCCCGCCGCTCTTCGCTGGTGGCGCAGGGGAGCATGATCGCCATATGCCCGTCCTGCATGTTCGCCAGACAGCGCTTGAACGGCATGAGTACCATCTTGGGCGTATACCCCATGGCCGCGAGCGCCCTTTTGACGGTCTCCACGGCCCGGCCCTGAAGTTCGCCCGAATCGTCGACGTACGCAAAAGGCGGGAACACCCACGCCGCCACTTCGAGAGTCGGCCCCTGAGCCCTAACCGGGACAACGCACAACCACGCGGCGACCGCTGCAAGCACCGCCGCCTTCGCACCCCGGGACATCCTGTCCGACAACGCCTTCATCAGCTTACAGAAATTCATGCTCAATCATATATTGAATTGCGGCGTCCCGGTCAATCCGAAGTCCCGAGGGGGGGCCGTCGTCACCCGCCCCCCCCTGCGCAGGAGCCCGAATTCACAGGCGTCCTGCATTGAACCTAAAAGTAATTTTGTGCTATCATCCGACCGATCCCGAATCGAACCCGAACCAGCCCACCGCAGGAGCCGCCATGCCGTTAATCAAATGGACCCCCGAAATCAGCGTGGAAGTCCCCCTCATCGACGATCAGCACAAGCGGCTCATCGCCATTGCCAACGGCCTGATCAAGGCGGTGGGCCGGGGCCTCGACGAACGGGTCGTCAACAACGTCATCCGCAGGTTGCGGGAATACACGGTCTTTCATTTCAGTTCCGAGGAAAAGCTCATGGAGGAGGCCCACTACCCCAAGCGGGGAGAGCATGCCCTTGAACACCGCCGTCTCAAGGAGCAGGTCAAGCAGTACCAGCGGACCATCTACTACAAGGAAAACCCGAACCCCGAAGCAGTCACCAACTTCATCAGGACCTGGCTGCTCAAGCACATCATGGAGTCGGACCGAAGGTTGGCCGATTTCATCCACGAACAGGAAAAGAAAAAAATGGAAAAGAAAAAGGCGCAAGCCCAGCCGAACCCGACTGAAGATCCGGCGTAAACCACCCGCTGCCAACCGCGAGCTGGCCACGGCTCCGCCTGTGGCCGTGTCCGGCCCGCCCGTATTTCCCCTCTACATGTGGTTGTTGCCCACCACGAAGCTATCTGGTATCGAAACGTGTTGCTCGATTGTTGCCGCCTGTAAATCCCGGAGGATACCTACATGGCAAGAAAAGCCGCTGAACCTGAAGTTCTGCGCAAAGAGGCGCTCGGTACCGCCCTGACAACCATTGAACGCAAGTTCGGGAAGGGCTCGATCATGCGCATGGACGGTGAGGCCTCGCATTCCATCCCGGCCATCCCGACCGGTTCCATCGGCCTGGACATGGCGCTTGGAATCGGCGGCGTGCCGCGCGGCCGAGTCATTGAAATCTTCGGCCCGGAATCGTCGGGCAAGACGACCCTGGCCCTGCACATCATCGCCCAGGCCCAGAAGGACGGCGGCAGCGCCGCATTCGTCGACGCTGAACACGCCCTGGACCCGGGGTACGCCAAAAGGCTGGGCGTCAAGACCGACGAACTGCTCATTTCCCAGCCGGACTACGGCGAACAGGCCCTGGAAATCGCCGACCTGCTGGTCCGTTCCGGCGCACTCGACGTGGTGGTCATCGACTCCGTGGCCGCGCTCATCCCCCAGGCCGAACTGGAAGGCCAGATGGGCGAGACACAGGTTGGCGGGCAGGCGCGCCTCATGTCGCACGCCCTGCGCAAGCTGACCGGCACCATCCACAAGTCCAACTGCGTGGTCATCTTCATCAACCAGATCCGCATGAAGATCGGCATGACCGGCTACGGCAACCCCGAGACCACCTCCGGCGGCAACGCGCTCAAGTTCTACGCCTCCTGCCGGTTGGACATCCGGCGCATCCAGACCCTCAAGGACAAGGAAGAGGCCTACGGCATCCGCGCCCGCATCAAGGTGGTCAAGAACAAGGTGGCCCCGCCCTTCCGCCAGGCCCTGGTAGACGTGCTGTACGGCCAGGGCATCTCGCGCATGGGTGAGATCATCGACATGGGCGTGGAGCACGGCATCATCGAGAAGTCCGGCTCCTGGTTCGCCTACGGGTCGGAGAAACTCGGCCAGGGCAAGGAGAACGTCCGCGCACTGTTGCAGGACAATCCGGACATCGCCGAGAAGATCGAAGAAGACATCATGACCCATCTCGGATTCCGCGAGGTACCCGAGGAAACAGCCGGAGACGCCGGCGAATAGTTTTTTCAGCCCGACACGAACGCCCCGGGTCCGTAACCCGGGGCGTTTTTCTGTCGGAGACCAACCCGTTTTGGAGATTTTTTACAGATGAAAGCCAATGAAATCCGTCAGCGCTTCCTCGAATATTTCGAGAAGAACGGCCACACCCAGGTGGAGTCCGCGCCCCTGATCCCCAAGGACGACCCGACCCTGCTCTTCACCAACGCGGGCATGGTCCAATTCAAGAAGCTCTTCCTGGGCCAGGAAAAACGCGGCTACAACCGCGCCACCACCTCCCAGAAATGTCTGCGCGTGGGCGGCAAGCACAACGACCTGGAAAACGTGGGCCGCACCGCCCGCCACCACACCTTCTTCGAGATGCTCGGCAACTTCTCCTTCGGCGACTACTTCAAGGAAGACGCCATCAAGTTCTGCTGGGAGTTCCTGACGGAAGAGCTGGGGCTGGACAAGGACCGTTTGTACATCACCATATACAAGGATGACGACGAGGCCGGCGAGCTGTGGCAGAAGGTGACAGGCGTGCCTGCCGAACGAATTTACCGCCTCGGCGAGAAGGACAACTTCTGGTCCATGGGAGACACCGGCCCCTGCGGTCCCTGCTCCGAGGTCCACTTCGACCAGGGCGAGCACGTGGGCTGCGGCCCGGACTGCGGCATCGGCAAGTGCGACTGCGACCGGTATCTCGAAATCTGGAACCTGGTGTTCATGCAGTACGACCAGGCCGAGGACGGCACCCGCACCGACCTGCCCCGCCCCTCCATCGACACCGGCATGGGCCTTGAGCGCATCGCCGCCGTGGCCCAGGGCGTGGCCTCCAACTACGAGACCGACCTGTTTCAAAGCATCATCCAATACACCGCCGACCTGGCGGGCGTGAAATACCGTGAATCCGAGGAGATCGACACCGCGCTCCAGGTCATCGCCGACCACTCCCGGGCCATCGCCTTCCTCATCCCGGACCAGGTGCTGCCGTCCAACGAGGGCCGCGGCTACATCCTGCGCCGCCTGATCCGCCGCGCCTACCGCTTCGGCAAGCTCATGGGTCTTGAAGGCAGCTTCCTGTGGAAGACCGCGTCCAAGGTCATCGACGACATGGGCGGCCACTACAAGGAGCTGGAAGAGACCCGCGACTTCATGGTCGAGGTCGTCAGGGGCGAGGAGGAATCCTTTGCCAACACGCTGGACAAGGGCCTCGACATGCTCGAAGCCGAACTGGCCGAGCTGAAGCAGGCCAAGGCCGCCATCGTGCCCGGCGAGACCACTTTCAAGCTGTACGACACCTACGGCTTCCCCATCGACATCGTGCGCGACATCGCCGAACAACACGGCCTGGGCGTGGACGAGGCCGAGTTCGACAAATTCATGCAGGAGCAGAAGAACCGCTCCAAGGCCGCCTGGAAGGGGTCCGGCGAAAAGGACGTGGCCTCCATCTTCCAGACCCTCCTGGAACAGGACGTGACCTCCGAATTCTCCGGCTACGAGACCATGGCCGACCAGTCCGGGATCGCCTACGTGCTGACCCCGGACGGCGAGGTCGTGGACTCCCTCAAGGCCGGCGAATCCGGCTGGATGGTGGCCAAGGTCACCCCGTTCTACGGCGAATCCGGCGGCCAGACCGGCGACACCGGGGCCGTTGCCGCCACAGGCGGCAAGGCGGACGTGCTCGACACGGTCAAGCCGTCCCAGTCCCTGACCGCCCACAAGATCACCGTCACCGACGGCGAGATCGGGACCGGCGACACCGCGTTCCTGAACGTGGACCGCACCCGGCGCATGGCCACCATGCGCAACCATACCGTGACCCACCTGCTCCACGCCGCCCTGCAAAAAGTGCTCGGCGACCACGTCAAGCAGGCGGGCTCCCTGGTGGGCCCGGACCGGCTGCGCTTCGACTTCACCCACATCAAGCGCCTCTCCCCCGAGGAGATCGCCGAGGTCGAATCCATCGTCAACCGGAACATCTTCGACGCCCTGCCCGTGACCCGCGAGGTCATGGACATCAAGGCCGCCCAGGCCAAGGGCGCCACCGCCCTGTTCGGCGAAAAGTACGGCGACACCGTGTCCGTCATCGAGGTGCCGGGCGTGTCCATGGAATTCTGCGGCGGCACCCACCTGGACAACACCGGCATTGCCGGAACCTTTGTCATCACGTCCGAAGCGGGCGTGGCCGCAGGCATCCGCCGCATCGAGGCCGCCACCGGCCACAACGCCGTGGCCTGGCTCAACGAACGCCGCGCCGCCGCGACCGAGGCCGGGGCCATGCTCAAGGCCCAGCCCGCCGACCTGCCCGGCAAGGTCAAGGACCTCCAGCAGCAGGTCAAGGACATGGCCAGGGAGATGAAGACCCTCCAGGCCAAGCTGGCGTCCGGCGCGGGCCGCGACATGATGAGCGAGATGGAAGAGATCAACGGGGTCAAGGTCCTGGCCGTGGAGCTGGAGGCCCCGAACATGGGCGTCATGCTCGAACAGATGGACGCCCTGCGCTCCAAGATCGATTCCGGCATCATCTGCCTGGTGGCCGGGCACGGCGACGACAAGGTGTCCGTGGCCCTGGCCGTGACCAAGGACCTGCACGGCCGGTTCAAGGCGGGCGACCTGATCAAGCCCGTTGCCGGTGAAGTCGGCGGTGGCGGCGGCGGCCGTCCCGACCTGGCCCGCGCAGGCGGCTCCGACCCGGCGGGCATCAAGAACGCCATCGCCAAGCTCAAGGAGCTGGTGGCTGCGTAAACCGGCTCCCGCCGTTCATCCGCAAGAAAGATCAAGGCCCCGCATCGAACCGATGCGGGGCCTTTCATTGCATTCGGCCATGGGGAATCCCGGGGGCCAGGGAACCTGCCCGGCCTATATCAATCCAGAATCCTTCCCTCGCCCAGGGGGAGCCGTCCGGCCCAGATTCCGGCCAGCCGCCACAGAATCAGGGTGAGGATGATGGCGACGTAGCCGTCCACCGCGTAATGCCATCCCAGATGCACCGATCCGACCAGGATGAAGACGAAGAAGATGCTCAGGGCCACGCCCGGCACCCAATGGGTGCGCACCCCGACCAGGGCGAACAGCAGGGCCGAGGACACGTGCATGCTCGGCAAGGCCGAGATGCCGCTGCCCAGCGCCAGCTTGTGCAACTCGTAGAGCTTCCACAGCATGTCCTGGGCGGACAGCGCCCAGACCGGGTGCTGCTCGTCGACCGACTGGAGGTACTGCATGAGCCCCTGGTAGGCGTCCAGGCCGAGGAGCCGCTCGTAGAAGCACGGCCCCGCCGACGAGAATATAGTGGCCATGCCGCTGCCCAACAGGGACCAGCACAGGACAAAGGACAGGAAGAACTGCATGCGCAGGACGGGATTGCTCAGGCTGAACGCCTGCCAGTACACGACCATGAACATGGTGAACAACCATGCGGCGTATATGAAATTGATGGTCAGGGTGACGGCGGGATAACCCAGCAGCGGCATGAGCAGTTCCCACGGCTGATATCCGCCGTGCAGGAGTTCCTCCAGGCGGTACAACGCGGGGTCCCATGTGTAGGGATTCATGACCGGGATAAGGCTCTTGAAGGCGGTGAACGCGGACATGAACACCGGCAGCAGCAACAGAATGGGCAGCCCGGTGAGGAACCGCTCCTCGAACAGGACTTTGAAGTCCGCCCGCATGTGGGACAGAAGCGGCCTGGGCCGGGTGACAAGCGCCATGTTCAGGTATCGGCCGAGGAGAACGGCCGCAAAGAAAAGCACTGCGGTCAGCGGCAGGACCTCATACATGTCGAACGAGATCATGTGGTAGGTGCCCAGCCATGCACAGACCGCGATCAGGGCGATCATGTAGGCCAACACATATATTATGAAATGACGGTGCTGACGAATCCGCTCCAAAATGATGGTCGCCAGCCTCTTCATACTGTTCTCCACCGCTCCAGCTCCACTCGCAAACAATGAACGTCCCTGACCGCGCCATGGCGGCCGACAATAACGGCTTGCCTTTCAAAAATCCTTGATTCCATATTTTGCAGGAACAAGTCAAACCCGTCAACAGTCCGCTATTGCTGAACTATATTTCCCTGATCCTCCGGGGGCTCATATCCGTGCAGCAGCACGGCGACCACGACGGACCCGATGAAGAGAAGGGCCGCCCCCAAGGTGAAGACGTGGGCGACGCCGAGGGTGTCCATGATCAGCCCGGACAGGATGGGGGAAATGATCAGCCCGAAGGTCCAGGCCGCGTCCGTGACGCTCATGAGCGAGGCCATGCCCATGGTCCGCCCCAGGTGGCCGGAGATGACCAGGCTGCCCGGGAAGGTCAGCCCGCTGGCCAGCCCCATGAGCACGTTCAGGCCGAGGAGGGGACCGAATCCCTCCACGAAGGGCATGGGCAGGATGGACACGGCGCAGGCGAACATGCCGACCAGAACGGCGGACTTGGGGTTGCCCCGGTCCATCCACCGCCCCACGGGCTGCTGCATGAGGGCCACTATGAAGATGTTCACGGACAGCAGGACGCCCACCTGGAGCGAGGACAGGGACGCCCCCATGGCGTAGATGGGCAGGAAGGTGTAGACCGCGCCCTGGCCCGTGGCCGCGAAAAATCGCATCAGCACGAGGGCCACTGCAGTGCGGTCGGAAAAAATCTCGCGCAGGGAGGCCGTGCCCTGTGCGCGCACCACTGCCCCGCTCTCCCGGTCCGGGGGCAGCAGGAACAGCACCAGCCCGCCCGCGAAGATGGACAACGCGCCCATGCCGTAAAAAGCCGAGTGCATGCCGAAGTGCTCGAACAGGACGCCGCCCAGGGACGGACCGAGGCCGAGACCGGCCATCAGGGCCATGTTCACGGTGCCCAGGTAGGAGCCGAGCTGCCCCCTGGGCGCGATGTCGCCCGCCAGCGCCATGCAGATGGGCACCACCAGGAGCGAGGCCAGCCCGTGGGCCAGGCGGACCGCGATCAGCATCTCCGAGCTGTCGGCCATGACGTAGGCAAAGGACACCACGGAATACAGGGCCAACCCCATGAGGATGAAATTCTTCCGCCCCAGCCGGTCCGAGAACCGGCCCACCCAGGTCGAAAGCAGGGTCCGGGAGATGTTGTAGCTGGCGATGATCAGGCCGACGACCAGGCCGCCCGCCCCGAACTGCACGGCCAGGACCGGCAGCAGCGGCCAGATGATGCCCAGCCCCACCATGACGGAACAGGTGGCGGCGGACAGGGTGAAGAGGACGGCGAGCGGGGTATTCTGCATCACGGGGGCGACCCTTTGCCGATTGCCGGATTCGGGTTCGGCAGAGAAACTAGGCCCATACCGCCCCAGTATCAAGAGGGTTTTTTCATCTACGCGAAACCGTTATTTTCCGGCAACAAAAGGCTTGAGTACCCATCGGTTTTCATGTAAGTACCTGTTCCCGGTCGTGACCACCGGCGTTGCCTGTGCTTTCCCCGTTACACCCGCGTGGGCGCGTTATGTTGCTGGAATACCGACTGAATTTACAAGAATCCGAAGGGATGGCACCCTGGCTTACGGACAGGCTGCAGTGCCTTCCCACCTGTTTGCTTTAAGGAGCGATTATTATGAAGACATATAGCCCGAAGCCGGAAGACGTGAGCCGCGAATGGTTCATCGTCGACGCAACGGACAAGATTCTGGGCCGCCTGGCAACCGAGATCACCACTCGTCTGCGTGGCAAGCACAAACCCGAATTCGCCCCCCACATGGACATGGGCGACTTCGTGATCGTCATCAACGCCGACAAGATCAAGGTCACCGGCCAGAAGCTGGATGCCAAGATGTACTACAAGCACACCAACCATCCCGGCGGCCTCAAGGAAAAGAGCCTGCGCCAGATGCTGGACATCAAGCCTGAGAACGTCATCACCGCCGCGGTCAAGGGCATGCTGCCCAAGAACAAGTTGGCTGCCAAGCAGATCAAGAAGCTGAAGGTCTACGCCGGCAGCGAGCACCCGCACGCCGCCCAGGCACCCAAACCTCTGGATATTTAATCGGGGATTATCATGAGCGATTTCACTTACGCCACTGGCAAACGTAAAAATGCGATCTCCCGTACCCGTCTGTACGCCGGTACCGGCCAGATCACCGTCAACGGTCGTCCCTTCGAGGACTACTTTCCCCGCAAGACCCTGCAGATGGTCGTGCAGCAGCCGCTGAAGCTGGTCAAGATGCTCGACAAGTTCGACATCAAGGCCAACTGCACCGGCGGCGGCGTGTCCGGCCAGGCAGAAGCCCTGCGCCACGGCATCTCACGCGCCCTGTGCGAGATCGATCCCGAACTGCGCGCCGTTCTGAAGCCCGCCGGTCTCCTGACCCGCGATGCTCGTAAGAAAGAGCGCAAAAAGTACGGTCTGCGCGGTGCCCGCGCATCCTTCCAGTTCTCCAAGCGTTAAGCCGAAGACTGGAAACCACGACACTCAAAAGGTCGGTACCTGTTGGTACCGGCCTTTTTTGCGTGTGGCGTGGTTCCCGCGATTGGGGGGGTGCCTTTTTTATCACTGGAAGGCGCTTGTGCGCCTTTGGGGTGGGTAGGCTGCAAACCCGCTTTGCGGGTTTGATCGCCTCGATGGGGGGGCTTGTGCGCATTCGCGTTTTACGGTGCGCGTTCTCCTTTTAATGTGCTCCGCTCTTACAGCGGCTGACTTTTTGATTCGGGCCGTCCGTGGCCCTCACCCCTCCGGGGTCGCGCCTTTCAGGCGCGCTCCAAATCCGCTGTCCTGCGGATTTGTGGCTGGCGCACCAAAAAGTAAGCAAAAAGTGCGCTTTCCCAGCTTGACCGCCCCAAGATCGCGGGGAGAATCCGATCAGCTCGGGACAGCTCCCATCCTTGGGGGATGGCTGGCGTTGCTTGTGCGGGGGAGGTGATGGTCCATGGTAAGGTGTACGTATTGCGTTTTGGGAGCCGCCGTCCCTCGCTGTCGGCTTCTAACCTCGCGATCAAGGCGGGGTTGTCCGACGATTGAATGGGAAGGCGTACTTCTTAGGGTGCACCTGGCGGAGGAGGTGGGAGGATTTCACGAACGAGCACTTTTAAAGGGTGTACCTTGCAGTGATGGCAGCGACTAGTGATCGGGCTGTCGTCTGCAAAAGGTGCGTCTATTGGAGGCAGCAGAGACTGACGGTCTCCGTAGACAATCGCTGTCAGGCCCTAGAGCCTGTTCCGGGCGACTTGCGCAGCCCGTCGACCTTGCCGCAGGCCAGTTTGCAGACGGGCAGCAAAGTCGCCTACAGGCTCTTGGGCCTGACAGCGCGAGCTAACCCAAAAGCGCCCTTTTTCCCCTATTTTTGGGGCGCCAGCCAAAAATAGGGCCGCCGAGGGGCGGAACACATTGTAGGGAGGACGAAGAGCGTACAACGCGAATGCGCGCATACTTTAAAAAGAAGGCCCCCTACCCGCAGCGCGGGTTTGGAGCCGTCCCAACAAAAGCACTTGCCTCTGCTTAAGAGGCCGTCTGCTCGAAGACCCCGCCGTCGGAGGCTAGTCTTCCAGGAAGTAATCCACCGTCGTCACCACACGGACCTTCTTGATTTCCGGGGTGTAGCGGTCTCGATCCTGGAGGCTGAAATAGCCCTGGGTGGCGCGGCGGATGGCACCCACGCGGGAGCCGGAATCCTCGGCGAACTGCTTGGCCGCAGCCCGGGCGTTGCGGGTGGCCTCGGCGATCATGTCCGGCTTGATCCCGTTCAGGCCGGTAAAGGCGAAAGTGGGCTGGTATTCCCAGTTCTGGACGAGCATGACGCCGCGCGACACGAGATCCCCGGCCGACGACATGGCCTTTTTCACGGTGGCGATATCCGGGGACCTGACGGTCAGGATGACGCTGGCCGTGAACCGCTCGGCCACCGTGCGGCCCGGGTTCATAGCCTGGTTGTCCTGAATGCGCGGGATGGTGTCCAGAATCTCGGCCTCACCGAGGCCCTTTTCCCGAAGAAAGGCCATGATCCGGGAACGCGACTCCTTGAGGGCCGCGTCCACGCCTTCCAGCGTGTTGCCGCCCGCGCCGTAGCTGATGGGCCACATGGCCAGATCGGCCGGGACCTCGCGCTCGGCCAGTCCCTTGACCGTGACATACCGGTCCAACTCCTTGAAATCGATGAGGGCCTTCCCCAGAACCCAGCAGCCGCCCACCAACCCGAGGGCCAGGATGATGGCCGCCGGAACCGTCCATATGGCATTTTTCCTCTCCATGATATTCCTCCTGCGCGCCGGCGCGATATCCACCCCCGCAAACTCGCACAGCAAGTTTTTTTTGGCAAACCCGAATGCGCCCGCACACCCCAAAGACCACAACAATCATTCAAATCTTGCGAAATTGCCGTTTTTCATTATGATCGCACCATCATGCCATCGAAAAAGAAACCCCAGCCGAGGATGCTGTTCGCCTCCCCGGACGGCGAAATATTCGACCACCCGGACCTGCTGCTCATGGTCCGCCGGGGCGATGAATTCGGCCTGCCCCGACCGGACGAGATCTCGGTCCTGCCGGACGAATCCGAATTCTTCATGCTGCCCGGTCGCCACGCCATGGGCTACAACCCCGAAACCGGCGAGACCGAGGTCATGGAGGAGCTTGCCGTGGCCGCCTTTGCCTGCCCCGGCAACACGGTCACCGGCATCGCCGCCTACGAATCCGACGACGACGCACCGATCCTGCCCCTGCTTTCCTACGGAGCCATCGGCTATGCGGAAGGCAAGTTCTGGGTCTGCGCCAAGAAGGTGGACGAGGACAACCGGCAGGTGTTCAAGCACATCCCGCCGGACCGCGTCGAGGCCGGCGCCCACGAGCTGATCACCGAGATGCCCGACAACCGGCTGGTCAACCACCTGGCGGGCTGCGCCCTGGCCAGCGGCTGCCCGGCGGCCAAGAACCTGGCGCTCGGACGGTTCGAATGTCCCCTGCCCACGGCCCGGACCTGCAACGCCAACTGCGTGGGCTGCATCTCCTACCAGCCCGAGGATTCCGGGTTCCCGTCGCCGCAGTGCCGCATCTCCTTCACGCCCACGGCCCAGGAGATCGTGGACATCATGCGCCGCCACGAATCGCGCGAACGCCGCCCCATATTCTCCTTCGGCCAGGGATGTGAGGGCGAGCCCCTGACCGAGGCCGAACTGATCTGCGAGGCCGTCAAGCGATACCGCTCCGACGGCGGCATGGGCACGGTCAACGTCAACACCAACGGTTCGCGCACCCAGGTCATGCCCGCCCTCAAGGTGGCCGGGGTCAACTCCATCCGGGTCAGCCTCAACTCCGCCCGCAAGGGACCGTACGAGGCATACTACCGGCCCAAGGGGTATTCCTTCGAGGACGTCAAGGCGACCATAGCCAAGGCCCACGACGTGGGGCTCTACGTTTCGCTCAACCTGCTCTACTTCCCGGGCATCACGGACACGGAAGAGGAATTCGACGCCCTGGTCGAGCTGGGCGAATGCTGCAAGTACGACTTCATCCAGCTGCGCAACCTGAACCTCGACCCCGAGCTGTACCTCGAGCTCATGGCCCCCTTCGGGCACTCCCCGTCCATGGGATTCATGAATTTCAAGAAGCGCCTCAAAAAGGCCCTGCCCTGGATCAAGTACGGATACTTCAACCCGTACCTGGGGTAGAGACACGCCAGTAATAACGCCGCCTTCCTTGATAGGAAGGCGGCTTTTTTGGGGGTGGGCGCGCATTCGCGTTAAGCGGTGTCCGTTCTCCCTACTTTGTGTTCCGCCACTCGGCGGCCCTATTTTTGGGGCGCTTTCGGGGTAGCTCGCGCTGCCAGGCCCAAGAGCCTGTAGGCGACTTTGCTGCCCGTCTGCAGACTTGCCTGCGGCAAGGTCGACGGGCTGCGCAAGTCGCCCGAAACAGGCCCTAGGGTCTGCCAACGGATTGTCCATCTCTGCCGTTTGGGACCGGTAACTCCAATAGGTGCACCATTGGAACGCCATCTGCCCAGACAATTGTGGTTTGCACCAGCCCTTGATGGAGGCTCAGAAGCCGACGGCGAGGGGTGACGGCTCTGTTTTTGGAAAGCGACGATTTGCCAGGGACTTCACCCTCAGGAAACACGAAGCGCGTTCCATCCCCCAAGGGACAGGAGCCGCCCCGAGTGCATCGGATTCTTGCCGAGATCTTGGGGGCGGCCAAGCTTGAAAAGCGCACTTTTTGCTTACTTTTTGGTGCGCCAGCCACAAATCCGCAGGACAGCGGATTTGGAGCGCGCCTGAAAGGCGCGACCCCGGAGGGGTGAGGGCCACGGACGGCCCGAATCAAAAAGTCAGCCGCTGTAAAAGCGGAACACAACGTAAGGAAAACGAGTGCAGCCAAACGCGAATGCGCGCCCACCCCAAAAAACAAGCGATCAAGCCCGCACCACGGGCTTGGAGACCAAACAAAAAGGCCGCCCACAAGGGCGGCCCTGACATTCTTTTAAGGCACGCTGCCGAAGCGCCCCACCAATGGGGCTAGGGGAATATGACCTCCACCTGCTCGGACGCGCCCTCGCGCTTCACGATCTCGCCGATGCGATAGGCATCGACATCGTCGCGTGCGTCGAGCATCTCCATGGCCCTGTCCGCGCTGTCCGCGTCGAGGATGAGGATGTAGCCGATGGAACAGTTGAAAATCTGGAGCATCTCGGGCCAGGACAGGTCGCCCTCGGTCTTGAGCCAGTCGAAGACGGGCAGCATGGGCCAGGAGCCGAACTCGATGCGGGCGGTGACGTTTTCGGGCAGGATGCGCGGCACGTTGTCGTAGAAGCCGCCGCCCGTGACGTGGACCATGCCCTTGATGGTCATGGCGTCCATGAGCTCCAGCACCGGCTTGACGTAAATCCTGGTCGGCTCGATGAGCACCTCGGCTGCGGTCCGGTCCGTCCCGGGGAAGGTGTCGGTCGCCTTGAGGCCGGAGGCGTCGAAAACCTTGCGGATGAGCGACCAGCCGTTGGAGTGCGCCCCCGAGGAGCCGAGTCCGATGATCACGTCGCCGGACGCCACTTCCTTGCCCGTGACGAGTCGGGGCGTGTCCACCATGCCCACGGCGAATCCGGACAGGTCGTACTCGCCGTCCGGGTAGAACCCGGGCATCTCGGCGGTTTCGCCGCCCAGCAGGGCGCAGGCGGATTGTCGGCACCCTTCGCAGACGCCGGAAACCACCTGCTCGGCCACGCCGGACTCGAGCTTGCCGGTGGCGAAATAGTCGAGAAAGAAAAGCGGGGTCGCGCCCTGGACCAGCACGTCGTTGACGGACATGGCCACCAGGTCGATGCCCACGGTGTCGTGCTTGTCGAACATGAAGGCGAGCTTCAGCTTGGTGCCCACGCCGTCGGCGCCGGCCACCAGCATGGGAGCCTCCATGCCCGCGATCTCGGGCTTGAACAGGCCGCCGAAGCCGCCGATGTCGGTTGCCACGCCGGGGGTGAAGGTGGACTTGACCATATCCTTGATACGGCTGACGAACAGGTTGCCCGCCTCGATGTCCACGCCCGCTGCGGTATATGCCTGGGAACGCTTGGCGCTTTCGCTCATTGAAGTCTCCTCGGATTCGGGTTGGTACGGGTTATAGATTGTTGCCGGACCAAGTTCAAGAGGCAATATGCGCGGCCCGCCAATTGCATTGATTTTTCCCCTGAGAGCACCTATGTAGGAAATAGGGAAAACATCGTTTTCACTGCGGAGGAAACCATGCGTCATTTCAACACCATAGTCCTGGCCGTCCTGACCGTTTTCTTTTTGACGATCCCCACGGCCTCGGCCCAAAACAAATTCAAGAATGAGGACACGGCCAAAAACCGGCAGGACAACACGTTCGGCACAGGCTACCGCGAAGAAGGCACGGACATCTCCGTGGGCAAGGACGAGCGCGGGAGCTCGGTCATCAGGAGCACGGCCACGCCCAAGAAAGAGGTAGACTGGTACGACAAGATCGACATCGAGGTCGAACCCCAGGTCAACTGGCCCACGGACTCCACCACCACCTCGACCACCACCCAGGAGACCGTCGACCCGGCGGGCGACACGACCACCCCCACGACCACCACCGAAACCAAGACCGAAACGCCATGACTGAAGCGCGTCTGTGGAAACCCCTCAAGGACGGCCTGGTCCAGTGCCGACTGTGCAACCACTACTGCCTGATCAAGCCGGGCAGCCGCGGGGAGTGCGGGGTGCGTGAAAACCGCAGCGGCACCCTGTACGCATTGAACTACGGCAAGATCGCGGCCCGGAACCTCGACCCGGTGGAAAAGAAGCCGCTCTACCACTTCCAGCCGGGCACCCGGACCTTTTCCTTCGCCACCATGGGATGCAACCTGACCTGCTCCTTCTGCCAGAACTGGTCGCTGTCCCAGCCGCCGCGCGAGGAAGGCACCATCCTCGGTCGGGACGCCACCCCCGAGGAGCTGGTCGACGAGGCGGTCCGCCTCAAGGCCGCGTCCATCTCCTATACCTATTCCGAACCGACCATCTTCTTCGAGCTGATGCAGGACACGGCCCGGCTGGCCCGCGAGAAGGGGCTGAAAAACATCATGGTCTCCAACGGGTACATGAGCCGCGAATGCCTTGAGGAACTCGCCCCGCTCATCGACGCCATCAACGTGGACCTCAAGTGCTTCACCGACGAATTCTACCGGGACATCTCCGGGGCACGCCTCCAGCCCGTGCTCGACAACCTGCAACGCATCAAGCACGAGCTCAAGTGGTGGCTGGAAGTGACCACCCTGCTCATTCCCGGCCACAACGACTCGGACGGGGAACTGGACCGGCTCACGGACTTCCTGGCGGACAAGATCGGCACGGACACGCCGTGGCACATCTCCCGCTTCCACCCGGACTACCGGCTGACCGATGCGGGCCCGACCGACGGGGATTCCCTGCAGCGCGCCTACGCCATGGGCAAGGCCAAGGGGCTCAAATTCGTCTACATCGGCAACATGCCCGGCCTGAACCGACAGAACACCGCCTGCCCCTCCTGCGACGCCGAACTGATCAACCGGACCGGCTTCACCCTGCACGCCTCGGGCATCATAAACGGCCGATGCGCCCACTGCGGCGAACCCATCCCCGGAGTGGACCTCGGCTGACCCGGCTTGCCAACGACTCCCATTTCCAGTAGGTATTCACACCCCGCTTCTTGCGCAGCCGCGCAAGCAGCGGGTCAGTCGGAGTGTGGCGCAGACCGGTAGCGCGCCTGCTTTGGGAGCAGGATGTCGGGGGTTCAAATCCCTCCACTCCGACCATGACAGCCGGAAAGGCTTCGAACAACGGTTCGGAGCCTTTTTTCGTTGAAGACGTCCTGCGCCCCTCTCACGGCAATACTGTTTCGATGCATGCCGTGCCTTCCACTTGATCGCCAATAGTGATATTCACATGTTCAAGTATCAAAAAAATCTGATGACGCCCCTGCCTCCCGAACCGTCAAGGACCGAGCGTCGCCGGATTCACGGCAGCAAGTCGAATCATTTCAAATGGAGGTTTTTATCATGAGCAGACCTGAAAAACCCTGGAACCCTTATCTTGCAGGAGCCCTGAGTGGGGTGCTGGCTGTGGCCTCGGTGCTTGTTGCGGGCAGCTACCTTGGGGCCTCCACCACGTTTGTCACCTCGGCGGGCATGGCGGAAAAAGCGCTTTCCCCCTCCCTGGTGGACACGGCGTATTATCTCAAATACGACCTGGCCGTTGACTGGCAGTTCATGTTCGTGGTCGGCATCGTCATCGGGGCCTTCATAGCTTCGCGCACGGACGGCTCCTTCCGCGTGCAGATGGTGCCGGACATGTGGTCCGGGCGATTCGGCAACGCCCCCATGGTGCGCGGCATCGCGGCCTTTGTCGGCGGCGTCGTGGCCATATACGGCGCGCGGCTGGCGGGCGGCTGCCCAAGCGGGCACGGGTTGTCCGGGTTGGCCCAGATGTCCATGAGCGGGTTCATCGCCGCCGGGTGCTTTTTCATCGGCGGCATCGTCATGGCCCGGCTGGTATACGGGAGGGCGGCGCAATGACACTCGTATACGGACTGATCACCGGCGTCATCTTCGGCTTCCTGCTCCAGAAGGGGCGGGTACTTCGCTACGACAAGCAGCTGGGCGCCCTGCGCCTCATTGACATGACCATCGTCAAGTTCATGCTGTCCAACATCATCGTGGCCATGGTCGGCCTCTACCTGCTGCGCGACCTCGGGCTGGTCAAGCTCTCGCTCAAGGCCACGACCCTGGGACCCAACATCGTCGGCGGGCTCCTGTTCGGCCTGGGCTGGGGCGTGGTCGGCTACTGCCCCGGCACCTCGGCCGGAGCATTGGGCGAGGGCCGCTTCGACGCCCTCTGGGCCATCCTCGGCATGCTGGTGGGCGCGTCCATCTTCGCCCATACCTTTCCCATGCTCAAGTCCACGGTCTACACCTGGGGCGAGCTGGGCAAGATCACCCTGCCCGACGTGCTGGGCATGAACCACTGGGTCGTCATCGGCGCGCTGGTCGTGATCTACGCCCTGGTCCTGCGGCTCATAGAGCGAAAGGGGCTCTAGACAGGGGCCCAGCCCCACTCACTCGAACACGAAGCGGGGCCCGGCAGCGGGCCTCGCTTTTTTTTGCGTCCGTATGCCCGAAAGCCTGAGGCCCGCGTCCACTTTTTCCGGATTTTTGCGCTTCTTTATTTTATAAACAAAATATTAAACGCAATTTCAGTCAATTGCGTAAAAGGTACAGAAAATGCATTATACCAAATGAAACATAATTCATAACCACTAAGGTTCGTTTTTAACGGAGGATATCGGGGTGAAATCATTCAAAACCATTTTTATGGGCGCAATCATCGCGGGGATGCTGCTTGTCGCCGCAAACAGCGCCATGGCGGCCTACACCGGGTTGTATGAAAACGAAAACGACAGTTCGTTATTCGTTAATCTCGGTACCGGATACTTCGACGTCAACGGCATCGATCATTACGATGTCACCTACGTCAATCCTGAGCAAACTCTCTGGTATGCGGAAAAAAACAGTGGTGGTTACATCTACGGCGCAAGCCAGGGCAGCCGGTTTGCCTTCATCCAATCGGGCACACTGCTGGACCCCAGCCTTTTCGACGGGCTTGCGGCCAAGATCGACGGCTTTGTTACGGCTGTTGAAACGAATTCCATCATCAACAGCACTTCGCCGCTTATAACCAACGAGGTAAAGTTTGCCGTTCTCGTAGGCCTGGCCGGTTCGTATTTCGGCGACCTCTCCGTACCCATCCTTACCAGCGATTGGTTCGGATTCGGTGAATTCGCCGCCGACGGCAGCAGCTTTGACGTCACCGTGGGTGATCTTTCCCTGGAAGGACTGCAAGCCATGCTCTGCGACGACTGCACCGAGACCTACAGGGCCACGCCCATTCCGGGCGCAGTCTGGCTCCTCGGCTCCGGCCTGGTCGGCCTGGTCGGCCTGAGGCGGCGCATGCGCGGCTGAGCACCAACCACACACGCTACAAGAAAGGCCCCGGGAGACATCCCGGGGCCTTTTCATTCATGGGAGCATTCCGGCACAATCCCGCATCTTCCCCCAAAAAACCCTTTGCATGAATGTAAATAGTTAGTATTATCATTTACATAGATTTTATCTATGCCTGTGTATTCATATTTTCAATCAATGGAGACTGCCATGCCCACTGAGCAAAATCCCGCATGCGAGCGCCCGGCCCCCAAGGTCGCAAAAGTTCCGCAGCCCGAAGCGGAAGCCCAGTCCCAAACCCCGGAAAAACAAGGAGGCCCCATGATTCGCGTTGGCCAAAAAGCCCCCGATTTCACTGCCGCCGCATACGTGAACGGCGGTTTCGGCTCCGTGACCCTGTCCGAATACCTCGGAAAGTGGGTCGTGCTCTGCTTCTACCCCGGCGACTTCACCTTTGTCTGAGCAACCGAAATCTCTGCGGTCGCAGAGAAGCACGACGAATTCGAGAAGCTCGGCGTCCAGGTCCTGTCCATGTCCACGGACTCCATGTTCGTGCACAAGATGTGGGAGGAACATGAACTTTCCAAGATGGTCACGGCAGGGAAGATTCCCTTCCCCATGCTGTCCGATGGCGGCGGCGCCGTGGGCTCGGTCTACGGAATCTATGACGACGCCTCGGGCGTGGACGTGCGCGGCCGGTTCATCATCGATCCCGACGGAGTGGTCCAGGCCTTCGAGGTCCTGACCCCGCCGGTCGGTCGCAACGTGTCCGAGAGCCTGCGCCAGATCCAGGCCTTCCAGCTGGTGCGCGAGTCCAAGGGCGCACAGGCCACACCGTCCGGATGGAAACCCGGCAAGGCCGTGCTCAACCCCGGCCCCGGCCTGGTGGGCAGGGTATGGGAGGAATGGAAGGTCCAGCAGGCCTTCGACTAGAATTGACCGTGACGGCAACCAGGGCCCTCTGCTATGTTCGGAGGGCCTTTTTTCATGGAACCAACAACCAACGGAGCAACCATGTACTGCCTGTATGCCTTCAACGGCGAAATGATGTGTTTCGTCCACGTACTCCTGAATGCGCTGGACATGCATGACAAGGGGACCGGGTGCGTCATCGTCTTCGAGGGCGCGTCGGTCAAACTGATCCCGGAACTGGAGAGCGGCAAATCCCCCTTCTCGCCCCTGTATTTCAAGGCCAGGGAAGCCGGGCTCATCGACGGCGCGTGCAAGGCCTGCTCGGCCAAGATGGGCGTGCTCGAAGCGGTCGAGGCATCCGGGCTGGACCTGCTCGACGACATGTCCGGCCACCCGTCCATGTCCTCGTACATGGTCCGGGGATACAGCATCATCACCTTCTAGACCGGCCGATCCGACCCAAAAACCCCCGGAGCCTCATCGGTTCCGGGGGTTTTATACGGTCCGGCCCCCGCCCCGGCACCGAACCGGATTCAGAAAACAAATATTATTCGTAGTTCCTTGTTTATATCAGACGATTGGTCGGCGTTTTCCGCTTTCCGCAAGTGGACAACCGCTGACAAATCCATTAAAGGAACTTCGTTATTCGGACGCGTTCCGAAGGCGGACAGAGCGATGGGGTGCCGACAACGGTCACCCCGTTTGCATTTCCGCAACCGGGGAAATCAACCACTTTCCTTTCCCCGCATGGCTTTTCCCGCCTGCCAGTGGCGGGACAGACTCTCAAAACACACAGGTGATTCAATATGGCTCAACGTGAACAATGGGGCTCCCGCGCAGGCTTTGTCCTGGCGGCGGTCGGCTCCGCAATCGGCTTGGGAAACATCTGGCGTTTCCCTTACATGGCCTATGAGAACGGCGGCGGCGCCTTCCTCATCCCCTACATTTTCGCCCTGCTGACCGCGGGCATCCCCTTCATGATCCTCGAATTCGGCATGGGCCACAAGCACCGCGGCTCCGCGCCCAAGGTCTTCCGGGCCATCGGCTCCAACTGGGAGTTCCTGGGCTGGATGCAGGTCATCGTGGCCCTGGTCATTTCCATCTACTACGTGGCCGTGGTCGGCTGGACCATCAACTACACGGGCTTTGCCTTCAACCAGTCCTGGGGCAGTGATCCCAAGGCGTTCTTCTTCGGCGAGTACCTCGGCCTGACCGGCTCCCCGTTCGAGCTCGGCTCCATCCGCTGGCCCATCCTCGGCGCATGCACCCTGGCCTGGGGCGTGACATGGCTGGCCATCACCTCCGGCGTGCGCAAGGGTATCGAGCGCGCCTGCAAGGTGCTCATCCCCCTGCTCTTCCTGCTGGTGCTGGTGCTCATCGGCCGCGTGGTCACGCTGGACGGCGCCATGACCGGCCTGAACTACCTGTTCAAGCCGGACTTCTCCAAGCTGGCCGACTTCTCGGTCTGGGCCGACGCCTACGGGCAGATATTCTTCTCCCTGTCCATCGGCTTCTCCATCATGCTGGCCTATTCCAGCTACCTGCCCAAGAAGTCCGACATCAGCAACAACGCGGCCATGACCGTGTTCATCAACTGCGGCTTCTCCATGCTCGCGGGCGTCATGATCTTCTCGGTGCTCGGCAACATGGCGTTCGCCACCGGCCAGTCCGTGGCCGACGTTGCCGGGTCCGGCGTGGGGCTGGCCTTCATCACCATCCCGGCGGCCATCAACACCATGCCCGCCCCGGTCTTCTTCGGCACCCTGTTCTTCCTCTGCCTGACCATGGCCGGCGTCAGTTCCCACATCTCCATCGTGGAAGCGGTCAGCTCCTCGTTCATCGACAAGTTCGGCTGGTCCCGCAAGGCCACCGCCACCGCCGTCTGCCTCTTCGGCTATGCGGCCACCCTCATCTTCACCACCGGGGGCGGCCTGCTCATCCTGGACATCGTGGACCACTTCATCAACAACCTGTGCATCCTCGGCCTGGCGCTGCTGGAAATCCTGCTCATGGGATACATCGTGGGTCTGGAGCCCATCGAGCGCCACGTCAACCTGTCCTCGGACTTCCGGGTGGGCGCGGCCTGGCGGCTGTGCCTCCGGCTCGTCACCGTGGGCGTGCTCGGCTACTCGTTCGTCATGAACGTGGTCACCGACCTGGGCACCCCGTACGGCGGCTACGCGTCCAGCGACCTGGCCCTTCTCGGCTGGTCCCTGCCGCCCGTGGCCTTTGTCCTGTCCCTGGCCCTGAACAGGAAGCAGCCCGCGTGCAGCTTCGTCCGCAACGACTAGGAGGAGACCCATATGTCCACCGCAGCAATCATAATGATGGTCTTCGGCCTCGGCATCACCTGGGGCGGCGCAGCCTGGTGCATCCGGCTCGCCATGAGCAAACAGAGCCGCTAAACATCACCCCACTCGAATCAAAAGGCCGGGACGCTCCAACGTTCCGGCCTTTTTCATTGCGCAACTGACAGCGAAACTATCGAGAGTGGTGCAGCGCCAAGGCGCAAGGGCGAAGCTGTGGCCTTCCACAGCGATGCCCGCAGCAACGCAGGAGATGCGCCGCTATCGATAGTTTCGCTAAACGTACCAGTACATGAGGACGAAGTGGCAGAAGCTGCCGCCGATGACGAAGAGGTGGAATATCTCGTGAAAGCCGAAGCGGTCGGGCACGGGGTCGGGCCACTTGAGGCCATAGATCACCGCGCCCAGGGAATAGATCACGCCGCCGCCCACCAGCCAGGCCACGGCCGGACCGGGCATGGACAGGTAGATCGGATAGATGCCGATGATCGCCAGCCAGCCCATGCCGAGATAGATGGCGGTGGAGAGCCGGCGCGGGGCCGTGATCCAGAAGATTTTCATGACGATGCCGGACAGGGCCACTCCCCAGACCACGCCGAACAGGGACCAGCCCCACCCGCCGCGCAGGGGGATCAGGCAGATGGGCGTGTACGTGGCCGCGATGTAAAAGAAAATCATGGAGTGGTCCACCCGCCGCAGGAAGCGCACCCGATCCTCGCTGACCGGCAACCAGTGGTACAGGGTGGAGGCCGTGTACAAAAGAATCATGCCCCCGCCGAAGATGGAGAAGGTCACGATGTGCCACGGCAGGGCCGGACCGACCGAGCGCAAAATGAGCAGGACCGTGGCCAGCACGGCCAGGGCGGCTGCAATGCAGTGGGTCAGCCCGCTGACGGGATCGCGAAGGGCCAAAATCACACTTTCTCCCGGTTGAAGGTTCCGCTCATCTCTTTGGTTACACGACCCGCAGCGTTTAAACAAGTGTTTGAACGCCGCAGATTCCGGTGCCGGAGATGCTAGAGAAGCTCCATGGGCCGGGAGTCAGGGTTGGCGCAGGCCTCGGCGTCCTGGAGCAGGTCGGCCAGGGTGAAGGTGTTGAGCCGGGAGTACATGGCGTCCGCCGCCTCCTGCCACAGCCGCCGCGTGAGACAGATGTCCATGCGGCTGCACCCGTTCTTGCCGGACCGGCATTCCACCAGGGAGCCGTCGCCTTCCAGGGCGTGCACCACCTTGCCGATGGGAATTTCCGTGGCCGGGACCGCCAGGGCATGCCCGCCCCGGGGGCCGCGCTTGGACTTGACGTACCCGGCGTCCTTGAGCTTGCGTATGAGTTTTTCGAGATACTTGGCCGACACCCCCTGGCGCGAGGCGATGTCCTGGATGCGGACCGGCCCGTCCTGGCAGTGCTGGGCGATGTCGAGCATCATGCGTGTTCCGTAGCGGCTGCGTGTGGTAAGTTTCATATACGCTCCTATGTAGCTGACAGATATGGCGGATAAAAAATATCGAATCCAGCGTCGTCAGATGCCGACCAGCCCGGCAATCAACTGCACGACGCCCAATACCACCATCGCCTTGGCGAGAAAGGCCCATCCCCTATACCCCTGGTATCGATCGGCGCTTCGCCAGACGGCAACGGATATGAACACCTGGTAAACAATCAGGAAAACGCCGAAGGACAGCAGGACAGCGGCAAATCCAATGTTTTTTTCAGCCAGCACGGCCAACAGCAGACCTGCCCCCCTGAAAAGCACGCCGACAGTAAAGCCGAAGACCCAGAACGTCCGCGCCAGATCGACTTCCCCTCTCCACAGCCGCTTGATCAGTCCCATGTGAGCACCTCGGATGAATTCGGATTCGTTTTGTAGGGGAATTATCACAAAAAAAAGGCCGCGACAATCAAATCGCGACCTTTCCAGTATGTTTATTTGGATCGTGAACTATTTTCGGCTCTTGAAATAGGCGGCCACTCCGAACAGGCCGAAGATATAGCCGATGCCGCCCAGGATTTCGGTCACGGACGGGCCGGGCCGGCTCAAGTCCGCGAGCATGCGCTTCACCGGTTCCAGCTCGCGCTTGACCACGGCCTCCACGGCACCGATGTCCGCCTTGGGCCCGGCGACGATGACGGCTTGTGCGGGTGCCGCAGCCGGAGCCGCGTCGCTTGCGGTCTCGGTTTGGGTGGCCGGGGTCCCGGCCTCGGCAGCCGGGGCGTCGCCGACCATGTACTCCTCGGCCTTGACCACCCAGTCGCCCTGATGGCCGACTCCGGCCTTGACCAGCAGTTGCAGGTCCAGTCCCTGTTCGCGGGCCTTGTCCGGCACCTCGAAGCTGAAATTGCCCTGCTCGTCGGTGGTGCCGGTGAGCAGCAGTTCGCCGGAGGCGGCGTCATGGACCTCGACCACGCCCTTGTTGACGCGGCTGGACCGGCTGTACCCGGACTCCGTGACAACGGTGTTGCCTTCCACATAGGCGAAGATGTTCACCTTGTGGGCGTCGGACGCGGCGGACAGGCAGAGCGTGGCGGCCAGGGCCGCACAGATGATGAGCAACAGTCTTGTCATGCGGTGAGCACCTCCGGCTTGACTTTGGCGAGAAACGAGTAGGCGAAAGCGGTGATTACGCCCTCGGCGATCATGATCGGGATGTGGCTGTAGAAAAGCACCCAGGCGGCTTCCACGAAAGCGTCCCCCGACAGCGACAGGGCTCCGGCGGTGAGCACTGTGGACAGCAGGATGGACATGGAGCCGCAGCAGAAGGCCGCTGCGAACCGGCTGCCGTTGTTCTTGGCCAGCAGGGGCCGGAACACGTAAAAACAGAGCACGGCCGGGGTGGCCATGGTGAAGGTGTTCAGCCCGAGCACGGTCAGGCCGCCGAACTGGAAGAGCACGGCCTGCAGGGTCAGGGCCACCAGTATGGACGGGAACGCGGCCCAGCCCAGCACCACGCCGAGCAGCCCGTTCAGGATCAGGTGTCCGGAAGCGGGCCCGATGGGCACGTGGATGAGCGAGGCGATGAAAAAAACGGCGGACAGGATGGCCACCGGCATTATCCGGTCGTAATCAATCCGCTTCAGTCCAACGGCGGTGCCGACAGCGGCCAGAGCCGCTCCGGACAGGAGGACCGGGCCGGATAGCACCCCTTCAGATATGTGCATGCACACCCCTTCCCTTGGGCCGGCCGTGAAAATCGTGATGAAATTCGGGGAAACGCCGACACCGTGTTAACAATCGGAATTTTGTATACACGGTGTGCCAGATTTATTCAAGAGGTGCCCTAATCAAAATCCGCAAGCAGGGCGGAAATCTGGATGCCCGCGACCACGGGCCGGGAGTTGTACTTCTGGCGGATGCGGTACAGGGCGTGGTGCAGCTGGTCGGACGAGATGCCGTTCCGGAGGGCGGTGTGCGCCTCTATGTATGCGGCCAGGGCGTCGGACACCTTGAGCAGCGGGCCGTCCTTGGGGTCCAGGGTGTCCTGGTTGTATTCCCCGGCCAGTTGTTCCTCCGAGGCCTCCAGCACGCGGTCGTTCCTGCACACCGTGGCCTTGAACTCGCTGCCCACTTCAAGACCGAGCAGGTATTCCAGCCTGTCGGCCACGTCCGTGTACCCGCCCTCCTTGAGGGGGGCGAGCACCACGCGGTCCAACTCCCTGATCTCGTACTCGTGGATCAGCTCGCCGATCTCGAACGACGCGCCCTTGACCGGGGAGATGATGTCGCGGGTGAGCAACTCGGGCAGGTCGTGGAACAGGCCGGAGAAGAAATTGTTCTGGCTGCGGGCGCGGCACGCGCCGACCTCCATGGAGAAGAACCAGGAATAGGAGGCCACGATGAACATGTGGCCCAGCACCGAGGTCTCGGGCACGCGCGGGGTCTGGGACCACCGTTTCTGGAAACGCAGCCTGCCGCACATGCGGGCGAACAGGCCGAGCACGTTGTTGTCCTCGTCCAGCAGCTCGGACACGCCGGTCAGGTCGCGCATGGCCTCGAGCCGGTCGATGAAGCTGTCCTCGATCTCGGTCAGTTCGTGATCCATGGTGTTGATGGACTTGAGCAGCTTGAACTCCGAGTAGCTGGCGTACAGATGGGCGGCCTTGAGGATGCGCCGGGCCAGCCCCGTGTCCTCGGGCTGATTCAGGTACTCCTCCATGCGGCGCATGAAGTCCTCGCCCAGCGGGCTGATGCGCGGCTTCAGCGAGTTGAGCACCCAGTTGGACAGGGTCCGGTAGTCGTCCGGGTTCTCCTTGATGCGGTAGAAGACCGGCGGCTTGATGTCGGTGATGACCAGCCGGTAGAGGTAGTCGTACAGCCCCCCCTCGATGATGGCCTCGCCCAGGGCCCTCTTGCGGGCCACGTCCATGTCGCGGGAGTTGAGCAGGAAGAGCAGCCAGGCCACGATCATCTTGTGCCCCTGCTTGTCCACCTCGACCAGTTCCATGGGCCGCAGCTTGTCGTTCCACCGCTTCATGAATGCGCCGGAAAAAATCAGTTCCAACAAGCTCTTTCTGATGACAATCGACATGCTCGCTCCCATGGATGCTCAATGATTGCCCAGAGTGCCGGATTACTCCGGAGTTGGCAACAAGTGAAGGAAGCCGCCGATGAGTCATCCCGCCGTTGCCCAACGACAACATTTTGCATATAAGGCACATATGGCGCCTCGTATCCTCACCCTCTGTCTGTGCCTTGCTCTCCTCTTCCTGCCGCCACTGCCTGCGCCGGCCGAAAGCGGGGTGCTTCGCGTATCCTTCAACCCGCTCCCCCCGTGGAAGGTGCTCGGCGACGACGGCACGCCCGGCGGCATCGACATCGAATTTCTCCACCTGCTGGCAAAACGGATGGATCTGGCACTCGATTTCGTCCAGCTCCCCTTCAAGCGGGGCCTCAAGATGGTGGAACACGGCGAGATCGACCTCATGGTCGGCGTGCTCCGCCGCCCGGAACGCGAGGGTTATGCCCACTTCCTGACGCCCCCGTACAAGAACCGGACGAACAAGGCCGTCTACGTCCTCAAGGGCCGGGAAGACACCATCACCCGATACGAAGACATGCGCTCCCTGGTCATCGGGACCCAGCTAGGCAGCAAATATTTCCCCCGCTTCGACTCGGACGCGGCCATAGAGAAATCCGAGGTCAAGACCATAGACCTGAACATCAAGATGCTGCGCGCCGGGCGCATCGACGCTTTCATCAACACCGAAGCGTCGGCCGACTACCTCCTGGCCCGGATCGGCCTGACCAATGTCATCGGCAAGGCCCGATACGCCTACCACGAACACCAGGACGTCCACATGATCCTGTCCAAACGCTCCCCCCATGCCTACCGGGTCGCCGAATTCGACAAGGTCATGCGCGACCTTGTCGAACACGGTGAATTCGAACGCATCAAGGATGACTTCCTTTCCAGGCATTGAAAACAGCCGCCACGGGACAATTTCCGGACTTGCCGTTGCCCATCCGGCTCTTTTTACCTATAAGCCCCCGATGGGATTGCGCTCGATTCTTCTCGCCATCATGTGGTTCATGTTGTTTTCCTTGCCGACCCGGGCCGCTGACAATGTGCTGCTGGTGTCTTTCAACTCCTTCCCCCCAAGCAAGGTCAAAACCGAGGACGGCTCCTACGGCGGTTCGGATATCGACATGCTCCAGCTCCTGGCGGAGCGCATGGGGCTGCTCGTCGAATTCGACAGGATACTGAAGGCGCAGCACTCCCGTGCGCGGGAACAGAGGCAGCAAAAGGGCCCCATCCCGACGCAGCTCCCGTAGCCGACCCGGCCATGCGCCATGGGGCGCGGAGCGCTACGAACTCGAACGTGTAAAGACACAATACCTTTCCAAGGGCACAGACCAGGGGAAGGGACGTGGCCGGAAACAATGGAGGTCAGTACCCTTGCAGGACATCCGAACAAAGTACGTGACTATCGGCACAGGGACCAACATCAACGGCCCGTCCTTTTTGCGCGGCCATGAATCCTGCCCGATAACGATAGGCAGATACTGCGCTATCGGGTGCAATCTCTGCATACAGAGCAAAACGCACGACATCGGCCATGCCAACTTGAACGTCGGGCTCCAGGACAAGCACCGATTCACTTCAATCAGCAAGACCAAAGGCCCCGTGAACATCGGCAACAACTGCTGGATCGGGGACAACGTCTGCATCATGTCCGGGGTGACTATCGGCGACGGGGCCGTGCTCGGGGCAGGCTGCGTCGCGACCAGGGACATCCCCCCCTTTGCAGTGGCATATGGCGTACCGGCAACCGTGGCGGGCTATCGCTTCAGCCGACACGTCATACAGGAGTTGCTGGAAATAGCCTGGTGGGACTGGGATGAATCGACCATCGCCGCGAACAGCGCCTTTTTCAACCTCGACCTGACAGAACACCCTGAGGCCGACCTGCGTTCATTGATCGTAACAGGCTAGCGGAACAAGAGATATCCCGAAACCGTTCTTCCGGAGCGCACGGCGGCACGCAGCTTCTAATATCTTTACAGGAAAATATGTGCCAACCTGCCTCCGAACCAACCTTATGCCAGGGAGAACGTATGGGTTTTTCCTATGACTCCCGGATCAGGGACGACTATCTGCTCGTGACGTGCACGGGAGCGCCGGAGTCCCCCGAGGAGTTCTTCGAATATATCAGGTCCTCCATTCTCAAGGCCCGCGCAAACGACATACAATACGTGCTCTTCAACGAGAGCGAAGCGACCTTGAAATTCCAGGTCTATGACGCCGTCCTGATGTCCGAGATGCTGGACAAGGAGGGGCTGCAGACCTACGGAATCCGTGGCGCCGTGGTCTGCAGTCCCCACGACTTCACGGCGTGCAAGTATTTCGAGACATCGCTGCGCAACCGGGCCTTCAACGTGATGATGTTCGACGACATCGAGAAAGGGAAGGCGTGGCTGCTGAAAGATCGCTGAAGCCACCCGCGAACGACGGCATGCCGTGGCGTTCGGGGCCATCAATGACAGGAAAAGGCCTTGACGGAATACCCCGTCAAGGCCTTTTGAACTGCATCGGATGCGTTGCCGGGACTCAGCGCCTTTCCAGCAGGCAGACCGTCTCCACGTGGTGGGTGTGCGGGAACATGTCCACGGCGCGCGCCCGTTTGACCTCGTAGGCTTCGGACAGCCGCTTGACGTCCCGGGCCAGGGTGTTGGGGTCGCAGGACACGGCCACGATCTTCTCCGGGGCGAGCTTGAGGATGGCCAGCACGGTTTTCTCGTGCATGCCGGACCTGGGCGGGTCCACCACCAGGACGTCGGGCTTGGGCAGGGAGGCGATGTCCTCGATGCCGTTGTCCAGGTTCCCGACCACGAAATCGCAGTTGGTCAACCCGTTGAGCTTGGCCGAACTCCACGCCTTGGCCACGGATTCCTCGCTCATCTCATAGCCGATGACGCGCTTGGCAGCGTCGGCCAGGAAGATGCCGATGGCCCCGGAGCCGCAGTAGAGGTCGAGCACGGTCTCCGCGCCGGTCAGCCCGGCGTATTCGCGCACCGCGCCGAACAGCTCGCCCGCTCCGGAGCTGTTGGTCTGGAAAAACGCATTGGGGGAAATGTGGTAGCGCGCCTCGCGACCGCCGTGGGCGACCATCTCCTCCACGGCCTTGGTGCCGAGCCGGAATTCCACCAGCTCGCCCGCAGCCGCGACGCTGCGCCGGGTGCGGGAGGAGTGGGCGAACGAGGTCAGGGCCGGGAAGCGGTCCACCAGGGCCGCGCCCAGGGCTTCCACCTGCCTGTACTTGCGGCTGTCGGGCGCGGTGATGACATGGACCAGCACCTCGCCGAGAGCGGTGCGCCGGATGACAAGGTGCCGCCAGAACCCGTTGCCGGTCTTGGGATCATAGGCGGCCACGCCGGACTCGCGGCAGAAATCGCGGACCGCGCGCAAAATATCCACGTCCCTCTCGGCGCACAGATGGCACTCCTCGATGTCGAGCACCGGGGGCAGCCCCTTTTCCCCGGCCGGGAGCCGGCCGCGCAGGCCGAGGTGCAGGCCGCCGTCGCGGCGCTCGAAGGCGAACTCCATCTTGTTGCGGTAGCGCCAGACCTGGGGCGAACCCACGGGGTCGTCCATTGGGACGTCAACGCCGCCGATGCGGGCAAGGGCGTTGTTCACCTGGTCGCCTTTCTGCCTTACCTGTTCCGGGTATTCCAGATTCTGCAGGGCGCAGCCGCCGCAGGCCCCGAAGTGGGGGCAGACGGGCTCCACCCTGAAGGGTGACGGGGTGAGTACGGCCTCGGCCTCGGCCTCGGCGAACCGCTTCTTGGCCCGCGTCACGCGGGCGCGCACCGTGTCTCCGGGCAGGCCACCGGCCACGAACACGGCCATGCCGTCCACGCGGGTCACGCCGCGACCGCCAAAGGCCAGGGATTCGATGGTGCATTCGATGGTGTCGTCTTTCTTGAGGGACATGATTATCTCCGGTTCAATTACAGGCCTTTCAAAAAACTCAGACTGTTCAAAAACAGTGAGATGCGAGGCGCGAGAAAAATTCAAGGCCGAAGCGTACCTTCCCGGTACGTGAGGGGTTGAACTTTTCGAAGCATACCTGAGGCATAAGATTTTGCAGCCTCGCGGTGCCCGTCAACAATTCACTTAACGCCGCAGATCGCTGTTTTCCAACAGGCTGAAGGAGCCGTGGTTTGACACGATTCATACCCGCTGTCTATCTTTGCGTCCATGATAGACAAGGCCACCGGAGTGGAAACCGTGATCCGCAAGCTGAAAAAGCTCCCCGTTGGCCACGCCGTGGACCTGCGCACATACAAGCGCAACCGCTCCGTGGTCATCCGGCGCACCGCTGCGGACGAATTCGACGTGGTGGAGAACGGCTTTTTCCAGGACCGCTTTCAGGTCGATCTCTCCAAGATGAAAAAGCTGCTCAAGACACTGTTCAAAAAGGAATTTCCCCGCTCCACAAAAATCCGCCTGTACGACCTCGGCCAAGCCGATGCGGACGTGCACGTCAAACGGAAGAAGATATGATCGATATCGCCGGGGCCGTTCCCACCATTCTTTCCCGACTCAAAAAGCTCCCCGTGGGCCATGGGCTGGAACTGCTGACCTACAAACGGGATCGCGGACTGCGTGTCCGCCGCATGGACGGGGACCGGTTCGCGGCCACGGAATTCGGATTCCGCGCCGAAACCGTCGAGACCGACCTCAAGGGGATGAAGCGGGTGCTCAAAAGCGTGCTGAAACGGGAGTTCCCCCGCTCCAACAAGGTGCGCGTGAATACGCTGGAGGACGGCGGCTAGTTTTCAGCCGCCACGACTGAGGGCGGCCGGTATCCCACCAGCTCCATGGAGAAGTGGCCCACCGACACCTTGGACTTGACCCTGACCGGGATGCGGCGGGCGTCGGCCGTAAACCAGACGTAGAGCGAGGCGTCCTTGGACTTGTTGAACACGCCGGACAGGTGCTTGACGTCGATCCTGACCTTGAAGCAGCGGAATGCTCCCAGGTCGGTCTCCACATCCTCGGCCTTCTCGACAAAGGCCTCGCTGACCACGGATTTCTTGCCGTCGGACACGTTGGCCGCAAAATGCATGCCCTCGTAGAGGTCATACTTGCGGAAGGCGAACAGGATGGACATTGGGTCGAAGACGTCCACGGGCTGCACCAGGGACATGGAATACTTGCCGCGCGAATAGCGGTGGGAGAGATTGGATTTCTTGTCGAAGACCAGGTCCACCTTCTTGTGGTAGGACCCCTCGTTCTGGTCCTTCATGTAGCGCAGGGAATAGCCGACGTCCATGTCGGTCCAGGACTCGATGGTGTCGCGCACCCGGTAGATGTTGTCGATCCACTCCGCGCTTCTGGCCGTGGCCTTGAAATACCGGGCGGGCTCCCCGCGCATCTCGGTGTCGTCCATGACCTCGAGCACCGCGTCCGCCGCATGGAAAACGGTCCAGTATATCTCGTACTCCATGCGCTCTCCGGGGCCGAAGGGCAGCTCCCCGGCACGGCCCGGGAGCACGGTGAGGACAGCCAGGACCGCCGCCAGAAAGGTGATCTTCTTCATGGGGAGAACATTTGCATCATCCATGCCCGAGTCAAGGCGAAAACCGTTCGCGGACGGCTTTTATAAATTTTTCTTCGTCATTTCGTACAGTTGCCGACAACCCAAGAAGGAACAACTCCGGGAGGGTTTGCGGTGGCGGCGCGTTACCCGTTGTTTATATGGACAAAAAAATGCTCTGGCGGTACTTAATGTTGCACAACACTGACTGACAACCGTAATTCATCGGAGGATAGCCCATATGATGCTCAGAAAACGCGCCTGGGACATGATGCGAGACGAATTTCCCACCGTGCGGGAAGACGCCAGCCTGGCCGAAGCCATCCGCGTCATGCGCGAGGCCATGGTGGAAGCGCCTGATTCCCAGGTGGTGGTGGTCCTGAACAAGGGCGGCAAGCTGGTGGGGGCCATCAACCTCTGGAAGCTGTTCAAGGCGGTCAAGCAATCGGTCCTCAAGGACGACAACCTCAAGGCCGACGGCTCCGTGGACTGGGACCAGCAGTTCGCCAACGCATGCCTCATCTGCACCCAGGAACGGCTGGAGGACTCGCTGATCACCGACCCGCCCTTGCTCAAGCCCAACGACCCCATCCTGGTGGTCCTGGACGTGTTCCTCAAATCCCGCCGCGACTGGGCCCTGGTCATGGAAGCGGACAAGGTCATGGGCGTGGTCTACGTCACCGACGTGTACCGGGAAATGACCCGCGACATGGTCCAGATTTTCAAGTAGGCGCATTCGACGCACGCAAAAGGCCGGTCCCCGGGGGACCGGCCTTTTTTCATGCCGAAAAAACGACACCGTCTACGGCTTCAGCTTCAGGTCCAGCAACAGGAACACCTGCAACGCCTTGGTCAGCTCCCGATCATAGGCGGCATCGTTCGCAAGGGAAGCCGCCGCCTTCATGAAGCCCATGCCCTCGGCGTAGGGCCGGTTGGCGATCATGGCGCAGAACGAGTCGGCGACGGCGCAAAGGCGGCCCGCGAAGTCCTGCTTCATGGACTTGAGCGGATACCCCGAGCCATTGGCCCGTTCGTGATGCTGGGTGACGCACTGCTCCATCTCGGGATAGCGCAGCTCCAGCTTGTGCAGCATTTCGAAGCCGACCTTGATATGGGCGTTGACCTTGTTGCGCTCGTCGATGGTCAGAGGCTGCTTCTTGCTCCTGATGAACTCCGGCACCTTGGTCATGCCCATGTCATGCAGGAACAGGCCGACCATGGTGCGGTCGAAGACCTTGCGCTTGATCGCCTCCGCAAAATCCTCGCCCTTGAGCCTGCCCCACAGCGCCGCTCCCATGATCGCGGTGTTCACCGAATGGTTTTCCAGGGTGTGCTCGGTGTGCAGCCGCCGGGCCAGGGCCCTGGTGCGCGACATGTCCGAGTAGAGGTATTCGGTCAGGACCATGACGTCCACCCAGAGCTTCTCGAACACGGCCTTCACCGGCTGCTCGAAGAACTCCGCCAGCCGACGGGTCAGCGCCTGGATGAAGATGTCAGCTATTTCGCGCTCGATGAGGTTGCCGTCCACCAGCACCAGGTCGAGCTGGTAGCTGATGTGCTTGACGTAAACCGGATGGTCGTCGCGCGAAACGAAAATCAGTCCCTGGTTGGTCAGTCCCTTGAGTTCCTCCACCTGCTCGTTGGAAAGCCGCCCGCCCACCTTGTAGTAGGGCATGATGCGCGCCACATCCTCCTTGAACATGTAGATGTTGAGCGGCGGACGGTACTTGTTGAAGCTGCCGAGGATGTCGGCGCTGATCTGGTAGTATTCCTCGTTGAGTCCGTCGGAGATGTTCTGGTTCTGGGTTTGCATCAGCTCGCTTCTTTGCTCAGTTTTTCATACAGCTTGACCACGTTGGTCTGGGTCACGGACTTGCCCTTTTCGGGCTGCCCGGCGGTAACGATGACGATGTCGCCCTCCTCGAAGACGGGCGACTGCCGGACAAAGACCTCGGCCCGTTCCTGGTGGTCGTCGATGACGACCAGGGGTTCGGCGGGGATGACGCCCCAGGAAAGGTTGGTGAAGTGCCGGACCGTGTGGTCCGAAGACAGGGCGTAGATCGATTGTTTGGGACGGCAGGAGGACAGCAGCCGGGTGGTGGCGCCGGAAGTGGAATGGCAGACGATGGCCTTGGCATTGGTCTTGCCCGCCAGCATGGCTGCGGCATACGCCAGGAAGGTGGAGGGGTTGTCCCGCTCCCCGCCACGGTCGATCTCCAGCCTGCCGGGCTCGAACATGTACGCCTCGATCTCGTAGGAAATCTTGCGCATGAACCGGACGGTCTCGCCGGGATAGCGCCCGATGGCGGTTTCCTCGGAGAGCATGACGCAGTCCGCGCCGTCCAGGATGGCGTTGGCCACGTCCGTGGTCTCGGCCCGCGTCGCCATGGGCGAGTTGACCATGGACAGCAGCATCTGGGTGGCCACGATGACCGGCTTGCCCGCGTTGTTGCAGGCGTTGATGATCCGTTTCTGGGCCACGGGCAGCTCGGCCAGGTCGAGCTCGAGGCCCAGGTCGCCGCGCGCCACCATGATGCCGTCCGCCTCTTCCAGGATTTCTTTCAGCCGTTCCAGGGCGGCGATGCGTTCCAGCTTGGCGATGATGGGCACCCGCCTGCCGTACTGGATCATCTCGGCGCGCAGGTTGCAGATGTCCTCGGGCTTCTGCACGAAGCTCATGGCCACCACGTCCACGCCCAACTGCATGCCGATGGCCAGGTCCGCCTTGTCTTTTTCGGTTAGCGGGGCCAGCGGCGTGGTCATGCCGGGGAAGGTGATGCCCTTTCTGGGCGGACAGAGCCCCGAGTTGGTGGCCTCCAGCCTGATGAGGTGCTCTTCCTCGATCTTGATCACCTTGAACCGGATGACGCCGTCGCCGAGGGCTACGGGATCGCCTTCCTTCACGCCCTCGTACATCTCCGGGATGTCCAGGCAGATGAACGGCTCCTCGACCTTCTCGAACTTGTCCGAAGTGCCGAGCAGCACCTCCCCGCCCTTGCTCACCTCGAAGGGCGGCAACCCCACGTCGCAGGTGCGGATCTTCGGGCCCGACAGGTCCTGGAGGATGGTCAGGGTCAGCCCGGTCTCTTTTTCGAGCCTGCGGATGATGTCCACCATCTTGGCGAAAAATTCACGTCCGCCGTGGGAAAAGTTGAGCCGGAAGATCTTGGCTCCCGACTCCACCAGTTCCTTGACCGCTTCATAGGTTTCGGTGCCGGGCCCCAGTGTGGCGATGATCTTGATGTGCCTGTCCATGGACGTCTCCTTGCCGCGATCCGTGTGGCGTAACCGCGTCTTTTGACCGCTTCTTTAATCTTACATGTTGGATTTATTGTATTTATACATACGATCTCAACAAAGATGTGGGCTAAGTCTAGGCGTACCCCCCGGAAAAATCAATGAGACTCCTTTTATTATGTCCATCATTTTGGGCCAAGCGGTTGACTTTCCCTTGATTTTCTAGCACACGTGGGAATAAGTGGAATTTAGTGTAATAAAGGTGTAAAGATGTGGGGCAAGGGATTGCTCCGGGGGAAATGATGAAATTCAGAGGTCACGCACACAGAAGCCTGGACGACAAGGGTCGGCTCATACTGCCGCCCGAGTTCCGGGATATGATCCGCGCCGCACTGCCGGACGCGGTCATCGTGCTGACCATCTACGACAAACACGTCATCGGCATCACCCCTGAACAGTGGACCCGGCTCGAAGCCGAGCTTGAGAAGATCAAGACCCCGAGCCGCGCCCTCCAGAACACCATCCGCCTGTTCAACTCCGGCTACACGGAGGCGCATGTGGGCAAGCAGGGGCGCATCGCCATTCCCGCGCACCTTCGCAAGTCCGGCAAGCTCGACGGCGAGGTGGTGGTCATGGGCGCGGGCAAACGGTTCGAGATCTGGTCCGCCGAATCCTTCGAACGGCTGCTTGACGAGGACTACGACGTGTCCACCGAGCTGGCCGAAAACAACGTCTCCATGCCCTTCTGATGAAGCCGGAGACGTTCGATCCCGCATCGCTGCACACGACGGTTCTTTTACATGAAGTGGTTGAGTGGCTCCGCCCCGCACCCGGAGGCCGTTATCTGGACGGCACCCTGGGCATGGGCGGCCACAGCCTGGCCATCCTGAGGACGGCGGGCGAAAAGGCCGAGCTCGTAGGGCTTGACCGGGACCAGGAGGCATTGGCGCTTGCAAGGACGCGCCTGGCGGAGTTCGCGGACCGCGTTCATCTGTTCAACCTGCCTTTCTCCCGGTTTGAGGAGGCCCTTGACGAGGTCGGCTGGGATACGGTGGACGGCGCGGTCCTGGACCTCGGCGTCTCATCCATGCAGCTGGACGTTGCTGAAAGAGGATTCAGCTTCGTCCACGACGGACCGCTCGACATGCGCATGGGCACGGATGCCGCGGCTTCGGCCGAGGAACTGGTCAATACGCTGAAACATGGTGATCTGGCGCGGATCATCAGGGCCTACGGGGAAGACCCCCTGGCCGGGAAAATCGCGTCGGCGATACTGAAGGCACGGGACAAGGAGCGCATCACGAGGACGCTCCAATTGGCCGAGATAGTGAGGTTGGCCTACCCGCCCAAGATGCGGCACACCGCCCGCAATCATCCGGCAACCCGTACCTTCCAGGGACTGCGAATAGCGGTCAACAGGGAAACTGAGGAACTTGAACGCTACCTTCAAACCATAGTCGGACGCCTGAAGCCGGGCGCGAGGCTGGCCATCATTTCGTTTCACTCCCTGGAAGACAGGGCCGTGAAGCACGCATTTCGGGATGCCGCCAAAGGGTGCAAATGCCCCCCGCATCAACTCCACTGCACCTGCGGCGGCGTACCCGAGATGAAAGTGCTCACCAAGAAACCGCTGGCCGCCTCGGACGCCGAAAGGGATGCGAACCCGCGCGCACGGAGTGCCAAGCTCCGGGTGGCGGAAAAGCTCGCACCCGACGGAGATGATGCATGAGCAAGACCGACAAGACGCTCCTCTGGATGGTGATGTGCCTGCTGGGCATGGCGCTGTCCCTTGGCCTTGGGGCGGTATGGTTGAACATCGAGCGTATGGATATGGCTTACGACCTGCGCAAGATGGAGAAGAGCCTCGGCCGGAAAGAGGATCTGGCAGCGAAACTGGCGGTTGAGAGGAACAACCTGGTTTCGCCTTACGAGCTCAAGAAACTCGCGGGCCGACTCGGCCTGGGAGTGGCTGCGCCTGGACAAATCAGGCGAATAGCCGACTGACAGCGCGTTTTATCATAAACGCGCCGTGGATAGTGGGAGTCTGGATGACGAGTGGAAAGAATGGGCGCAAGGATCGCAGCGGGATCAAGATAGGGGTCGTCATGGCCCTCTTCGCGATTGCGCTTTCCGGTCTTTGGGTCCGCACAGCATGGGTGCAGCTCTTCGAGGGCGACACCCTGGCCGACCGGGCCTCGCGACAGGGCCACGCCGCCGAGTACGAATACGGCGAGCGGGGCCGCATCCTCGACCGCAACGGCGAGATGCTCGCGACCTCGGTGGAGGCCAAGTCCGTCTGTGCCTATCCCTATGAGATCACCCGCCCCGACCACACGGCCGCCGTGCTGGCCAAGACCCTCAAGCTCTCCGTGGCCGAGGTCAGGAAAAAACTCACCTCCGCCAAGCAGTTCGTCTGGATCAAGCGCCAGGTCACGGACCGCGAGGCCGTCAGCGTGGCCCGCGCAGGTCTGGCCGGGGTGCACCAGCTCAGTGAATTTTCCCGCATCTACCCCAACGGCCACCTGGCCGGGCAGGTCCTCGGCTTCGTGGACATCGACGGCAAGGGACGCGAGGGCGTGGAGCGCGTGTTCGACGACCGGCTCGAACCGGGCAAGGCGCGGTTCGTGGTCCGGCGCGACCGCAAGGGCCGCCGCTTCTACCTGGACGGCGAGGGCCGCGAGGTGGACATCAACGGCCATGACGTGAAGCTGACCATCGACACCCACATCCAGCACGCAGCGGAACAGGCCCTGGCCAAGTCCATCGCCAAGTACGACGCCCGCGCGGGCATCGTCCTGGTGGTGGACGTGGAATCCGGCGACATCCTGGCCATGGCCAACCAGCCGTTCTTCAATCCCAACACGGTCCGCCATTCCTCGCCGACCCAGCGCCGTCTGCGGGCCATCACCGACATCTACGAGCCCGGCTCCACCATGAAGCCCTTCCTGTTCGCCGCCGCCCTGGAAGAGGGCGTCATCGAGCCGGACACGCTCATCGACTGCGAAAACGGACGCTGGAAAGTGGCCCGCAAGGTCATCCGCGACACCCACCCGGCCAAATGGCTGCCCGCCAACAAGGTGCTCCGCTACTCCTCCAACATCGGCTGCGCCAAGATCGGCACGGACATGGGCGCGGACGTCTACCACTCCTACCTGTCCAAGCTCGGCTTCGGCGACCGGACCGGGGTCATCCTGCCCGGCGAGTCACCCGGCATCCTGCACCCGGCGGCCAAGTGGACCTCCGTGGACCTGGCGGCCATCAGCTTCGGCCAGGGCGTCGGAGCCACGGCCCTGCAGTTGGCCAAGGCGTTTCTCTGCCTGGCCAACCAGGGAGCCACCAAGTCCCTGCGGCTGGTCAAGGAGCCCCGTCCGGAGCACAGGAACGCCGCCATCCAGGTGTTCAGCCCCGAGACCGCGGCCAGGGTCCTGTCCATGATGAAGGACGTGGTCCACGAGGACGGCACGGGGCGCAGCGCCCGCATCGAGGGCATCACCATGGCGGGCAAGACCGGCACGGCCCAGAAGGCGTCGCCCGACGGCGGCTACGGCGACCAGTATCTTTCCTCCTTCGTGGCCCTGGTCCCTGCGGACGAGCCCGAGCTGCTGGTCATCACCATGATCGACGAGCCGCAGAAGGCCAACTACGGCTCCATGGTCGCCGCCCCGGTCTGCCGGGAAATCACGGTTCGGACGCTGGCCTACCACGGCAAGCTGTCCGAGACCCTGCACGCCGATGCCGGTGAGACCACGTCCCTGGTCGAGGCGGAAGCGCAGCCCCTGGACCGGGCCGTGGACGCCCCGACGGATAGGACGGCCTCCGGGAACACGGTGCCGAACATCCAGGGCATGCCCGTGCGCCGGGCGCTCGAAATGCTGGTCAAGATGGGAATCGTCCCGGTCATCAAGGGACAGGGAATGACGGTCGATCGTCAGGAGCCCGCACCAGGGAAGCCCTGGCCGGCCGGCCAAACCAAGGAGGGTTCGGACAATGTTTTTGTTCTCTGGCTCTCATAGCGGCAAGGAAGAAGAGGTGACGGGCGTCATGGAATTTCAGAGCCTGCTCAAAAAAGCGGAAAAGGGCCTCATGGTCCGCACGGATTCACGCAAGGTCCAGGAAGGCGAATGCTTCGTGGCCATGCCCGGAACCAGCGTGCGCGGCATCGACTACATCCCCGCCGCCCTGGACAACGGCGCGGCCTTCGTGGTGGCCGCCGAGGCCGACCGCGACCTGGTGGCTCCAGTGGTGGAGGACAGGGCCGCCGCCGTGTACGTGGACAATCCCGCCGCCGCCTTGGGCGAACTGGCCCGCGCCTTCTTCAAGGTGGAACAGCGCGACATCAAACTGGTGGGCATCACCGGCACCAACGGCAAGACGACCACCTCCTATATCATCGAGCACCTGTTCGCCGCCGCCGGGCTCAAGGTGGGCGTGCTGGGCACCGTCACCTACCGCTGGCCCGGCTTCGAAATGGACGCCCCCCTGACCACCCCTGACTGCTGGATGCTCCACGAGCTGCTCTTCAACATGAAGAAGGCGGACGTGGACGTGGTCGTCATGGAGGTCTCCTCCCACGCACTGGACCAGTACCGGGTGGCCGGGCTGGACTTTCACGCCGGGGTATTCACCAACCTGACCCAGGACCACCTCGACTACCACGAGACCATGGAAGAATACTTCCGGGCCAAATCCATGCTCTTCATGGACTACCCCCTGCCGCGCAAGGCCAACGTCCTCAACTACAACGACACCTACGGACGCCGGTTGCTCAAGGCGTGCGAGGACGGCGTGGGCTACGGCATCGGCGACACCGCCCTGGTGGAGCAGGAGGTGGGCAAAAAGCCCCTGGTCCAGGGCCGCATCCTGTCCATGACCGGCCAGGGCATCGAGCTGGAGACCTCGTACAAGGGCAAGAGCTGGGTGATCCATTCCCCGCTCGTGGGCGCGTTCAACGCCATGAACCTGCTGGCCGCCCAGGCCGTGGGCCTGCAGCTGGGCCTGAACTGCAAGGACATGCGCAAACTGTCCACCTTCCCGGGCGTGCCGGGCAGGCTGGAACGGGTCATGAACGACGCGGGCCTGGACATCTTCGTGGACTACGCCCACACACCGGACGCCCTGGAGAACGTGCAGCAGGCGCTCAAGAAGCTGGATTTCAACAGGCTGATCACCGTGTTCGGCTGCGGCGGCGACCGCGACCGGGTCAAGCGTCCGCTCATGGCCGAGGCCGTGGCCCGCTACGCCGACATCGCGGTGCTGACCTCGGACAACCCGCGCACCGAAGACCCGCTGGCCATCCTGGACGACGCCCGGCCCGGCCTCAAGGGCGCGGCCCGCGTCCTGGAACACGTTGACCGGCAGACCGCCATCACCATGGCCATCGGCGAGATGCGCCCCGGCGACGCCCTGCTCATCGCGGGCAAGGGGCACGAGGACTACCAGGTCATCGGCAAGGAAAAACGCCATTTCTCCGACAAGGAAGCCGCCCTCAAAGGCATCGAGGAAACCCGTTCGTGAACATGACCCTGGCCGATATTGAACGCTGCCTCGGCAACATGGCCGAAGAGGGCCACCAGGACATCCGCGTCGCTTCGGTGAAGACGGACTCGCGCACCGTCGAGGCGGGCGACCTGTTCGTGTGCATCGCCGGGGAGAACTACGACGGCCACGAGTTCGCACCCCAGGCCGCCAGGTCCGGTGCGGCGGCCATCGTGGCCTCGCGCATGCTGGACGACGTGGACGCCCCGGTGATCATGGTCCGCGACTCGCTGGGCGCGCTGGGTCGGCTGGCCGCCTGCTGGCGCGACATGTGCGGGGCCAAGCTGGTGGCCGTCACCGGCACGGCGGGCAAGACCACGGTCAAGGAGATGCTCTACGCCGTGGTGTCCCGGAAATTCGAGACGGCCAAGAACTACCGCAATTTCAACAACCAGATCGGGCTTCCCATGTCCATGCTCAAGGCCGCGGCAAAACAGGAAGTCTGGATCATGGAGCTGGGCATCTCCCGCAAGGGCGACATGGAGGAGCTGGCTCCGGTGGCCTCGCCCGACCTGGCCGTCATCACCAACGTCGGCCCCGGCCACCTGGAAGGCCTCGGCAACGAGGCGGGCGTGGCCCAGGCCAAGACCGCCCTGCTCCGCTACCTGCGCCCCAACGGCCGGGCCGTGGTCTGCGCGGACTACCCGCTGCTCTGGGACGCGGCCCGAGAAATCGTGGACGCGCCCATCGGATTTTCCACCAACGCCAATTCCGACACCTCCTATGTTGCCTCGTTCCTCGGGGGCTCGGACACCGAAAACTGGGGACGTTTCCGGTTGAAGACCCCCGAGGGCGACGGCGAACTGACCGCCCCGTTCTGCGGCGAACACTACGCCGAGAACCTGGCCTGCGTGGCCGCTGCCGCGCACCAGCTGGGACTGTCCCGCGACGACGTCATCAAAGGCGTCAGGGACATGGCCGTGGACGGCCAGCGGTTCTGCTGCAAGGTGGGAGGCGGCGTCACGGTCATCGACGACACATACAATGCCAACCCCCTGTCCATGGCCCGATCCATCCGCACGGCCACGACCATGGCCGACGAGGCCCCGCTGGTCCTGGTGCTGGGCGACATGCGCGAGCTGGGCGCAGAAGCGACCCGACGCCACGAGGAGCTGGGAACCCTGGTGGCCGAGGCCGCCCCGGCAGCGGTGTTCTACAAGGGCGACCACCTGGCCGACGTGGCCCGCACCTGCGGCGGCGCCGTGATCCCGCTGACCACGCCCGACGAATTTCTTCGAGCCTGGCGCGAAACGGGCATCGACCGGGGCGTGGTCCTGGTCAAGGGTTCGCGCTCCCTAAAAATGGAAGAGTACGCCAATGCGCTCTGCCGCGAATTGAACGCGGGAGCACCTGGAGGCAACAAATGATTTACAACCTGCTTGTACCGCTCAGCACCGACGTCGGCGTCCTGAACGTCTTCCGCTACATCACCTTCCGGT